>NZ_JBWKER010000005.1:0-65711 GCF_056435345.1 Kitasatospora sp. NPDC043950
CCCCCCCCCCCCCCCCCCCCCCCCCCCCCCCCCCCCCCCCCCCCCCCCCCCCCCCCCCCCCCCCCCCCCCCCCCCCCCCCCCCCCCCCCGACGGCGGGGGCCGTAGGCCGTGGGTCAGCGCACGGTGACGGTGAACACGGGGGAGGCGACGTCTCCGCTGACGATGCGCAGCTCGTTCAGGCCCTTGATGCCGAGCTTCACGCCGAGCGAGTAGGAGCCGTTGTGGTCGGTGCGGACGGAGGCCGGCAGGGTGACCCACTTGCCGTGCTGCTTCTGCTGCAGGGTCACCTCAGTGCCCGCCTTGAGCCCGGTGGTGGTGCCGGTGACCCGGAACAGCTGCCAGGCCTGGACGGTCGTGACGGACGGCTTGGCGGTGATGCCGGCGTGCGCGGCGGCCTGCTGCGCCGCGGCCTGCTGCGTGGTGGACGTGGGGTAGGCGGCCGGGGCCGCCGCCATGGCGGCGGTGCCCGCCAGCCCGAGGGAGAGCACGGCGACGGTGGTCACGGCGGCCAGGCGCAGGGAGTTCCGCTTGGAGACGATCACGGGTGCACCCCTTTCAAGGGGAGGTGATTGCTCGGCCCGAAGAGCACGGTCGGCGCGATTCGGGCTCTGTCATCTGTAGGGACGCCACGCTCCACGCTTCGGTTGTGAGCGGATCGTCACCGCCTTGTAACGGTCGGCGATGCCCCGGAGTTCCCAACACCCAAGCACACGGGCGGAATTGGCGCTTCCTGTTCTACGGACACGACAGTCGGACCCGACGGTCCCCCTCAACGGCCAGCGAGGGCACGGCGCCTCCGGACCCGGTACGTTCGGGGGGCGCGGAAGACCGTCGAGCACCCGGACCGGTCGAACGTACGGGTCCGGAAGCGCAGGGCGGCCTGCCAGCGTGTCAGGTCGTCGGCGACGGTGACCTGGTAGTCCCGGCCGCCCTGGAGGATCAGCATCGGGCGCGCGAGTGCGGTCGCCGTGGCCACCGGGTCGTACGCGCGCAGGTCGAGCCAGTAGGCGGCGGAGAGTCCGAACGGCAGCAGCTCCGACGGCGTGTCGGGCATGAGTTCGGGGCCGGCCACCAGCGCGGCCTGCTGGGCCAGCGCCGCCACCGCATCCCCGAGGCCTCCAAGGCCACCGTCTACCGGCACATCGACCTACTCGTCGCCGGCGGAATCCTGGAGGTCGCCGAGGAACGGCGGGTGAGGGGCGCGGTAGAACGGCACTACCGGCTGCGCCAGGACCGAGCCGTGGTCGGCTCCGAGATGGTCCGCTCGCTCACCCCTGAAGATCACCGGCAGGCCTTCGCCACCGCGATGACCGCCCTGCTGGCCGAGTTCAACGCCTACCTCGACCGCGAGCAGGCCGACCCGATGGCCGACCAGGTGGGCTACCGGCAGCACGCACTCTGGCTCAGCCCGGAGGAACTGACCGAGCTGATCGGCGAGCTGCGCACGGCCATCGTGCCCAGACTGGCCAACCGGCCGAGCCCCGAGCGGGCGCAGCACCTGCTGAGTCCGATCCACTTCCCGGTGGAGGCCCCGCCGGGGTGAACCGAGCCGGGGTAGGTCGAGCCGGGGTCCGTGGCGAAAGTGCCGGCGCTGTCTGCTGCCCGGCCGCAATTCGGTAGCGGACCGAGCGGTGCTTCGGGCAGGCTCGCGCGCATGGTCTCGGTGTTGCAGAACGTGGCGATCGACTGTGCGGATGCCTACGGGCTGGCTCGGTTCTGGAGTGAGGTGCTCGGTCGTCCGCTGCACCCGGAGGACGGCCCGGGTGATCCGGAGACTGCGGTGATGCTGCCGGAGGGCCAGCTGCTGTACTTCCACCAGGTGCCGGAACCGAAGACGATCAAGAACAGGGTCCACCTGTGCCTGCGTCCGGAGACCACCCGCGAGGCGGAGGTCGAGCGGCTGCTGAACCTCGGGGCCACCCTCGTCGACGACCGCCGGGAACCCGATGGTGCCGGCTGGGCCGTCCTCGCGGACCCTGAGGGCAATGAATTCTGTGTTCTCCGCAGTGCGGCCGACCGCGCGGCGATGTCCTCCTGCGGCTCCCCCGCGCAACGGCCGGCTGCCCCGCAGTAGCTGGTCACAGCCGTTCGTTGATGGCCGGGACGATGCGCCGGTCTCCGGGCGGCGACGCGAAGTGCGCTGCGCTCCGGCCTCGTTGAGCGGGAATACGGCGCTGAACAGACGCATTGCACGGGGTATGAAGGCCATTGGTGTCTACGACTTCGGCGGTCCGGACGTGCTGCGCGTCCTGCGGTTGCCCGAACCTCAGGCGGGCCCCGGCGAGGTCCGTATCCGGGTGCACGCGGCGGCCGTGAACCCGACCGACATCATGCTGCGGAGCGGCGGTCACGCCTCGCGCATGCCCGGGCGCCGGCCCCCGTTCGTGCCCGGCATGGACGCCGCAGGCGTGATCGACCAGCTCGGCCCCGGGGCCGACGAACGGCTTGCCGTGGGCCAACGGGTGGTCGCCATCGTGCTGTTCACCAGCGCGCACGGCGGAGCCTACGCCGAGCAGATTGTCGTACCCTCCGCCTCGGTGGTGCCGGCCCCCGAGAGGGTGGACCTCGCTGCCGCGTCCACCCTGCTCATGAACGCCATGACCGCGCGCCTCGCCCTGGACGCGCTGGCCGTACCGCCGGACGGAACCGTCGCCGTGACCGGCGCGGCCGGTGCCGTCGGCGGATACGCGGTCGAACTGGCCAAGGCCGACGGGCTGACCGTCATCGCGGACGCCGCCCCGCACGACACCGACCGGGTGCGCGGGTTCGGCGCCGACCACGTCGTCGAACGCGGACCCGAGGTCGCCGCCCGCATCCGCGCACTGGTACCCGAGGGAGTTCCCGGTCTGGTGGACGGCTCGATACAGACCACCGAGACGGTGCCCGCCATCGCCGACGGCGGAACGCTGGCCGAACTGCGGGGCTGGTCTGGCCCCGCCGAACGCGGCATCCGCGTACGCCCGGTGATGGTGACGGACGGCATCACCGACACCGAGCGGCTGAACACGCTGCGCCGCCAGGTCGAGGACGGCACCCTGACCCTGCACGTCGCCGACGTGCTGCCGGCCGAGAAGGCGGCCCAGGCCCACCGCCTGCTGGAGGCCGGCGGCCTGCGCGGCCGGCTGGTACTGGACTTCTCCTGACGGCATCGCGGGGATCGCACCCGCGGCGGCGATCACGGAACGGGCGTTGGCGGGTGCGTTGGCGGGTGCGTTGGCGGGGGGTCCCGGCGGTTCTCACGTCCGGTTCAGCGCAGCGTGGCGGCGAGCGGTCCGACGGCTTCCAGCACGTGGCGGCGGAGCCACCGGGACGCGGGATCGTCGTCGAGTCGGCGGTGCCAGCGCAGTTCGATGTCGGCCGCCGGCATTTCCAGTGGCACCTTGTGCCACCGGAGGGGCACCTGTCGCTCGACGAGGTGTTCCGCCACCACCCGGGGGCCGAGGCAGATGACGTCTCCCTCCAGCGCCATCAAGGCTGCCACGGCGAAGGAGGGCACCACCGCGACGACGCGGCGGGAGCGGCCCAGGCGGTGCAAGGCCTCGTCCAGCGGCCCGTGCGCGAGGCCCCGGCGGGAGGCGGAGATGTGCGGGTGGGCGCACAGGTCGTCCACCGTCAGCCGTGCGGCCTTTCCCAGATCGGAGTGTGCCGCCACCACGGCGACGAAGTGGTCGGAGAACAGCGTTCGCGCGCGCACGTCCGGAGGGGGCGGGTCGGCGACGCCGATGTCGAGGTCGAGCGAGCCGTCGCGTAGCCGATCAGGTTCCTTGGAGTCCTGGGCGACGAACCGCAGGCGGACCTCGGGTGCCTCGGCGGCGATCCGATGGGTGAGGCGGGGCGCGAGGACGGGGCTGAGTCCGTCGTTGACCCGGATGGCGAAGGTGCGCCGCCACGATCGCGGGTCGCTTCCCGCTGCATCCACCCGGAGTTCGGCCGCGGCCTCCAGCAGCGCCTTGACCCTGGCGGCCGACCGCTGGGCGAACGGGGTGGGTACGAGGCCCCGGCCGGCGCGCACCAGGATCTGGTCGTTCATCGCCCGTCGCAGCCGGCCC
This sequence comes from Kitasatospora sp. NPDC043950, assembly GCF_056435345.1. Classification (NCBI taxonomy): domain Bacteria; kingdom Bacillati; phylum Actinomycetota; class Actinomycetes; order Kitasatosporales; family Streptomycetaceae; genus Kitasatospora; species Kitasatospora sp. NPDC043950. The sequence goes on from NZ_JBWKER010000005.1 coordinate 4,051, forward strand.
AGGGCCCTGCTGGTGGCCGGAATGGACAGATGAAGACGCATCGCGGCCGCGGACACGCTGCCGGTGTCCATCAACGCGTCGAACACGCGCAAGAGGTTGAGGTCCAACTGGTCGGCCACGGACGCCCCCTTCGTTTGCGTCTGACGCAAACTCCCTGTGCAAAGCATGCATTAGACATCGCGTCAGGAGCGTTCGAGACTGACGTCGTGGCCACCACACCCTCCGTCCCACCCCTGAGGAGCTGCGGACATGCCGAACCACAGGCACCCTGAGAACCGGACGCCGTCCCCTACCGAAGTCACCGCATTCACCGAAGCCGACGAAGCCGCCGTATGCGCCGAAGCCGCCGAAATCGCCGTAGTCGGCTGCGGGCCGGTCGGCATGACGCTCGCGGCCCTGCTGGGCAAGGCCGGGCGCTCGGTCGTGGTGCTCGAACGCTACCCCGGCCTGTACGGCCTCCCGCGGGCCGCCAGCTTCGACGGCGAGATCATGCGCGCGCTCCAAGGGCTCGGACTCGTCGACGAACTGGCGCCCACCCTGCGCACACAGGACGCGTACGAGTGGCGCAACGGAGCGGGTGACCTCCTCATCCGACAGGTGTTCCGCAACGTCGGCGCCAGCGGTTGGGCCGACCTCTACCAGTTCCACCAGCCCGACCTGGAGACGGCGCTGCACTCGTTGTGCACCTCGCTGCCGAACGTCGACCTCCGTTTCGGCACGACGGTCACCGGCCTGTCCCAGGACCGTGACCAGGTCACCCTGAACACGTCGGACGGTGCGACCCTCGCGGCGCGCTACGTGATCGGCTGCGACGGCGGGAACAGCTTCGTGCGGAACGCCCTCGGCATCGAACAGGACGACCTCGGCTTCTCCGAACCCTGGCTGGTCTGCGACTTCGCCCTCCGGCGCCCCGCGGCCGACCTGGGGCTGCCGTCGATGCTGCAGATCGGCGATCCCGAGGGACCGACCACCGTCATCACCACCGGTGCCGAACGGCAGCGGTTCTGCTTCCTGCTCGACGATGACGACGACTTCGGGCGGGAACGTGCGGCGGACGGCGTGTGGTCCCGCGTGGGCCGCTACCTGTCCCGCGACGACGCCGACATCGCCCGTACTGCCACCTACACCTTCCAGTCGCTGGTCGCGAGGCGCTGGCGGGACGGCCGGGTCCTGCTCGCGGGAGACGCCGCACACCAGATGCCGCCCTTTCTGGGGCAAGGGCTCTGCTCGGGGATACGGGACGCACTCAACATCGCCTTCAAGATGGATCTCGTGCTGCGCGGCATCCGGGGCGCCGAGGTGCTCGACACCTACCAGAGCGAGCGGGAGCCGCATGTACGCGGCGTGACGGCCACGAGCATGGAACTCGGCCGCCAGCACACCCTGCGGGACCCGGTGCTCGCCCGCGAGCGCGACCGCACGCTGATGGCCCACCGACGCACGCTCCGGGAGCCGGACCGGATCCGGCTGCCGGACCTCGGCCCCGGCCTGTTCGCCTCCGGCGGAGGCCGACTGTCCGTCCAGGGCCGGGTGAGCGACGGCCGACGGACGGGCCTGCTCGACGACATCGTCGGCGGAGGCTTCCGGCTGCTGGTCGCCGAACAGGCCCTCCCCCGGCTGAACTGGGCCCGGCTCAGCGACCTGGGCGTCACTGTCGTCGGCTTCGGCCCCACCCCCACAGGCGCTGCCCCCGGAGCCGTCGTCGCCGACCCGGACGGCACCCACCGTCGCTGGCTGTCCGACCTCGGCGCCGCCGCTGCCGCCGTGCGCCCCGACAACTACGTCTACGCGGCCGGGCCGGACGCGGACGCGGTGGCGAACCAGCTACTGGCCCTCCTCACCCCCGGCGCCTGAGCCCGGAACCGGCTCAGCCGACCCCCAACGCCGTGCTCCGCGCCCGGAACCGCGCCCAAGCCCACGAACCCGCGCCCACCAGCAGGGCCGCCCCAGCGCGTACACCGGCAGCCAACGCGTCGTCGTCACCGCCAGGGCTGCGCCCACTCACAGGCTCTCCTCGTCCGCCAACGGGGCACCAGCCTCCCGCCACCGCCTACCGCCACGGCTTGTCACCACACCGGTGGGCCCTCGGACGCCACCCGCCCAGCCCAGCCCGGGCCTACGGACGGGTCAGTGCCCTCACCGCTCCCAGTAGTCGACGTCTGGCAGCCGTATCCAGCTGTCGGCGGGGCCGGTGACGGCGCGGGCGTCGGCGGGGCCGGTGACGGCGCGGGCGTCGGCGGGGCGCAGGCCCGCGAAGGCGCAGGCCTGGGCGACGGCGTGGTGGTGGTAGAGGTAACCGGTCAGGACCTCGTCCGGGGTGTGGTTCGGGAGGGGGGCGCCACCGGGGTGGAGGTCCCAGGCTTCGACGGTGCCGTCGCGGACGATGCTGCCCTGGTTGCCGCTCTTGGGGTTGGCGTACAGGCCGTAGCCGACCGTGCCGGCGGTCAGCCGGGCCATCGCTCCCGGGGTGGACGGCGTGTAGCCCCAGGGCTGGGTGACGACGCATCCACCGGGCACGGTCGTGACACCGGCGATGAGCAGGCCCTCGTCCATGTCGTACTCGTTCGGGTCGTCGAGGAAGTCCTCCATGAACTCCTCGTCCAACGGAGTCGCGTCCAGCCGACGGACCGCTTCGGCGGCGTCGATGGCGGCGACGCAGGCGAGGCCGGTGCCCTCGAAGGGGAAACGGCCCAGGCCCTGGACGAGTTGCCGCCCGCGCTGGACGGTGGCCTGCTCGGTCGCTGTCAGGCCGGCTTGTCCGTCCGGCACGGGGAACAGATCGGGGACTGGCCCGGCCAGAGCTATGCGGCCGGGCGACCAGCCTCCGAGCTGGGGCCGCCACGGGTCGGCGCCTGCGGCCACGAGGGCCCGGGCGTTGTCCGGCCGGTTCTCCATGACGGCCTCCCACAGGGCCGTCGTCCCGTTCTCCAGCGCGTCCACGTCCGACACCCGGCGCGTCAGTTCGGCCACCACCTCGGACGAGCCGAACCCCGCGGCCTGGTGCAGGGGGCGGAGACCCCCGCCCCACACGTCCGGGTCGGCTCCTGCGTCGAGCCGCGCACGGATGTCGTCGTGGTCCCGCCAGCTGTTCCAGGTCACACCGTCCCAGCCCGTCATCGCGGCCCCCCGTTCGTTCGTCGTCAGCGCGGCCTGGCCCTCCGCGAGCGCCACCCGTCCACACACGATTGCATGCCGGTCTGACAGTCGCTGTCCGGTGCCTTCGGTAGCTGCTGGGGCCGTGCCCTCGATGACCGCCACTCGTCACCGGACAGCGCCGCGGGGCTCCCCCGGCTGCCCGACCGTCGTGCTCCGGAAACGCGGACCGCAGGACCGTGCCGGGAGCCCGGCGCCTTCCAGATGCCGGCTGACCGGTCGTCGACCGGGGTCAGCGGTACCAGGTGCGGACGGCGTCCGCCGTCTCGCGGACGTCCGCGTCCCCGGCGCGGATGCGGGCGGCCAGGTCGGCGGCCTGCTTGGGCTCCGCGGTGACGATGACCCCGGAGGCGCTGAGGTAGGAGGCGGCCACGACAGCGGCGAAGTGCTCGTTGGCGAACTCCAGGGCCGGGACGCGGATCAGCTGGTGCATGAGGGCCGCGGCCCGCTGGTGCACCTCGCCGTACACCGGCACGTCCATGACCTCGTCGAGGTGGCGGGCGACCGCGGCGGCCAGGGTGCCGTAGTCGGTGACGTCCGGATCGGCGGGCAGGAACTGGTGGGCGATGTCAAGCAGCCACGCCCGGTCTATCTGGAGGATCACGCGGCGTCCGCCGCGGCGCCACGGGTGCTCTGCGGGTAGGGCCCGAACTCGGCCTCGAACGTCGGCGCCCACGTCGGCGCGAAGTGCGCCGCGGCTGTCAGGAACCGTTCGCGCCGCTCGTCCGCCTCCTCGGCCAGCACCTTGCGCGCATAGTCCGTCAGGCTCAGCCCGGCGGCCTCCGCCCGCTGCTCCAGCGCCTCGTGCACGGCGTCGTCCAGTCGCACGTTCAGCTGCTTCATACCGGCGAATCGTAGTTCGGCGTACACCCCGCTACAAGTCTGAGGACGGCGTGTCGGGCAACACGGACCGCCCCGGCGGACTCCAAGCACGTCCTCAGCAACGAACTCGGCCGTCGGCCGACGGAACCGCGGGCCCGTTGCTTTCTCCACCAAGTCGGGAACTCGGTCGCTTGGGTCGCTTCAGTAGCTGCCCTGCCGGGTCACATCCTGGGGCTACGGGCCCTCCGCCGGCTCAGGCCCCCAGCGACCGAACCGGATCCGGTGCCACAAACAGGCCGTGCGTACCGGGACAGCAGGGCAACGGCACTGTCCTCGGAGGGCAGGGGCGACCCAAGCGACTCAGCGACTCGGTGCTGGAGGTGTTCAGGCACTGATCGCTCCTGCGGACATAGTCCCAGGTCACAGCATCGAAGCGACTCTCCCGGCCCTGCGGCGGAGCTACTGAAGCGACCCAAGCGACCCAAGTTGGGGACTTCCACGAGAACCTGGTCCGGCGACACGCCGGGGACCAGTGCCCGAGAGACTCAGTCGCTTTCAGTCGCTGGGGTTCAGTCGCTGGGAAAAACCCCAGGTCAGGGCAGGTTCACCCACCCCGTCAGCGACCGAAGCGACTCAAGGTCAGGTATATGAAGACATTCCCCTGTGCGTGTGCGCGTTATAGACCCGGGCTACAGTCGCTTCAGTCGCTGTTTGCTGTTAAAAGCGGCTTTGACCTGCGAAAATGCCGGGAGACCGAAACCAGCGACTGAACGGGGTCGGTCGCTGACCCGGGTTTCGGTAGCTGAGTTTCGCCGCAGACTCCGGCAGTTCGCGTCCCCACGTCCTCGCTCGGATAGTCTGTGTGAGCTATCTTCTGGACTTCGGTCGCTTCAGTCGCTGATCCGGCGCCCACCAGTGCCCTGACCTGGCTATTTGCCCTCAGCGACTGAACGAGCGACTCAAGTCCGAGCAGCTACCAACCATGGGGAGAGGGACCAGCGTGACGGCGCCTAAGGCCGTGGGGAGCGACCGAGCGTTTCGCCAGCCGGATGCGCTGGCCGTCGCGCGCTGGTGCGCCGTCCAGGGTTGGCCCGTCCACCCGCTCGCACCAGGTCGCAAGACCCCGCCTGCCAACTGCCAACCCTGCCAGGAGCCGGCTCACAGTCCCGCCGACTGCCCGTGCCCTGCGGCCGGTCGCTGGTGCCACGGCTTCCACGCGGCCACTCTCGACCAGGACGTCCTCACCGCTTGGTGGCGCGTCAACCCGGACTTCGGTACCGGGGTCGCCTGTGGCCCGGCGGGTCTCGTCGTCATCGACGTCGACAGCCACCCCAGCACCGTCCCCGCCCGGGACCGGATCCTGCCCGGGATTCCGATCCACGAGAACGTCAACCTCGACGGCCTCGAGAACGGCTACCACACCCTCGCTCTGCTCGCGGTCCTGCGCCAGGCTCCTGACCCTGCGACGGACACGGAGACCCTGCGCGTGCGCACCCCCTCCGGTGGGCTGCACATCTGGTACCAGGAGGACTCCCCCCGCAGGTTCGCCTGCTCCACCGGCTCCTCCAACGGCCGGGCCCTGGCCTGGCAGGTCGACGTGCGCGCCCACGGCGGATACATCGTCGCCCCCGGCACCGTGACCACCGCCGGTACCTACACCGCGCTCCCCGGGGCAAGGACCCCCGCGCCCCTGCCCCAGTGGCTCAGCGACGAACTCGTCCGCACCGGCCACCTCAAGGACCAGCCCAGTACCCCGCGCCCCTCCCAGCCGTCCGTCCCCGACCGCGGCCGCGCGGCCGTCGTCGCGGCAGGCGGCGGCAAGCGCGGGGCCGAGCGAGTCCTCGACACCGTCCTCCAGGACGTCACCGACTGCGCCACCACCCCCGAGGGGGCCGGTTTCACCGGCAAACTCAACCGCGCCGCCTACACGATGGGAGGCCTGGTCTCCGCCGGTCACCTGACCCACACCGCCGCCGAGCGGCTCCTGCTGGACGCGGCCCGCACCGCCCGCCCCAGCCAGGACAGGCAAAGCTCCGCCGTCATCCGCTCCGGCCTCGCCGCCGGCGCCCGACAGCCCCTGCACGTCGGGAAGGCACGCGGATGAACGACAGCACCCGCAAGAGGACGGTCTTCGATCCCGTGGCCACGGCCCAGCAGATCCTGGAGTACCCGCCGGTCCCCGGCCCAGCCTCCCCGCCCCCCTGGCACGGCACCCCCGTCCAGGAGAGCCTTCTCGACACCCCGTCCGCCGAACCTGCGCCGGCCCCCGAGCCTGTTCAGGAGAGCAAGCAGGCCCCGGCGGGGCCGGAGGCGAGCGCGCACGGTCTCCTGCCCGACTCGCTGTCCGACCGGGGCAACGCCAAGCTCTTCGTCCACCTCTACGGAGGCGACTACCGCCACGTCCCCGGCCTCGGCTGGTATCGCTGGGCGGCGCACCGCTGGCAGCTCGACGAGGACGACACCGTCCTGTGGGCCGCCGGCGAGATGGCCGAGAGCATCGCCACCCACGACTCCCGCGGCGTCTACACCAACACCGATCTGCGTCGGCACCGCCGCCGGGCCCTCTCCACCTCGGGCATGAACGCCATGCTCGCCCAGGCGAAGTCCGCTCCGGGCATGGTCCTCAACGCCGCTCTCCTGGACGCCGACGCCTACGCCCTGTGCACCCCCGGCGGCGTGGTCGACCTGCGCACCGGCGCCATCGTCCCGCCCGACCCGAAGGTCCACCACCACTCCCGCTCCACCACCCTGGCCCCCGCCCGGATGCGGACCCCGCGCTGGGACCGCTTCCTCACCGACACCTTCGGCGACGACAAGGAAGGCCGGCAGACCCGCGACTTCCTCCACCTGCTGCTCGGCTACTCGATCAGCGGCGATGTCGGCGCCCAGGTCATGCCGTTCCTCTACGGCCAGGGCAAGAACGGCAAGAGCGTCCTGCTGGACGTCATGATCCAGCTCCTCGGCGACTACGCGGACGCCGCCCCGCCCGGCTTCCTGATGGCCAAGACCTTCGATGGGCACCCCACCGACCTCGCCGAACTCCACGGCCGACGCATCATCGTCTGCTCCGAGCTCAAGCCCGGCGACCGCTTCGACGAGGCCCGGGTGAAGCTCCTCACCGGCGGCGACAAGATCAAGGCCCGCCGGATGCGCCAGGACTTCTTCTCCTTCGAACCGACCCACAAGCTCTGGCTGCTCGGCAACCACCGCCCCGAGGTCGGCACCGGCGGCTTCGCCTTCTGGCGCCGCATGCGCCTGATCCCGTTCGAACGGGTCGTCCCCGAGGAACGTAAGATCGACAACCTGGCCCACGTCCTCGTCGCCGAGGAGGGCCCCGGCATCCTCGCCTGGCTCATCGACGGCGCCCGCCGCTACTTCGCCGGCGAGAAGGACCTCGCCGGCCCCCAGCGCGTCCAGGTCGCCACCACCGCCTACGCCGAGACCGAGGATCACGTGGGCCGCTTCCTCAAGGAGGCCTGCATCACAGGCGAGGGCATGCGCGCCGAACAGTCCCAGCTCTTCGGCGCGTACACCCGCTGGTGCGGATTCGAAGGCGCCAATCCCGTATCCGGTCGTGCGTTCGCTGCACGAGTTCGCGAGACACTGGGTATGACCTCCCCCAAGGAGATGGTCCTGTCCAACAGTCGCAAGTACTACCCGGGCATCGGCCTGATCACCGACGACACAGAGGAGCAGAACGCGTGAGCGCGCTGATCGACCCGGCCGAGCTCGCCCACGAAACCGATCTCGTCTGGCTTGAGGACACCACCGACCTCGACTACGTGCGCCAGTCCCTGGACCGCCTCACCACCCGCCGCGGCCGCCCCGCCTACCACCGCGACGGCCGCATGGTCGGCTATGCCATCCTCGGTCCCGACGCCAGGTCCTCCCGGGCCTCCGGCACCTTCCGCCGCCGCGTCTTCTGGCTCCTGCCGCACGACCGCGACCAGGACCCCGAGGGCCTCTACTCCACCGGCGCCCCCTCCGAGGCCGTCGACCCGCGCACCGTCGCCCCCGGCGTCAAGGGGTACAAGACCGAGCGCTCCGAGGGCGGCCCGGCCTCGCCGGCGATGCTCGAACTGGGGATAACGCTTCCGAAGGCGTGACCGTATCGGCGTGGGTGCACTCGCACCCACGCCGTTCTGCTCAGACGGCTGCTTTTCGTCCGGCGGTTACGGCTCGGCGTCCGGGCGGCGCTTCTCCTCGAAGAGGGCCGACTGGCCCGCCAGGAGGCTGTCCAGGAACCGGCCGTGCTGCGGGGGCGTGCGGTCCGGGTGTTCCAGGGCTGGGGTGAGGGCCTGCGGAACCTCGGTCTGCGGGTCTTCGGCCCGGGGCTTTTCGGCTTGCAGCGTTTGGATCCGTAGGGTTTCGCTCTGGAGGACTCGGGCCCGGAGGACTTGGGTCTGCGGGACTTCGACCTGGCGGACCCGTCCGGCGCCCAGGACACCGAGTGCCTCGGCGAGGCAGGTCATCGCCTGACCGGGCTCGGCCTCCCTCTCCCCCGGCCTCTCCCCCGTGCCGGTCTCGTCCTCCCCCTGGGCGCGGCCGCGCGGCGACGTACGCGCCTTCGCGGCTCTCGCTGCCTTCGCACCGCCCCGGCCGGCCATCGCCGCCCCCGTGCGCGACGCGGCGGACTCCTTCCGAAGCCGGTCGACCTCCGTCTCCAGTGCCGCCAGGCGCATCCGCAGGTCGTCGAGCTCGCTCATGCTCCCCCTCGTTCAGGACCGTCCCCGGCCTCCCACGGCCGTTGACGTGCCGCTTCAGCCTAACCGGGCGCTCCCGGGCCGTCGCCTCCGGCTACGGACTTGGCCACGGGCACGCCAGTTCGTTCGACGACCACACGTTCGTCAAGGCGGCGGCACGTAGTTCGGACGCTGCCGCGATGCTGTTGCTCCGTCTCCTGGGCATCGGGAGCGGCCGCTGAAACCTCGCGACCGTCGGGGCCTCACCGGGTTGCGGCTCCGGGCAGTCCGCAGAGGTCGAGCAACTCGTGGAGGCGGTCAGCTGCCAGGTTCGGGTTGGCTGCGGCTCCTTCCGCGTGCTCCGGATCGTTCAGCAGAGCCGAGAGCAGGTCGAGAGGAAGGCGCGGATTGGCTGCCGCGGCTTGACGGACGCGGGGTTCGGGGTCGGCGAGCAGATGGACGGGCAGCTGGTCCAGGCCGGCGTCGGAGGCGGCCAGGGCGCGGACGTCCGGGTCGTCGTGGTCGAGCAGGTGGTCCAGGCCGGTGCGGGGCAGGCGGGGCAGCGTGAGCAGATAGGGCCGCTGGCGCGGTGCGGCGATGAAGGCGTCGAGAACGAGTGCGGGCGGTGCCAGCGGGTGGTTGAAGGACAGCAGGTGGCGCACGTCCGCGTCGGGGTCCTTGGCCAGACGGTGCACCAGCTCCGCCGACAGCAGGGGGCAGGTCGCGGCGACTCGGCGCAGCCGAGGATCCGCAGACGCGGCGCACGCCTCGTACCAGCTCGTCCCCGGCTCGACGAACATCTCGCCGACAGCGCCGATGTCCTCGACGGCGTGCCCGAAGACCCGGTCGATGGCGGCGCGCTGCGGCCAGGTCCGCGGCAACGGGTGCAGCAGGGCCCGGGCCCGTACGGCGCTGTCCGGGTCCTGGGCCAGTTCCGTCAGGAGCGGCGGGTCCAGGTCGGCTCTGGCGGCCACCTGCTTGCGCACGTCCGGATCGGGGTCGTGGGCGAGGCGGGCGACGATGTCGCCGGGCGTATGGGGGTTGCGGGCAAGCGACCACAGGTCGCGCCGTTCGGCGAGGCACTGCTCGGCCACGGCGTGGGAGACGGCGTAGCTGATGAGCAGAAGATTCCGGGAGTGACAGGCGCGTTCCGGCAGCTCCGCTTCCATCGCCGCCGGGTCCAGGATCCGGCGGCGGTCACGGGCGGTCTCCGAGACGGTGGGATCCGGGTCGGCCAGGAGCGCGTCGCGCTGGCCGGGAGTCAGCCACAGCCACAGGCTGGCGGCCTGGGCCCGAAGCACGGGGTTCGGGTGGTCGAGCATCCTACGGCGGAACGATGCACGGATCTGCCCGGAGAACGCCAGCTCCTGCCGGATCTCGTCCGCGCTGAGCAACTGCTCCCGGCGGTGTTCGTCGCGGGTGGTCAGCAGGATTTCCAGGACGTCGTCGGGCAGCGGCTCGGCCCTGTTCAGACGTGGGCGCGGACCTGCGGCAAGGCTTGCGCGGACGAAGGCATCGGGGTCGTCGACCAGTCGGCCGCGCTGTTCGGGAACGGCGTGCCGGTTGCGGGCGAAGGCGCGGCGGACCGTCTGCTCAGGGTGTGCGAGCACCGCCTCGACGACCTCGGGGGGAAGAGCGCGTTCCTGGCAGAGGGCCGTCCAGGCAACGCGCCCCTGCGGGGCCAGTAGACGCAGCAGAACCTCGGACGGCGCAGCCCGGTTGGCCGCGACGCCTCGCAGCCACGGTTCCGCGAGAAGAGAGGAGGACATCGGGACATCGTGGCAGTGGATACGACGCCGCGTCGACAGGGTTCGTCGAACCTGACGGCCCACCGAACCGAAGCTGCCGACTTTGATCGACCATTTGCTGCCTCCTGAATTTTCTGCGGAAAATTCAGGAGGCAGTGAGCGAGTGGGGCCGACGCGTCATCTGGATCGGGCTGCCGCTCCCCCGCTGGCTCAGCTATCCCTCTGAATTTTCCGCAGAAAATTCTGCGCCTTCGGACTGGGCGCTGCGGAAGCGGCGGCCCGCTGGCGGACCTTCGGTCGTGCTTGGGCCGCAGTGGATCAGGTCGACTGACACGGCCTGGGGCGGTCGTTCTCGACGTCGCGGGCGAGGCGGGGGCTCGCGGTGAGCCGGGTTCTCCGCGACTCCCCCGCGATCCTCCCCCGGTTCGGGCCGCGCTGTGCCGTCGCTTGCTACCGGCGCAGGCGGTATGTCAGCTGAGCAACCGGCGGGCCGTCCCGGTGTGCTTTCTGAGGGCCATCGAATTTTCTGCGGAAAATTTCGCGGCGTGGTTCAGCACTCCGGCTGTCTGGTCCATGGCGGTCTGAAGGGATCGTCACTCAGCCGACTGGCGAACGATCCTGCGGGCGAGCTCGGGCAGAACGCGTCGGTCCATTCCGGCTGAGGGCTCCAGCATCGGCTTGCGGTTGTGGTGGGGCTCAGCGGTGGGTGGGGGAGCTATCGAAGCTGTCGGTTTGGCGGGGGGAGGAAGCGGGATTCTGTCCCGACCTGGACGGGCGTGGTTGAGGATGGATGGTCGTCATCCTGGCAGCGCCCGCCGTCGTCGCCTACCAGAACCAGTGCGGTGGGCGCTCCTGTGTTCGGCACGGGCACAATGGTGTCCCGGCCAAGGGACCGCGGCTGAGCGATTTTCCGCAGAAAATTCTCCACGCGCAGGACAGCTATGGGGCAGCAGCTTCTGCCACTTCTTGCCTCGCCGGGGGATGGTCGGCAGTGCAGCTGTGTGCGCTGGCTGGCATCGGGCTCATGGATTCGCGCGATCTGCCGCTGGCACAGCATGGCGAACGCACGCCGTTGGAGTGGGTCCGGACGGCATGTGACGTCATCTAGGGGAGCCGATCAATCCCCCGAGCCGTCCCGGTGTTCCCTTGAGGCCCCCGAATTTTCTGCGGAAAATTTCGCGCCTCGGTTCAGCAGCCTGGCTTCCTGGTCCACCGAGATCCGAAGAGAGCGGCACTCGGCCGGCTGGCGAACGACCCTGTGGGCGAGCCCAGCAGTCCCCCGGGCCGCCCCAGTACCCCTCCCGAGGTCCGCCGAATTTTCTGCGGAAAATTTCTCAGCGTGGTCCACCGCAGTCCGAAGGGAGTGGCACTCGGCCGGCTGACGAACGACCCTGTGGGCTTGCCCGGCCGGACCGTGGGGGGCGGGCCAGCGGAGCCGCATCATTGGCCTGCGGTTGTGACGGGAGCTCAGTTTTATGTGGGGGAGCCGTTGAGGTGGCTGATCCAGCATGGAGGAAACGGCGCGTCTACCTCGGACTGGATGGGTGTGGCCCACGATGAATGTTCGTCATCGTGGCAGTGTCCATCGGCGTCGCCTACCAGAACCGGTGCGGTGGGCGCTCCTGCGACCGGCATAAGCAGATGGGTAGTTGTCGCGCGGTGAGCTCCGGACAGCACGACTGCGTCCGGGGCCAGGGGGCGCGGCCCGGCGATTTTCCGCAGAAAATTCGTCGGCGGTCGGGCAGGGGCAAAGCCGCTGTTGGTCTTCGCCTCGGTGACGGATGACCGCGTACGCGTCCTGTCACGGCCCGCGTCGACAGGCTCTGTGGCTCCTGGGCGAACCGCGCCTACCTGTGTAGGCGCGGCATCCGTCGCACCATCCTGGAGGAGACCTACCGGATCTGTAGCCGAACGAAGCTCGGCGCCGGCGACGGACGTCGCCCAGGTCCGACGAAGATGATTACCGCGCTCAAGCAACACCGCGTGCGGCGGCGACGGGGTACCACGAGTCGGCTGTCCGCTACGAGGCAACCGTGGTGATCGCCGCCTCATACGAGTAGCTGCGAAACGCCACCCGCTGCGATCATGTGGCGGTGAACGATGGACTGCCGGACGGCTGGACGATCGAGCGAGTGTGTTCCGCATCAGGGGATCCTGAAGCCGCCCTGCTCACCCTCGAACGACTGGTCGTGGTGGAGGAGCACGGCCGCGCGGACTACGTCTCACTCCGGCCCGACGTCATCCTGGCCTTCCACGGCCTGTGTCTCGTACGAGCGGACGACGACTGGTACATGGGCGAGCTCGACTTCGACGGCTCGGTCATCTGTTGGGCCGCCTACGGTTCCGACTTGGGCGAAGCCATCCAGGGGTTGTGACGTATCAGGCGATCGGCTTGATCACTTTCACAGCGTGCCTCAGTGGGGGAGAGGATCCCCACTTGTCGTGATAGGCGCTCCCCCGTAGGAGGCCGCAGGGGAGTCGAAGCCGTCGGCAATTCCTGTGTCGCGAGGGTGGGCCGATTGTTGGGAACCGGGACACAGCGATCGCGGAGCCCGATCTGTCTACCGCTCAGTCGAGGAATTTTCCGCAGAAAATGCGAGGGCTTCGATGGGGGAGCAGCATCAGCATCCGGACCAGCCGACTGGCAAGCGCACGCTCACGCGCTGCACAGCCACGGCTCGGACTCGGGTTCCGGCTCATTCAAGGGGCTTCCGTACCACTGGCCCATGCCGTCCGGGTTGGCTCTCTCCGAGCTTCTCCGCGGAGGCCGGTCAGAGTTCTCGACGGACATCCATCGTGCCCACGGCAACGGCAATGGACGATGCCAGCAACGGACGATGCAGGGGATGGCCGATCCGTGGGCTTCGTCGAGGGACTCTGAATTTTCCGCGGAAAATCCGATGCGCCATCGGCCAAAGCGATGCTCTGGACATCCACAGCGGCGTCGAGTTCGCCATCACTACGTCCGCCGCTTGACCTGCTTTATGGCGCCTCTGCCTTCACGATCGAACCAGCAGCTCGTATCCGACCGGACCGATGGCCCCCCGAAAGTGCTCACCGGGGCAGGACCGCCACCTCCCGATCTCGACCGTACGGCTCATACCTCGGAGAGGACCCGGCCAGTGGGGCGGCATGCCACAGCTGATGTCGGTCCTCCAACGCATCGGGGTCAAGGGCTCCGGCATGGTCATCCGCGCACACCCCCGACTGCCCTGGCGGCGCCAAGGGCGTACAGCTCCCGCCGCAACTTGTCGCTACCTGCGAAGGCGCCAGATTCAAGCACGCCATTCCGGAGAGGCAGGATCAGCGGGCCAACCGTCGGCGACGAGTCAGCCGAGGAGGCTGGCCTGCGGGCTTCGACATGGAGATGTACAAGCGACGGAACGAGGTCGAGCGCGCGCTCAAATCGGCTCGGCGTCCTCGATCCGACTGCGGCCCAGGTCGTTGGTCGGTTCGATTCCCGGGCGTCGCCTCGTCCGGTCAAGTCCGTCTCGACGTCGTCCCAATCCGGGCCGTGCAGCCACAGGCTCTGTACCGCCCTCCCGCATCAGTGCCGGCTCGCCCGGTCGTGGCAGAGGCACGAGCCGGTACGCCAGGCTCCGTATCTGCATCGGCAGGCAGCCCCCGTCAGCTGGCCGCGGGCACAGCGCCCTCAGCATGGCGAGGATCGCATCCGCATCGGCGAAGGTCAGCTCCTCGACGAAGTAGTGCTCGTCATCGTCGTAGTCGCTGAAGCGATGTCTCGCGACGGGCTTTCCGACGGCGGCCGCAGCCGCGGTCAGTCTGGCGGTGGCGCCGACGGTCGGTACCTCGGCGCTGCCACGAACCCGGGCCGACCATGAGGCAGAGGACCGGAGGGGAAGGGGAGCGGCGGGTGAAGGTCCAACTTGCCAAGCGGCCGCAGCGAGCTGCGGTACGCCTGAGGTCGAGCTGGCCGGCCAGGAGGTGGCGGAGCCGGGGACGAGCTTCCGGCGGAAGGAGAAGCGGGTGCGATGTTCGGCACCCGTCCGGCGTGGGTGTGAGCGCGAGTGGCTTCTTCGAGGCCTCGGGAGCCGACTCCTCAGCGGTCAGAGGCGATTTGCACGTCGCAGGCCACTTCACGTTCAAGGGACTGAACACAAAAGACATCGGAAGACCAGTAATAAACAAATCTCGGTACGGCGCTGTTTTCGGATGACGTGGTGCTGGGCACGTCCCCCCGTAGCCTTCCCGCAGCGGCCGGGCCCTTCGGTATTTAGTTCGTATGAATAAGAGATGAGGCGGTTCGGATTCGGTGGCCGAGGTGAGCCACGTCGACGGTCGAGCCTTCGCGACGTGTCGGGTGATCGACCCGAAGTTCCGGATGTGGGGGAGAGGGCGGGACATGGCCTGGGGGCGTAGCGGAGCGTCGTCCACCAGAGCTGGGCGCCTCGCGGGGAGGGGAGCCCGGTGCGCGGGGATGACTCCCGCCCGCCGTGGTGGCATGAGACTCTGGGATTCGGTGACCGAGCCCTGGAACCTCATTGACGTCTGGCCGGCGAAGAACGCATCGGCCAGCCTGGCCGAGCGTCACCCGCCCGCATCGCCCGAAGCCGTCGGGCGCACCGAGGAGCGGCTCGGGTTCGAGATCCCCGCTGATCTGTGCGAGTCGCTGCTGTGCCATGGCGGAGACGACGCCTACCTCGCTGTCCTTCCGCGCGGCCCCCTGTACTCCACGGAAAGGATCGTCGAGATCCGCACCATGCGGATGAGGATCTGGGACGCCGATGATCCGGACCAGCGGGACGCCCCGTGGTGGGGAGCGCGGTGGGCCCCGTTCGCCGGCCGTTACGGCGACGAGCACTTCATCGACGCCGGGCCCGGCCTGTGGCACAACCACCTCGGGAGGGCTGCCCATGACGGCTCGGCCTACTCCGCCGGCTGGCCGAGCCTGGCCACCCTGGCTCCATGCCGTCGCCCAGGCGATGCTGCACCACGGTGGCCGCGACCACGTCGAGCCGGCTAAGTCGCCAATTCGCTTTTGTGTCAAGGTAGTTGAATGATAGATCTCACCGAAAGAGCGGAACTCGGTTGAGTGGCAAGCCCTTTGCGGGAGTCCTGTTCGGGCATCGGGGACGCAACACCTGAACTGGGCAGGCTGGTCTTCGGTGTTGCCCATGATCTGGTTGAAGAGCCCCGATGCGGTGTGTCATCACATCTCGCACGAGGCCCGCCGTGACGGCCAGTTGCGGGTGTCTGGGCATCGGGCGCGACACGACAGTGGCGTCAGGGGCGGAAGGGGAAGCCGTAGAGGTGCACGGACACGTGCTCGCGGCCCTCGGTGTCGCCGTCTGCCTTGGCGGCCTTGCCGCGCTTCCGCCAGCGTCGTCCCAGCGCCTCGAGTTCGCCGTTCAGCTCGGCGAGTTCGGCCGGGGTCGGGTCGATCATCCCACTCGGAGCTGAACGTGGAGTCCGTCCACACCTTGCCCCAGGCGGCGCCCTGGTCCAGGTACGCGCGGTACGGGGAGGTCCGGGTCTCGACGATGCCGCGGGTGACCGCGCCGACTGCGGCGGCCCCCTCGGGCGTGCCCGCGAAGTCCGAGTCCCCAAAGCCCCAGCCCTCCTCGGAAGCCATCTGCCACCACGGCTCGCGGCCGTCCGCACTGCGGCCGCTCGCCTCGGACACGAAGCCGTGCTCGGCCAGCTTGCGCAGGTGGTAGCTGACCAACGACGGGGCCGCGTCGACCTGTTCGGCGAGCTGGAGGCGGTCGCGGCGCCCGCGGCGTACAGCAGCCGGTAGAGCATGCGGCGATGTCGTAGTGGAAGCGCCGCGCGGCCTGGATCCGGACGCTCTCGATCCGGCCGACGCGGACGGGGGCGGGGGGTGGTGCAGGGCACCGGCTTGGTTCAGATCGCGCCGCTGTCATCGACGGTGTCCGCTATCGGCTGCCAGCGGACGTCCGGGTGTTACGGGCCGTCGGCTGCGGCACGGGCCCGGGTACGGGCACGGGTACCGGTGCGGTTGGGGGAGGGGTCGGGGACGGCTCGGTCAGGCCAGCCAGCGCAGCACGGTCCAGGGGCCGGCGGGCAACGGTGAGAAGACGAGCGTGGGCACCAGGAGCAGTCCGGCACTCACCCACCAGTAACGGCGGCCCCGTAGGCCGGCCAGCCTGCGGAGCCCGAGGTTGACCAGCCACCACAGCAGGCCGAAGACCGTCCAGACGACGACGCCGGCCACCACCCACACCATCGGGCCGTCGTTCTCGGTGGGTTCGCGCTGCCCGAGCCCGAGCCAGACCAGCGGGTAGTTGAGGAAGAACACCAGCGTGAACATCAGCGGGACCATGGCGGCGAACCCCAGCGCGACGTTGACCAGCACCGGGGCCGCCCACGCCGCCCACACCGCCTGCCTCGTCCGGGCCTCAGGCGTTGCGCAGGGGTGCATGGTGCTTCTCCAATGCCCGGTAGAGCTCGGTCAGTTCGACGTCGTGCTTGCCTGCGGTCCGGTCCGTGCCCGGGCCGTCGTAGCGTCGGGAAGTCGATGGCGGGGTGGCTGTTGCATTCGTCCTGCGCGCTCGTCAGTCGCGGGTGAGGTCCTCGGGCACTGCCCGGGCGAGGGTGTCGGCCACCGTTGTGCAGGCGAGCCGGGCCACGGAGCGCAGCTCGGCGTCGGAGGTGCCGGCCCGGCTCAGTACGGCCAGCGACTGGTTGACGGCGACGACGAATACGGCGAGCTCGTCGAGCGTCCGGATGTCGGCCGAGGAGTCCGCCAGGGCCGTGCGTACCCGTTGACGCTGTACGTCGAGCAGGCCGCGCACCTGTGCGCCGTTCTCCTCCTTGAGCGTCGGCGACTGCGCGGCGGACTGGGCGATGAGGCACCCGGAGGGGACCGACGGGTCGGCGATGCGGCCCAGGACGACGCCGAAGAACGCCTCGACCGCGCGCACCGGATCACCGGGGTGCGCCGCGAGCGCCTGCTCGTACTGCGTGCCGTAGATCGACGCGTAGCGGTCGAGGCACTGGCCGAACAGGGCGTCCTTGTTGCCGAAGGCGCCGTAGAGGGAGCCGCGGCCCAGGCCGGTGGCCGAACCGAGGGCATCGAGTGAGGCGTCGGCGTACCCGCGCTGCCAGAACACCTGCATGGCCTGGTCCAGTGCCGCGTTGATGTCGAACTGCTTCCGGCCGGACACGGTGTGCACCTCTCCTGCTTCTCCGCTGTCCCACGTCGTCGCGACGAGCCTACCCGCATCTTGGACCGATCGGTCAGTCATCTTTGACTGATCAGTCCAAGATGGCTAGCGTGCAGGCAGGCGGTTCCCGGATCCGAAGACTTGCCGGGGCCAGCCGCTGGCCACCGGCCGTCAGCCGCCGGCCGGACCGGGCGGTTCCCGCCGTCTCGGCGAACCCGTCAACCCCGTGCCTCCGAAGGATGATCATGAGTCTGTCGCCGACCCGCCCGCCCACGCCCGAAGGCCGCGGTTCCGTCTCCCAGGTGCCGAACCTCCCGGCCGGCTTCGCCGACACCTTCACCAGCCGCTACGTCGACACCGGCGAACTGCGCCTGCACGCCGTCACCGGCGGCGAAGGGCCTGCGCTGCTGCTGGTCGCCGGCTGGCCCCAGACGTGGTACGCCTGGCGTCTCCTGATGCCCGCGCTGGCGCAGGACTTCCGGGTCGTCGCGGTCGACCCGCGCGGCGTCGGACTGTCCGACAAACCCCCGGGCGGGTACGACACCGGCACGCTCGCCCGCGACCTGGTGGCGCTGATGGACGCGCTCGGGCACCGGCGGTTCGCCCTGGTCGGCCACGACGTCGGGATGTGGACCGGTTACGCCCTGGCTGCGGACCATCCTGACCGGCTCGACCGCCTGGCCGTCGCCGAGGCCGCGATCCCGGGGTTGTCGCCCTCGCTGCCTCTCCTCGGCAGCCGGGAGGCCAACGACCGCCTCTGGCACTTCGCCTTCAACCGCCTCACCGACGTCAACGAACAGTTGGTCAGCGGACGCGAACACCTCTACTTCGGCCACCAGTTCGCCACGAAGTCCGCGAAGGCACTGCCCGACTACGCCGTCCAGCACTACGTCGACACCCTCGCCGCCGAGCCGGAAGCCCTGCGAGCCGGCTTCGAGTTCTACCGCGCACTCGACACGACCATCGCCCAGAACCAGGAGCGCAGGACTCGACGGCTGACCCTGCCCGTCCTGGCGATCGGAGGAGCGGAGAACCTGGGCGCCTCCGTCAGCGAGACGATGGAGCTCGCCGCCGACGACGTGCAGGGCCTCGTCCTCCCCGACTGCGGCCACTACCCGGCCGAGGAGGCCCCGCAGGCGATGCTGACCGCCCTGACCGCGTTCCTGGCCCCGTACCGGGACGGAGCGGGCGCCCAGGGTGCCCCCACGGCACGCGTCGGCCCCACCATCCTGACCGGTGAGGTCGACGCCGCGTACACGGCCATGACGATCGATGCCCGGCCCGTCTCGAACGCCCGTCGGCAGGCGTCGGATGCTGACCGCTATGACCACTGACCGCTCTCTTCCGACTGACCCCGTGCTTGCGGGGGAGGAGCTTCTTTCCGGCCCGCGGCGGAGCGGTGATGCCCTTTGCCGTTTCTTGACCAGGGCCCGCGGTGCCGGATAGTGAACTGCGGTGATCTGTTGAACTGTCAGGAAACGGCGGCGCGGTGTTCCAATGCGCCAGGGCTGCGCGTGGGCGCACGGCTGTTCGGGGCGGCCGGTGAAGGCGAATGCGTCCCCGGCAGCGGCGCAGTCCCGATGCCGCTGTCCGTGCGTCACGCTCTCTTGCGATGGCGGGATTCGGGGCCGGGTCGCCGGGGATATCCGGGAGGTTCTCGGAAATCAGGGGCTCAGCGAAACGGACATTGTGCTTCATGACACGCGGGTCGTGTCGGCATCAGGCCTGATCATCTGGAATGCTGTTCCAGTCCGCCGTCACCGGCTTTGATCGGCGGGCATCCGCAGTACCGGGCAAGCGGCCCGGGAAGCCCACGGAGAGAACGGAACATCATGAAGCCATCTGTACTTGTCGTGTCCACTGACCCTCAGGGATCGGCCGTCGTCTGGGCGGAGCGGGTGGGGGACAACCTGCCCTTCGATTTCATGGCGGCGCACGACCAGGCCGATCAGCTGCTCCACCTCAAGAAGACCGGTGCCAAGGTCCACGTCATCGCCAACCAGAAGGGCGGCGTCGGCAAGACCACGACCACGGTGAACCTCGCGGCGTGCACCTTCGACGTCCTCGGCGAGAAGGACGAGTACGAGCACATCTTCATCGACACGCCGGGCACCCTGGCCGACGAGGAGATCCTGCGCAGTGCTCTGGAGATAGCGGATGACGTCCTGGTCCCGATGATCACCGAGCCGTTGTGCTTCGACCCGACGGCGCGGACGATCCAGAAGGTCATCGAGCCGATGGACATCCCCTTCCGGGTCGTCATCAACAACTGGGACCCCCGGGACGGCCGCGCCGACCTGGAGGACACCGAGGCGTACATCGCCGCGAAGGGGTGGCCGCGGGCCAAGACGGTCCTGAGGCGTTACAAGATCCACTCCCGGGCGGTGGCCGAGGGAACGGTCGTCACCCAGTACAAGGAGAGCGGCACCGCCTACCGGGCCCGCGAGGACTTCTTCCGGCTGTCCCTCGAACTCGGGTACGGGGGTCGCTGATGGCCGGCCGTCGTGTTTCCTTCGCCTCGATGGCGGCCGACCCGGTCGTCGACGCCCCCGGGGTGGTCAGCAACCAGGAGACTCCGGCCCCGTGGGTCCCCACGGGGCCGGACTCTCCGGCCCGGTGGGTCCCCACCGCCAACTGCCTCCCCAACCCGCGCAACCCGCGCGACGACCTGGGCGACCTGTCGGACCTGGCGAGCATCAAGGACCGCCAGCTGCAGAGCTGCCTCGCCGTCACCCCGGACGCGTACCTCCGGCTCTGGCCGGAGGACGAGGGCCTGCTCGGTGCGGGCCCTCAGGACGTGGTGATCGTCAACGGCAACCGGCGCCGGGCCGCTGCCGCGCTGTACGGGCGCGAGCAACTGCTCGTCGTCGTCGACGACTCGGTGGCGGACTCCAAGGCGACCCTGCTGCGCGCGGCGCTCGACGAGAACATGGCGCGCAAGGACTTCGACCCGATCGAGGAGGCCAACGCGGTCCTGCTCATCGTGGCGCAGTACGCCACCGCCAAGGAGGCCGCCGAGTCGGAGGGCTGGTCCCAGAGCTGGATCTCGCACCGCAAGAACCTGCTGAAGCTCCACCCCGAGCTACAGCGGCAGGTGCGGGCCAAGGCGCGGGGCGAGGAGGGCATCTCCATCAACGTCGCCCGCCGTCTGGGATCGGTCAAGGGCATCGAGGCGATGGCCCTGGCCGAGCAGACGGAGCAGCTGGAGCAGCTGCTCCAGGCCGACGCCGACGCCGTCGCGGCCAAGCGGGCGGCGAAGCTGGGGGCCCGAGCGGCGGCGGTTCAGGCCTCCGCTGACGGGGTGACTCCTCAGGCCGCGCCGCAGCGACCCGTCGCATCCGCGAGTGGGCCTGCGGAGAGCGCGACCACGGCTGCGTCCACGGCTGCGTCCACGGCCACCGTCACGCCGTCGCCGGTGGAACCGTCGCCGGTGGATCCGTCGCCGGTGGAACCGTCGGCTTCGGCTACCCGGTCGAAGCCCGCCAGTGCCGGCACGGGGGAGAGCACCGAGTCCGCTCCGAGCACCGAGCCCGCTCCGAGTGCGGAGTCCGCTCCGAGCGCCGAGCGATTTTCCGCGGAAAATTCCGAGCCTCTTCCGATGCCGGAACAGCGAGCCGAGGCCTCCCCGGCCGAGCAGCCGTCGGCCACGCCGTCCGCGGAGCTCGGCGATGTCGACTGGCATGACGTCGAGGAACTCGCCGACGCCATCTGCCGCACCCTCTCGGCCGACGAGGCCTACCGCCTCGCCGACGCCCTGGCCAACCGTCTGCTGACGACCAACAGCTGACGCGACCTCCGGTGCCCGCCCCGTCGTTCGCACGGGGCGGGCACCGGATCGGCATCCCTCGCCGGTGCGTGCGGGAGGGAGACGTGGACCTCCCCGGCCGTCCGAACGGCGTCGCTCATAGTCCGGCTTCGTACGTCCCGGGCGGCACGGGCGTCCCGTCGTACGGGAGATAGCACCTCATGCGGTACGACAGCAGGTGCTGTACGAGGTCGCTCGCCAGGAACGGCTTCGCCCACTCCCACTGGGTGCCACCGCGGCAGGCGGTGCAGGCGGCGTCCCGGTGGCTGCGGCACACCGTGCCGCGGGCAACGTGCTGGGTGCGCATCTTGAGTCGACCGGACAGCCAGATCTCCGTATGGGCCCTCGCCTTCTGCGGCTTGCAGCGCATCAGAACGCAAACCTCTTCGACGCTGAGCACCCGCAGGGCGACGCCCAGGCGGGCGTGCCGGCTGACCTGTGAGGTCGCCAGACCGGGCAGGAGTTGCTCGGTCAGGCTCGGCTCGAGCCGCTTGATGAGTTGGTAGCTCGCTCTCTTGCTGTCATCTCCCTGGGGGAGATCGTGGATCAGCCAGATGAGCGGGCTGTACACCACGCTGGTCGCTTTCCGGTTCGCCCGCAGGAGGCGCGCGGCGTCCTTGAAGTCCTGGCAGGACTTCTCGTCCTCAAGGTGCTCCAGGAGGTTGCGACGTGCCTCGGCGTACGTTCCGAACGGACGGTATCCGTAGTCGACGACCTTGATCTTCGTCTCGGGAGTCGTCACCAGCTTCGCTGCTATCCAGGCCCACTCCGTCAGCATGGGACCGACCATAACCCACGACGGTGCTCCCGGAGGAGGCCTCGTCGCGGACTCGGGTGGTGACGGAGAATGGTTTCGGCCGCCCGAAAGTTCGCATGGGGAAGGCGATTTGACGATGTGTCGGCTGATGCGTTCCGCCGTGGCGTGCGGTCAGGTCTGTTCGTTCCCGGTCCACGCGCGGAGTTTCCGGGTCGCGGACGGCCCAGATGCGGCTGACGCGGCCGCCGCTGGTCTCGAACACGGCCACGGTCACGGTGACGCCCACCGAGCTTCGAGGGCCCTGCGCCGTACCGTCAGCGATCCGTCCGCGGGCTCGGGCCAGGGCACCGCAGTGTCGGTGGTGTCTGATACGAAGGCCCTGTGACGGAGGACGAGATCATCAAGCGGCTCATCGAGCAGAATGCCGGAGGGCGTCCTTCGCCTGCGCTTCCGGAGGCTGTGTCCGGGCTCGAAGCAGCTGTGGGGCACCCCATGCCGCCTTTGCTCAGACGGATCTATCTCGAGGTCGCCGATGGCGGGTTCGGCCGCTGGGGCGGTGCCCTGTCCCTCACCGAGTACCGTGACGAACCGCCCGTACTGGAGGCGTACCTCGGGTGGCGCGAAGGCTATGGCGCGGACTGTCCGACACCGGTGGTACCGCTACTGCCCTGGGGCTGCGCTAACTGGTCGCTCCCGGCATGGCTGTATGGCTATTGCCTGAGGTGAATGATTGCTCGGGAGCAATGGTTCACCCTGAAATCGGCAGATCGGGTGGCGGCTCGTCGCACACGGTTTCTTGGGGGATTCTTGACCAGGAAATCGAAGCAGGCGGCTGCCGATTTGGACAATCCGGAAAAATCATCAAATTTTCACATTTAGCGCACTCGATGCTTGTGCATTGCGGAGGTGAGGATGACGATGGAGCGAGGGGGACTTCGAAAGAAGGTTGCTCATGTCATTCCTCGGACAGTTCCAGTCCTTCGGTCGGTTCCGTGACGACTGGGGCGGCGGTGGTCGCGGTGGCGACTACGGCGACTTCGGTGACGACCGTGGCGGCTACGGCGGCTACGACGACTTCCGTGACGACTTCGGCGGCGACCGTGGCGGCTACGGCGGCTACGGAGGCGACCGCGGCGGCTACGGAGGCGGCTACGGAGGCCGGTGGTAAGGATCGCTTCCCTGTGAGAGCGGGCCGGGCACGTGTGCCCGGCTTTGCCGTGTCGGCCGGGAGCGACCCCACGCGGGCCCGCGCCGGCCGTGCGTGTGGAGACCTTCCATTCCCGGAGCAGGGCCTCTTTGATCGGGAGTTCCTCTCAATCCGGAAGTGATCTGGGCTCGGGGACGAGCGAGAAGACCGTGAGATGACGAGGAAACACAGCCTTCGGTCGGCTCTGCGACGCTTGCTCACGGTCGCCGAGACCTCCGATGTGGTCGCCGCGGCACCGCCGGTCCCGCTCATGGCGATCTTCCGGCGCTTCTGGCCCTACACCAAGGGTGGCCGCCGGTGGCTGGTGGTGCTGCTGGCCCTGGTCGCGGTGGGCCCGGCGATCGAGGCGATGGAGATCTGGCTGTTCAAGATCGTCATCGACGACATGCTCATTCCGCACCGGCTGAACCTGTTCCTGCCGATCGCCCTCGCCTATGCGGGGCTGACCCTGCTCTCCGGAGTACTGGGCTTCGCCCGCCGGGTGATCTCCACCTGGGTCAGCGAACGCTTCCTGCTCATCCTGCGGTCGGACGTGTTCCGGCACATCCAGGGCCTGTCGCTGGGCTTCTTCGAGCGCCGGCGGCTCGGCGACGTGCTGTCCCGGGTGACCGGCGACGTGGACGCGGTCGAGACCTTCCTGCTCTCCGGCATCGTCAACGCGCTCGGCCAGGTGGCGCGGCTCGGCATCTACGTCGGCCTGCTGCTGGTGCTGCGCTGGGACCTGACCCTGGTCGCGCTGGTCGCCGCGCCGCTGTTCTTCCTCACCGCCCGCCGCTTCGCGAAGCTGATCCGGGCGGCCTCGCGCGAACGCCGCCGGCGCAGCGGCTCGATCAGCGCGGTCGCCGAGGAGTCGCTCGGCAACATCGCGCTCGTCCAGGCGTACAACCGCCAGGACTGGGAGCACGCCCGATTCCAGCGCGAGAGCATCGGCCGGTACCACGCGGCGATGGCCTCGACCAGGATCGGAGCGCTCTACGGGCCGACGGTCGACTTCGTCGAACTGCTCGGCGGCCTGGTGGTGATGGGCCTCGGGGCCTGGGAACTCGTGCACGGCCGGCTCACCTTCGGTGGCCTCATCGTCTTCCTCACCCTGCTGAGCAGGCTCTACGGCCCGATCCAGAGCATGTCCGGGCTCGGCAACACCTTCTACGCGGCCTCCGCCGCCGCCGAGCGGATCATCGAACTGCTCGACCAGCGTCCACAGGTGACCGATCCCGCCACCCCCCGGCCGCTCGGCCGCGCCCGGGGCGGGATCGAGTTCGACGACGTCACCTTCCGTTACCCGGACGTGGAGGCGCCCGCACTGTCGGAGGTGTCCTTCGAGGTGGCGCCGGGGGAGACGCTGGCCCTGGTCGGCGCCAGCGGCGCGGGCAAGTCCACCGTCGCCAAGCTGCTGTTGCGCTTCTACGACCCGGACGACGGCGCGGTGCGGCTCGACGGCCTCGACCTGCGCGACCTCGCCCTCACCGACCTGCGCGAGAACGTCGCGGTGGTGCTCCAGGAGACCCTGGTCTTCCACGGCACCGTCCGGGAGAACATCGCCTACGGGCGCCCCGAGGCGAGTGAGGCCGAGATCCTGGCGGCGGCCCGGGCGGCGGACGCCCACGAGTTCATCACCCGGCTCCCGGACGGCTACGACACCCTGGTCGGCCAGCGCGGTCGGCTGCTCTCCGGCGGCCAGCGTCAGCGCCTCGCGATCGCCCGCGCGATGGTCCGGGACGCCCCCGTCCTCATCCTCGACGAGCCCACCACGGCCCTGGACGCGGAGTCGAGCCAGCGGATCATGGGCCCGTTGCGCCTGCTCATGGCCGATCGCACGACGATCATCATTTCGCACAACCTGCTGACCGTCCGCGACGCCGACCAGATCGTCCTGCTCGACCAGGGCCGGATCGTCGCCCACGGCACCCACACCGAGCTCCTCCTCCGCAGCTCCGCCTACGCCGGCCTGCACCGGTTGTACCACCCGCCGGGCGAGTCCGTGGAGGCCGTCCCCTGAGGCGTGCCCGGGCGTACCGATCTCGGCCACGGCCCTGCGGGCCTGTTGGTAGATTCCTCGCGTGAGCGAGCAACTGCCCGGCGGTGGGATCGAGCTGTCGGCCGACGAGGTCGCGGCCCTCGACGACAGGTGGTCGTCGTGCTGGAGGCCGGACGAGGTCGCGCGGCGGTTGGCGGGGGTCGGCACGCCGTGGTGTGTGGCCGCGGGATGGGCGCTGGACCTCTTCCGGGGCGGGCAGGCGCGTGCGCACGGGGACATCGAGATCGCGATTCCGGCCGCGAGCTTTCCTGAGGTCCGCAGTCGCTTCCCCGGGTACGTCTTCGACGCGGCGGGCAGCGGCCGGATCTGGGAGGACGCCGCACCGGGGGTGCTGGCCGCCACCCATCAGACCTGGCTGCGCGATCCGGCCACCGGTGACTACTTGCTCGATGTGTTCCGCGAACCGCACGACGGCGACGTCTGGATCTGCCGGCGCGATGAGAGGATCCGCTTTCCCTACGGCGACATCATCCGCCACACGGCAGGTGGCATCCCGTACCTGGCGCCCGAGCTGGTCCTGCTGTTCAAGGCCAAGCACCTCCGCCGGAAGGACCAGGCGGACTTCGACACGACCGTTCCGCTGATGACCCCGGCCCAGCGCGGGACCCTGGCCGAACTGCTCGCCTGCGTACACCCGGGGCATCCCTGGCTCGCGGACCTGTAGCCCCCGCGCAGTCGTTGGCGCGAGGGCTTTCCGGGTCTGCGGGGAACGTCAGCGGACGACGTCGAAGACCTGCTTCTGCAGACCGTTGGGGTAGACCTCGTGCTCGACGAGCGTCAGCTTCTGGGTGTCCTTGTCCGTGGTGCTGAACAGGCGCTTGCCCGCGCCGAGCAGGAGCGGGAAGACGAGCAGGTGGTAGCGGTCGACCAGACCGGCGTCGGAGAGGGCCTGGTTCAGGGTCGCACTGCCGTGCACGATGATCGGGCCGCCCTCGGTCCGCTTCAGCGCGGCAACCTCGTCGAGTGAGCGCAGGATCGTGGTCTCGCCCCAGTTCGACACCAGGTCGTCCTCGGTGAGGGTGGTGGAGACGACGTACTTCGGCATCACCTTGTAGTCGGCGAAGTCCGCCATGTCGGGCCACACCTGGCTGAACGCCTCGTAGCTGACCCGCCCCAGCAGCATCGCGGTGGCCTCCTGCTGCTCCCGCCCCTTGATCTCGAAGGCCTCGGGAAGGAACTCGATGTCCTTGAAGGTCCAGCCGGAGTTCCGGTAGCCGGGCTCCCCGCCCGGGCCTTCCACAACGCCGTCGAGCGAGATGAAGGCGGTGCTGATCAGGGTACGCATCTCTGGTTCCTCGGTGTCTCGGATCTGGATTCTTCCGGGCTCGCCGACCTGGTCGGCATCGGACGCCCTGCTGTCGGCCGCCGATGTGATCAAGGTAGCCGTGCCGGCCGAACGAGGCCGCCAGCCGGGGCCGCTGTGCGTTGCCGTCAGCCCCTGGGGAATTCGCCGCCGTCCACGACGAGGTTGCTCCCCGTCAGCCAGCTCGCCCGGCCGGACAGGAGGAACAGCACCGCGTGGGCGATGTCGTCGGGTCGGCCGTCGCGTCCCAGCGGGGGAGTCGTGGTGTCCTGGCCCGGCCCCGTGTCCAGGCGCGCCCACTGCTCGCGCGTCGCTTCGCCGCCGGGGGTGGCGGTCCGGCC
Organism: Kitasatospora sp. NPDC043950; assembly: GCF_056435345.1. NCBI lineage: Bacteria > Bacillati > Actinomycetota > Actinomycetes > Kitasatosporales > Streptomycetaceae > Kitasatospora > Kitasatospora sp. NPDC043950. The sequence goes on from NZ_JBWKER010000005.1 coordinate 31,055, forward strand.
GGGAGACACGGTGTTGACCCGGATCCCGTGCGGGGCCAGCTCGGCGGCCAGCCCCCGGCTGTAGGCCTCCAGCGCCGCCTTCGCGGCCACGTAGTGCAGGAACGGCGGTGCCACGGTGGGGACGGCGGCCGAGGAGACGTGCACGATCGCCCCCGAACGCCGTTCCCGCATCCCCGGTGCCAGCAGCGCGTCCAACCGCACCGACGCCAGGAAGTTCAGGTCCAGCGCGTTCTGCCACTCCTCGTCGGGGATGGCCAGGGCGCCGTGGTGCGGCTGCGCCCCGCCCACGTTGTGGACCAGGATGTCCACCCCGCCGAGCACCTCCTGCGCGGCCGTGGCGAGCGCCTCCGCGCCGGCCCGCGTTCGCACGTCGGCCGCCACGAAGGCGGCCCCCTCCGGGACGGTGCCCGTCGCCGACCTGGCGGTCGTGAGTACCTTGGCGCCCGCGTCCAGGAGTTGGCGCACGATGGCTGCTCCGATTCCGCGAGAACCACCCGTGACCAGGGCCCGCTTGCCTGCGAGTTCCTGCGTGCCTGGTCCGTTTTCGGTCGTGGTCATTTCCTTGGTCCTCTCGATCGCGTGTTCGTCCGGGTGTTCGTCCCGGTGTTCGTCCGCTCGACGGAATGGGAATCGACCAGGCGCGCAGGGTGCGAATTCCTCAGGGAGCGCGAATACTTCAGGGAAATCGTGGTGGGTGCCTCGTCGAGCTGTTTCACGGTACGGCCGGAAAAGAGCGAGAGGCAAAGACGAAGTGTCAGCAGACGCTATAGGGAAGGCCTATGGCGTGCCGGTTCCGTCGTGCGCCGCCGACGGCCGCTGACCTGCGGCCTCGACGTCCTCGGCGACCACTCGTACGCCTCTGGCTGATGTTTCGTCAGATTCGGTGCACAGGACGAGAGTTGGGGAAGCGTGGGGCGGAGGGCGCAACGGCGGTACGTTCGTCAACTTTTACTTTCCCCCGCCCGCCCCCGCATAGTGACGGCCCGAACCCGAGAGGAGGCCCGTCGTGCCGTACAGCGATGACCGTGCCGAGTGCCAGGTGCAGGCGGAAAACGTGCAGGTGGGGGCCGTGTGCGCCGAGTACGACCGGCGCCTGGAGCAGACGCGCGTCGAACTGGCCCGTACCCTCGCCGCGCCCGCCGACGGCGCCGGGGCCGTGTACGAGCGGGACGTGGCGGCCGCGCGGTGGGCCGGGGAAGTACGCCGCCTGGAAGGCGCCGGCCACGGGCTGGTGTTCGGCCGTCTCGACACCGCCGACGGCACCACGCTGCGGATCGGGCGCCTGGGCCTGCACACCGAGGCGGACGAACTGCCGCTGCTGGTGGACTGGCGGGCCGAGGCCGCCAGGCCCTTCTACGAGGCCACGCCCGTCCACCCGATGGGCCTGCGACGCCGGCGCCACCTGCGTCTGGACGGCCGCACCGTCGCCGCCGTCAGCGACGAACTGCTGGACGGCTCCGACCCCACCCGTGAGGACGTGATCGGCGACGGCCCGCTGCTGGAGGCCCTGTCGGCCCGGCGCACCGGACGCATGGGCGCCGCGGTCGCCACCCTCCAGGCCGAGCAGGACGCGATCGTCCGCTCCCGCCACCGGGGGGTGACGGTCGTACAGGGCGGCCCCGGCACCGGCAAGACGGTGGTGGCCCTGCACCGCGCCGCCTACGTGCTGTACGCCTTCCCGCGCGCCGCCGAACGCGGTGTCCTCGTCCTGGGCCCCAACACCCGCTTCCTGGACTACATCTGTCAGGTGCTGCCCTCGCTCGGCGAGAACGACGTCGCCCTGGCGACCTGCGCCGACCTCGCCCCCGCCACCCCCGGCCCGGCGGCGCCCGAGGAGCCGCAGACCGCCCGCCTCAAGGGCGACCCCGCCCTCGCCGACGCCCTGGCCGCCGTGGTCCGCGCCCACCAGGCCTCGGCGGAGGACGGCCTGGCCATACGGGTCGGCCAGGAGGAGGTGCACCTGCCGCAGTCCGACCTCGCCGCCGCCGCCCGCGCAGCCACCGCCGACGGCCTCGCCCACAACCGTGCCCGCGACCTGTTCAAGGACCTGCTGGCCGACGCCCTCACCCGCGCCCTCGAACGCGACACCGCCGACACCCTCGACCAGCTCGACGCCGAGGTCGCCCAGCTCACCGGCCTCAACCTCGACCGCGTCGCCGCCGCCGATCTGCGCCGGCTCGGTCTCGACGGCTCACGTGCCCACGACGCCGCGGGTACCGGCGACGCCCCGGGTATCGGCGGCACCGTGGGTACCGGCGACACCGCGGGTACCGACGGCACCTTCGACGCCGAGGCCGTCCGCGCGGCCCTGCTGGACGACCCGCACCTCGACCGCGTCCTCGACACCCACTGGCCCGCCCTCACCCCGCACGACGCCGTCCGCGCCCTGCTCACCGACCCCGCAGCCCTCACCGCCCACCTGCCCCACCTCTCCGACGACCAGCGCGCCCGCCTGCTGCGCGCCCCCGACGCCCCGTGGACCGACGCCGACCTGCCGCTGCTGGACGAGGCCGCCGCCCTGCTCGACGGCCCCCCGCAGCGCAGTTGGGGCCACGTCGTCGTCGACGAGGCCCAGGAACTCACCGCGATGCAGTGGCGCGCCGTGCTGCGCCGCTGCCCCACCCGATCGATGACCGTCGTCGGCGACTTCGCCCAGGCCGGCCCCGCCGCCCAGGCCCGCGACTGGCACGAGGCCCTCCACCCGCACACCGGGAGCCGCTTCGACCTGCACACCCTGACCGTCAGCTACCGCACCACGCAGGAGATCCTCGCCGCCACCACCGACCTGCTCGCCCGCATCGCCCCCGGCCAGGCCCGCGCCCGCGCCATCCGCCACGGCGAACCCCCGCGCACCCTCACCGCCCCGGCCCACGGCCTCGCCGCCGCCGTCCTGGCCGAACTGCGCGCCCAGACGGCCGCCCACCCCGGCGACCTCCTCGCCGTGGTCTGCGCGGACGCCCGCCTGCCGGAGCTGGAGGCCGCCGGCCTGCCCGGACACGTCCGCCTCGTCCCCGCCTCCGAGGCGCGCGGCCTGGAGTTCGACGCCGTCCTCGTCGTCGACCCCGACCAGATCACCGCCGCCCGCCCGGCCGGCGAACGCGACCTGTACGTCGCCCTCACCCGTGCCACCCGCCGCCTGTGCGTGATCAGGACCGCGCGGTAGGCCGGGCGGCGCCGGGCCCGGCCCGGTAGACGGCGAGGTGCCGGCCGGGGGCGCGGTGTACCCGGGCACCATCGCCTACCCCGCTCCGGCGCAAGCCTCCGCCTCCGCCAGGTACCGCGCCACCGGGCCCAGCGTCAGCATTCCACTGGCGGCGCCGGCATGCTCCGCACGGGCACCGCGCAGGGAAGCCCCGGCGCGTGCGGCGATACCGGGCTCGCCGAGGCGAACGGCGGCGCGGGCGGTCAGGCACCACATGGCCTCCTGCATGTGGTCGCGCGCCGGCTCGGGCACCGCGGCGAGCGCGGTACGGGCCTCCTCGACCCGGTCCTGGGCGAGCAGCACGAGGGGGCGCGCCCAAGCCCGGTACGGGCCCCAGTCGAGGTGCGGGTCGGTGGGCGCGGGCCGGTCGTGCAGCAGGCGCAGTCCGAGGAGGGCGAGCGCGAACAGGCCGCGGTGCAGCCCCGGCATTCCGGCCCGCTGGAGGGCGTTCTCGGCGGCCCGGTAGTGCGCTGCGGCCGTGGCGGCGGTCGGCCCGCCGGGTTCGGTGCTGCGGGCGGCCGTGGCCCGGGCCCGGAACCACCCGGTGAGGACGGGGACGAGGGGCGCCTCGGTGGTGGTGGCGAGTCGGTTGGCAGCTTCGGCGTGCGAGGCCGCGGCGTCGAGGTCTCCGAGGGCCGAGGCGGACTGGAGGCGGACGAGTCGGCCGAGTACGCCGAAGTTCGGCAGCTCGTGCCGGGCGGCCAGGTCGAGGATCTCGGCGCCGATCCCGTCCCGTACCGCCGCGAGCCCGGGGCGGGTGAAGGACTGCAGGAACACCCCGTTGAGGGCGAAGACCAGCAGGGCGGGATCGGCCAGGCCCCGCGCCAGCGCCTCCGCCTGTTGTGCCGCCTGCTGGGCGCGGCCCAACTCGGCCGCGGACAGGTGGGCGCTGCGGCTCTCGACGGCGACCGTGGCCAGGAGGCGGGCCGACAAGTCGGCGGGGCCGTCGGGGCCGAGCGCGGTGAGCGTGCGTTCGGCAGCCGCGACGACCGCGCGGGACTGCTCGGGGTCGTCGGCCCGGCTCCAGACGGCGGGCACGTCGTAGGCGCCGATGATCCGGGCGGTCAGGAGGAGGTCTCCCGTGCGTTCCGCGGCCTGAACGGCGGCGAGGCGGTCGCGTCGCGAGTGGACGAGCGCGTCGCCACCCGCCAGTGCGAGGGTGCGGGCCAGATCCACGGTGGTGCGCGGGCCGAGTCGGACGCCGGGGCCGCTCCACCCGGTACGGGCGCCTTCGAAGGACGCGGCCCCGTTGAGGATGTCCGTCTCCAGACGCCGGAGTTCGGCGCCAGGGTCGAGTCCGAGTTGATCGACGAGCATCGCGCGGGCTCGGCGGAGGGTGGCCAGCGCGTCGGCCTGGCGGCCCGCGCGGTACAGCGCGCGGGCCAGCAGCCCCCAGGCCGGCTCGCGCCACGGCTGTTCGGCGACGTGGGCGCCCAGTTCGGCGACGAGACCGGCCCCTTCACCGGAGTCGAGGAGGAGGCGGGCGCGCAGTTCCACCCCCTCCAGCCGCAATTCCTCCAGCCGGGTCCGCTCGCGCTGCGCCCATGCGGCGCCGGTCACATCGGCGTACGCGGGTCCGCGCCAGTCCTTGAGCGCCGCGCTGAGGTCGGCCAGCGTGTCGGGGGCGGTAGCTGTGTCGGGGTGGGCCACCGTGTCGGGGTGGGCCACCGTGTCGAGACCGGGCATCGCGTCGGGGCCGGTCACCGTGTCAGGGCGACGCCGGGCTCGGGCCAGGGTGTCCTGGAACCGGTGGACGTCCACGTCCTCGCGCGGCAGGCGCAACGCGTAGCCGGGCCCTTCGGTGATGATGACGCGCGGCGGATCGCGCGGCGGCCGGTCGGGTTCGAGGGCACGGCGCAGCGCGGCGACGAACGTACGCAGAGCGCCCACGGCGCGGGCCGGTGGATCGGTCCACAGGTCGTCGACGAGGGTGTCGGTGGTGACCATCCGCCCCTCGGCGGCGACGAGCCGGGCGAGCACCTCACGATGGCGGGGGCCGCCCAGGTCGATCGGGCTGCCGTCGTCGCGGAGGGCCCGCACGGCACCGAGCACGTCGATTCGCATGCCCCTATCCTCCGTGTCGGGGGTCGGCTGCGCTTGACCGAACTGATCGGCTGCTGATCGGTCTGTAGCGACCGGTCCGTAGTGACCGGCACGTACTGGCGGCCGGTACTGGCGGCCGGTACTGGCGGCCGGTACTGATCCGTTGCTGATCGCCGTCGCCCAGGCTGGTCCGGTCAGCCCCCGACCGACAAGGACGGCCCTTCATGACGCTCACCATTCCCGGCTTCGATCACGTCCGCCTGCCCGGCGCGGACGGGGTGGAGCTGGCTGCCGCCGTCGGCGGCAGCGGCAGCCCGGTCGTGCTGTTGCACGGTTTCCCCCAGACCCACCTGATGTGGCGGCACGTTGCCGAGCGGCTCGCCGACGAACACACGGTGATCTGCCCTGACCTGCGGGGCTACGGCGCCAGCGACAAGCCGGCGGCCACCGACCCCGAGGTGTACGCCAAGCGCACCATGGCCGCCGACGTCGTGAACTTGGCGGCCGCCCTCGGCCACGAGCGCTTCGCCCTCGTCGGCCACGACCGGGGCGCCCTGGTCGCCTTCCGGGCGGGGCTGGACCACCCTGAGACCGTCACGCACCTGGGCATCCTCGACGTCGTGCCGACCCTCGACATGTGGAACGTCCTGCACGGCGTCCCGGCGGCGGTCGGCTACCACCTCTTCCTGATGGCGCAGCCGCCGGGCCTGCCGGAGGCGATGATCGCCAACAGCGCGGACGCGTTCTTCGGCTCGTTCCTCGACTCCTGGGCCAATGACGCGACCGCCGTTCCCGAGGATGTCCGTGCCGAGTACCTGCGGGCGAGCGCGGCGGCGGTGACGTCGATCGTCGCGGACTACCGGGCCTCGGCGGGCATCGACGTCACGCACGACCGAGCGGACCTGGACGCGGGGTCGCAGCTGGCCATGCCCGTGACGGTCGTCCAGCAGGACTGGGGCGCGCAGCTGGGCTACGACGCGGCCGCGGTGTGGAAGGCGTGGGCGCCGGACCTCGACCACCGGCTGACCCGAGCGGGGCACTTCATGGCCGAGGAGGCGCCCGACGAGATCGCGGAGGCGATCCGGGAGCTGCTGGCGCGTTGAACCTCCCGTTCCCCGGCTCGCCGATTGGCCGACTGACTGACTGACCGACCGACTGACTGACCGACTGACTGACCGACTGACTGACCGACCGACCGACCGGGCCACGGTCGGTCGGCGAGTTGGGTTTTCGGTGGTCGGGTTCCTCTTCCGGCGCCGGGTACTGCCCGGGTCGGTGTCAGTTGTGGGTGCCGTCCGCCGGTTGGTCGTCGGCGAGCTCGGCGGAGTAGCGGGCGGCGGCCTCCGCCAGCATGCGGGTCATCCGGTCCGGTTTGTCGCCGAGGCGGGCGGCGACGGCGCGGCGGGCGTCTTCGAGGTTGCCGCCGAGGTTGCCCCCGAGGCCGCCGCCGAGCAGTTCGCGGATGATCACCAGGGAGTCGTCCGGGGCCATGTACCGCCGGGACATCCGTTGCTGGACCTCGTCCATGCCCTCGCGCGCCAGCACCTCCCGCAGTTCCTCGATCAGCGGGGCCAGCCACTGGGCGCGCAGTGCGTACTCGCCGTGGTCGGCGAAGGTCGCGTGGAGCCCGGCGAGCAGCTGCGCAGGGTACTCCTCCAGGGGTCCGGCGAACTGCGGGTAGTCCTTGGCGAATTCGTCCCAGTCGACGTAGAGTCCGGCGATCTGCTCCGGGAGGAGCGGGCAGCGCGACCAGGTCTCGTCGGACTGGGTGAAGACCTGCCGCAGCAGGTCGTAGGGCACCTCGTCGGTGCGCGAGAGCAGGATCGCGTCGTAGAGGTCCTTGCCCTGGGGGTGGTTGTCCGAGGCCAGCCAGAGGATCTTCCACGCGAGGGAGAGCTGTGGCGTGGCGGCGAACAACCGGCCCGTGACGCCGGGGAGCTGGTAGGACTCCGGTGGGACGGGCAGGTGTTCGGTGAAGACGAAGTCCAACTGGACGGTCCCACCCGGGACGCCGGGTGCCGACCACGGCAGGACGAGCCGACGCCCGGGAATCCTGCTGTACGTCCAGATCTCGTCGCTGACCGCCTGGTCCGCGTGCAGCCGCACCGCGCCCGAGAGCCGTTCTGCGTCGGCGGCGAGCTCCTCGAACATGCGGTCCGTGCGCTCGTCCTCCAGCTGCCAGTCCGTCGGGCGGACCACGAAGTCAAGGTCTCCCGGCTCCCGCGCCTGCTCGCCGTACCAGGCCCGCAGCAGGACGCTCCCGCGCAGGACCAGGTGCTCGGCCCACTGCGAGCCGGCGACGGCGGACAGCACGGTGTTGAGCGCCTCGCGCCGCGCGGCGAGCCACGGTTGGGCGAGCTGAGGGTCGGTGAAGGCGGGTTCACTGGGCCGCAGGGCCCGGGTGTACCCGGCGAGGGCGGGGTCGAAGACCGGCTGCTGGCTCACCGCCTCGCCGTCGATCGGCCGGACGCTCCTGGGCAGGCCCCGGTCCTCGCGGACGTCCTCCGGCGGTGGCTGCCGGGGAAGCAGGACGCCCTGCCACGGCCCGTATGTCAGTTCCTCCCAGGCCACTGGTGACTGGGGCTGGTCCTCGGTCATCGCGGGTCTCCCTCTCCGTACGGTCCGGCACGGTGCTCGTGCTCGTGCCTCTGTTCGTGTTCGCGTTCGTGCTTCTGCTCGTGCTCGCTGATCCATCCCTCGTCCAGGGCCTCGGCGCTGTCCACGGCGACGAACTCGCGCTCCACCGACACCACCTCGCGACCGCCGGCGGCAAGGCCCCGGAGCAGCGCCTCCAGCCGACGGCCCGCGGTGCTCAGGCCGACCAGGCGGCACCGCTGGGTCACGAACCACTCGCGCCGGCCGTCGTCGCGTATCCGGCGCGGGTTGTGCGACAGGTGCGCACCGTGGCGGACGGCCAACTCGGCGAGGTCCGCGAGGCGGGCGGGGTCGGCGAGGCCGGCCGTGGGAAGCGGGCCCGGAAGCAGCAGCTTGACGTGGTGCTCGAAGTACCGGCGCGCCCCGTGCGGCACGGCGTCCTCGTCCGAGACCGGAACGCCCTCCGCCCACGGCGTGGCCTCGATCTTCGTCCGCAGGACCGTGAACCCGGCCCGAACCAGCCGGCCCGTGGTGCGGGACGTCGCCGCAGCGACCTCGTCCAACGAGCCGTTGGCGCGCAGGGTGAGCATCGGCTGCGAGGGCGCCGCACCGCGCGCCAGCAGGATGTGGGTGAACTTCAGGCCATGACCGTCGGCCCACCCGGCCAGCGCCTCGGCGGCGCCGGGCTCCACGGTCAGGTGCACCTCGAAGTCACCCCGGAGGTCGGGAGGACCGGACCGGTCGTCGCGGTGTTGGTCAGGGCGGATGGCGAGCATGGGAGCATCCTGCCAAGCCCCTATGACAACGCCCCGCGCGCCCGGGTGCGCAGCGAGCCTTCGCCGGACCGGTCGCGGTCCTGTCGTCATACCCGGTCGGTGGCGCGCCGCGGGTTCTCGGGCGAGGTCAGCCCCCGAGGCCGTCCACCAGATCAAGGAGATCGGACAGTTGCAGGACCCGTCCGCCGGAACCCGGTAGCGGGATGTGCAGCGGCTCGGTCCACCGGGAGGGGATCGCGTCCAGTCCGTAACGGGCACCCGCAAGCCCGCCGGTGACCGCGGCGACGGTGTCCGTGTCGCCGCCCAGGTCGACGGCCGCGCGCAGCGCGCCCTCGAAGCTCGTCGTGGTGCGCAGAGCCCAGACCGCTGACCCCAGGCAGGGCCAGACGGCGCCGTTGAACTCGGTTGCCTGGTCCGGGTGCCAGTCGGGATAGAGGACCGTCGCGTACCGCGAGCGGTGATCGGGATGGATGAGCGCCAGAACGTCAGGGAGCGCGCGGAGGGCGTCGTTGTCTTCCAGCGTGACGCGTATGAGTTCGTGGAAGATCGCGGTGCCTTCCCAGGCGGCGCGGTCGCCGTGGGTGAGGGCGGCGATGCGCCGAGCGGCATCCATGGTGGCGGCCTGTCCCGCACGTGCGAAGTGGACCGCGGATGTCGATGCCCGCATCAACGAGCCATTACCTGCTGCCCGCAGGTTGACCTGGAAGTGGATCGCGGCGGCCAGATCCCAGGGCATGCCGTTGGTGAGGACGTCCTCGGTCTGCAAGCCGATGTCCTTGGGTTCGGATGCCGCCCACCGCTGGAAGCGGTCGAAGATGTCCGACAGGTCCAGCCCTCCCCGCTGGACCAGTGACTCCGCCACCATCACGGCCATCTGCGTGTCGTCCGTGGCCTCGCCCGGATCCCAGCCGCCACCTCCGCACATCTCAGCACCGGCACCGGGGAGGGGGAACTGCGCGGAGAACGCTCCTTGGGGGCCGAACTCAAAAGGGGCTCCAAGCGCGTCACCCACAGCCGAGCCGACGACCACGCCAGCAGTCCGCTGAATCCGCTTCATTCGTGCAGGCTATCGGTGCGGCCGGTGCCAGGCGTCGGGCAGGCGGTTGGTGACGTTCTGTCGTTCGTGTAGCTGTTGATCCCGGTGAGCCCGTGACCTGTTGTCTTGTTGCCGAGCGTCGTCGGCCAGCGGAATCGATCTTGGGTGCCGTCCGCTGAGGTCGAGGCCCCGGCTGTGTCGGCGGGTCAGCCGGTGGGGGGTGAGTTGTCGGTGCTGCGGTCGTCGAGGACGATGTGCGGCTGGTGCAGGCGGTCGTTGCCGGCCTGTTCGTCGGCGGGGCGGGTGCTGTTGATGACGGCGGCGATGCGCTCGTAGCTGGTGACGGCGAGGGCCCACGTTCCGATGCTGGTGCCGTTGCCGTTGCCGACTCCGCTGTAGGCGGTTTCCCGGAGGGCGTTGAGGAGGGCGATGGTGCTGGGGCCGGACAGGATCGTGTCCTCGTTGCCGTCGTTGACCGGCTTCGAGAAGTGGTCGGCGCCCTCGGCCTGGGCGGCCAGGAAGTCCCAGGTCTCGGGGTGGCAGGAGATCGCGACGGTCTTCACGGCTGCGGCCTTGAGAAGGGTGTTGACGTGGTTTTCCCAGACGAAGGGCTCCGGGATGAGACCGGACACGTCGTCGGCGCGGCCGCTCGGGAGGTCGTCGATGACGGCTTGGTCCGGCGCGACTGCTTCCGTGCCCTCCAGATCGACCTTCGTGTCGTGCTCCGTGGGGCCGGAGGGGCGGAACAGGTCTGCGAGTCGGGCGGCGACCTCGGCCGCGATCTGGCTGAGCTGGTCCTCGGCGAGGACGTGCGGGGCGGTCGGCGCGTCGTCGGCAGGGGTGGTCTCGGACACGGTTGTCTCCTCGCTGTCGGATTCCGCGGCCTCGCCGGTCACGGAGGGGGAGGCCTGCTCTGTGGCGTGCTGTGCGGCCTGCCCGGATGCCGGGGGCTCGGCGTCGGGGAGCTCGTTGGTACCGGGGGAGTTGCTGCTGCCGGCATCACCGCCGGGCAGGTGAGCGGCTTCGTCCGGGCCCTCGATCTCCGGAGCAACTTCCACCGGCTGGCCCACGGCCTCGGGGGAGTCGACGGCGGGCCGAGGCGCCTCGGTGGGGCCGCCGTCCAGGGGAGCGCGGCCGCTGTTCTGCCGAGTGCTGAGTTCGTTGCGCAGATTGCCCAACTGGCGGTGGAGGCTGCGGTTGTCCTGGTGGGCGCGGCTGGCCTCCTGCTGTTCTTTGGCGATCGCTTCGAGGAACTCGTCGCGGTGTTCGCTCAGGCCGGCCGCCAGCGTCGCGGTGAGTTCGGCTCGCAGGTTGTCGGTGTGGTTGCGGATCTCCTCCAGGCCGGCCTGAAGGGCCGTCCCGACTTCTGCGCGTAGCAGTTCGACCTGGTGGGTGGTGCCCCTCGCCATGTCCCCTCCTGATCTCGCGCACCCGTAGGGGTGGCGGCGGGTACAGCGTGGCGGCAAGGGCCCGTGCGCGATGAGTGGATCGGTGGGACTGTCGAGAACGTGTCGATCACCGTCTGAAATCGGATCACCACGCAGATGTGTCACATTGTCGGTTGATAGACCGAATGGAGCGTTATGCTGATGTTCGTCACGGTGTTCACTTGTTGTCGGAGTTCCGAAGGATGTCGGTGGTCCAGGCCGGCCTGATCGCGTGCCAGCTGTACCGGTAGCCGTTGGTGCCGTGGTGGGGCGTGGTGAGGATGTGGTGGAACTCGCACCATGCGGCGAACTCGAGCCAGGAGCATCCGGGAAGACCGCGCTGCTCGGGATGGCGGTTGTAGGCGGCTACGGCCCGACGGATGGTGTCCTCGGGCAGGGGGCCGGTGGTCATGGAGATGGTGACGATGATCTTGGCGAGGTCGTAGCCGAAGGGAGCGAGGGTGAGGGAGTCGAAGTCGACGACGGCGACGGTGGTGTCGGTGATGAGGAAGTTGCGCGGGTTGGCGTCCTTGTAGAAGGCGGCGGGCATGGTGGCGGCCTGCTCCAGCCAGTCGTCGATCGCGCCGGGGGTCAGGAGCGGGGACGGTACGGTGCCGGTGGCCAGAAGCCGGTGGAGGCGCTCGCGGCGGCTGTCGGCGAAGTCGTCGATCGTGACGTCGGCGGTCGTGACGTCGGCGGTCGTGACGTCGGCGGTCGTGACGTCGGCGGTCGTGACGGCGCCGCTGGTGTGGTCATGGCTGGTGTCGTCGGCGCTGGTGTGGGGTGCGTTCAGGCGGGCGGCGTGCAGGTCGTGGGTGTGGGCGGTGGTGTGCTGGTGGCCAAGGAGGTCGGCCAGGGTCAGTAGGTCGTCGGGGGTGCCGTGGTGGCCGTCGAGGTGCTCGTAGTCGATCGCGGTGGGGTGGACGTGGACGACGTGGGGGATGCGTACGTCGGGGTTGGTGCGGGCGATCCAGCGGTGGTGGGCCAGGGAGCGCTGCTGGGTGTGGGGGTCCGCGAACGTCTTGGTGAAGGTCCTCAACATGTGTGTGGTGTTCCTCAAGCGCGGCTGCTCTCCCGAGATCGCGGCCACACCGGCCCCGCAGGACCGCGCTGTTACAAGGACGGTACCGGCGCGCGGCGAACGTTCACAGGTGGCGTACAGGACGCCCTCTGCCCCGACAAGCGAGGGGCCCGTCTGGGGGCGGGGCGACGGTGTTTCTTCAACTGTCCGATTCGGCAGGGGCGTTGATGCCGGGCTTCCGCAGGAGGATGGTCAGTCCCGTAACCCGTTCCGTTCCGTTCAGCTTCGTCCCGGCTCGGTGAAAGAGGACCTCCGTTGAGAACGAACACTCGTGGTATCGCTCTGGCCAGTCTGCTGGTCTGCCTGGTGGTCGCCCTGCTGGCGGCGGTGACGCCCCCGGCCCGCGCCGACGCCCCGGCCGGGCCGGCCGACGCCGCGTGTGCCGCGCAGGGCGCCCCGATATCGGAGGCCGCCGGCCGGGCCATCGCCGCCGCCTGCGGCCAGGTCGCCGCCGGTACCTGGTACACCTGGGGCGGCGGGCACGGCACCACCCCCGGCGCGACGTACGGCCAGGTCGACCCCAGCGACCCCGAGCGCTCCGGGAACGACCCCTTCCGGGTCGGTTTCGACTGCTCCGGCTTCGTCCGCTGGGCCTGGTCCCAGGCCGTCGGCAGCGACGTCGTCGGGCAGCAGGACGCCGCCGAGATCTCCCGCCTGCCCGGACAGCAACTCGGCCGCGACCAGGGTGTGCTGCGCCCCGGCGACCTGGTCTTCTGGGGCCTGTCCCACGTCCACCACGTGGCGATCTACCTCGGCGGCGGAAAGATCGTCGAGGCCCGCGAATCGGACACCCGCCTCATGGTCTCCGACTTCTCCAGCCACACGGCCGCCGACTACGCCGGCGCCCTGCGCTACACGCCGGACGTCCCCGCGGGCGCCGACCGCCGGACCTGGAACAGCGGGGTGAACATCCGCCCCACCCCGTCGACCGCCAACCCGCCCGTCGCCGTCCTGCCCGGCCCCACGACGGTCCGCATCCAGTGCCAGCAGCACGCCGAGAAGGTCGAGGCCGAGGGCTACGTCAACGACGCCTGGTCCTACCTGCCGGACTACCGCGGCTGGATCAGCAACATCTACGTCCAGGGCCCGGCCTGGCTCGACAACGTCCCCACCTGCACCACCTGACCCACGCCCACGCGCGCCAGGACGGCGCAGGCGCGCGACGAGGCCGCCCGAGCCCCACGACGGTGCGGGCCCGGGCGGTCAGGCGTCAGGCCCAGGGGGGTTTGCCGGTTCCCTCGGCCCACAGGGCCAGGGCCCGCCGGTCGATGGCGTGGATGCCGACGTTCGCGCAGAACGCGGCGGCGGCCTTGGTGAACGAGCTGGTCGTCACCACGGCCGCCAGGTCGCAGCGGTGGACGTCGCGGTAGGTGCCGTTGACCTTCTGGACGTCCTGGGAGCCGACGGAGGTCCGTGGCCCGTACCGTTTGGCCTGGATGAGGAGCCGCTGCCCGGACGGGGTGGTGGCCAGGACGTCCGCCGCGAGGTCGCCGGCCCCGCCGACCACCGTCACCTTTGTGCAGCCGTCCCGCCTGCACAGGTCCGCCAGCGCGTGCTCGAACGCCTTCGGAGTCATACTCAGGAACGGGCCGATGTGCCGCAGTTGCGCCGTGCGCGCAGCCAGCTCCCGCCGCCGGGCCAGCTGCCGCAGGCGCAGCACGACGGCGCCCACCACCACGCCGGTGGCCAGCAGCGCGGCGACCAGGAGCAGGTGGCGGGCCAGCCACGTCAGCACGAACGACACCACGGTGACCGCGACCAGAGCCGCGATGCCCAGCGTCAGCGCGTTGTCCCGGGCCTGTTGCGCGCGGCGGGCGGCAGTGGACCGGCGTCGTCGTACGGGCCTTCGGGCCACGGCGTCCCCCCTCGGACCACGGTGTGGACGCGAGCGTAGAAGCAGCCGCCGCCCGGCCGCCGACGATCCCGGCGAATTCGGACGGTTGCGGGCCCGAGTTGTCCGGATCTCGGCGGCCGGCGGCCGAACACCCGGCGGCCGAACACCCGGCGGCCGAACACCCGGCAGCCGAAGGCCCGGCAGCCGAAGGCCCGGTGTCGGGACGCCACCGCCGGGGTGTGCCCGGCCTGGAGGACTGCCCCGGGCTACCGGTGGGCTCTCACACGCTGGGCTGGATGCCGAGGTCGGTGAGCAGGCCGCGGATCCGGGTCTCGATCTGGTCGCGGATCGGGCGTACGGCGTCGAGGCCCTGCCCGGCCGGGTCGTCGAGCTTCCAGTCGAGGTAGCGGGTGCCGGGGAAGTACGGGCAGGTGTCGCCGCAGCCCATGGTGATCACCACGTCGGAGGCCTGTACGGCCTCGGTGGTGAGGATCTTCGGAACCTCGGCGGAGAGGTCGATGCCGACCTCGGCCATGGCCTCGACCACGGCGGGGTTGACGGTGTCGGCGGGGGCGGAGCCGGCGGAGCGGACCTCGACCCGGCGGCCTCCGAGGTGGCTGAGGAATGCGGCGGCCATCTGGGAGCGCCCGGCGTTGTGGACGCAGACGAAGAGTACGGACGGCTTGGGCTCAGGCACGGGCGGAACCTCCGGGACTGGCGGGCTGGGGGAAGAGGCGGCGGGCGGCGAGGGCGACGTGGACGAGGCCGATGAGGACGGGCACCTCGATGAGGAGAACGACACCTCCTGCTGCTACGCCCTCCAGAACAAGGTCTGGGTCACCGGCCCCGGCAAGGAGCCCTGGGAGGTCTACGTCGTCAAGGCCGACGCCGACACCCTGGGCAAGAGTGTCGACGCCGCACCGCAGGGCAAGGGGGCGATCGACGCCGCACCGCGGGGCTGCCGCACCGGTACCGAGGAGACGGTTGCCGCAGACTGTGCCTGCGGCAGCTGACGATGCATCCGGAGGTCGAGTCCGGCGGACATGCGTGCGCAACCAGCAGCACTCCCGTCACCACGGCCTCGGGGATTGCCGCAGCAGAGTCGACCGGACGCCCGGACCGTTCAGCCGGTCGGGCGGCCGGTGGGGCGGGGGAAGCCGTGGCGGTGGGCGGCGACAGTGACGGTCAGGGCGGTGGCGAGCAGGGCCAGGGCGGACCAGGGCAGCGTGCTCGGGCCTCCGTGGTCGAGGAGGAGACCGCCGGCGAGCGCGGCGCCGGCGATGCCGAGGTTCCAGCACGTGACGAGCAGGGACTGGGCGATGTCCCCGGCCGGGCCGGCCGCGTCGGCCACCGCCGTCTGCAGGAGGGTGGCGGCGCCACCGAAGGCGAGACCCCAGACCGCGGCGCTGCCGTAGACGGGCCAGGAGGTGCCGGTGAGCAGGGCGGCGGCGACGGACAGGGCCGCGGCGGAGAGGAGGGCGCAGGCGGCGACCGTCAGGGTGCGCAGGTGGCGGTCGATCAGCGCCCCGGTACCGAGGATGCTCACCAGGGAGGACAGTCCGAGGACGAGCAGGACGGTGTCGGTCCGGCCGCCGAGGCCCAGGGGCGCGAGCAGCGCCGCGACGTACGTGTAGAGCAGGTTGTGGGCGAGGACGAAGGCCACCGTGACGGTGAGGACGGCCGCCACCCCCGGGATGCGCAGCACCTGCCGGACGGGGGTGCGGGCGTGGCCGGGCCGCCCCGGGACGGCCGGGAGCGCGACGAGCATCCAGGCGGCGAGCGCCACGGCGACGGCGCTCATCAGTCCGAAGGTGGTGCGCCAGCCCACCAGCGCGGCGACCAGGGTGCCGGCGGGCACGCCCACCGACAGGGCGACCGTCGAGCCGCCCATGGCGACGGCCATCGCCCTGCCGCGCTGCTCCGGCGCGACGACACTGCGGGCGTACCCGGCCAGCAGGGCCCAGAGCAGGCCTGCGACCAGGCCCGCGGCGAAGCGCGCCGCCATGGTGAGGGGGTAGTTCGTCGAGACCGCGGTGACGGCGTTGGCCGCGGCGAAGCCGCCGACGGACAGCAGCAGCAGGCGCTTGCGCGGCCAGCCGGCGGTAGCGGCGGTCAGCGGTATGGCGGCCGCGATGGAACCGGCCGCGTAGAGCGTGACGGACTGCCCGGCGCCGGACTGGCTGACGCCGAGGTCCGCACTCATCGCGGGCAGCACGCCGGCGGGCAGGGCCTCGGTCATGATGGTGACGAATCCGGCGGTGCTCAGGGCCAGCAGGCTGGGCCAGGGCAGCCGGGCGGCGGGCGGGTCCGAGGGTTGGGGAAGCCGGGTGGCGGGCGGGTTCGAGGGGCTGGGGGAGTGAAGTTCGGGCATGGGCCCGATCGTCTATCCTTGACATCCATGTCAAGGTCCAGCCCGGAACGGCACCGGTCGGGCGTGAGGGTGGTCACATGCGTATCGGCGAACTCGCCCGGTTGACGGACACTCCTCCGCGCCTGCTGCGGTACTACGAGCAGCAGGGCCTGATCACCGCGCACCGCGAGGCGAACGGCTACCGGGCCTACGACGACTACCTCGTCGACCGGGTCCTGCAAATCCGCGGACTCCTGGACGCCGGACTGCCCACGCGGATCATCAGGCAGATCCTGCCCTGCCTGGACAGCCCGCGGACGATCCACTTCGCCGACGCCACACCGGAGATGATCGGCACCCTGGAGTCCGAGACGGAGCGGATGACCCGTCGGATCCAGTGCCTGACCCGTAACCGTGATGCCATCCGGGAGTACCTCACCGAGGTCAAGAGCCGGGCCTGAGGCGTGAGCCCGAGGTGTGTGTCTGTTGGTGTGAGCCCGGGGCGTGAGCCGATGTCGGGAGGCGCTGCGGGCGGCCTGTCGGTCTGTCGGCCTGCCGGGCGGTCGGCTTGACCTTGCCATTGGTGTGATGGTTGGACCCTTCCGTCATGACCGACTCCGCCATCCGGCACCTCGAATTCGGCGACGGCACACCGCTCGTCATGATCCACGGCTACACCGTCGACCACCGGGTCCTGCTCCCCGTCGAACCCGCCTTCGCCGACCGCCCCGGGTGGCGGCGGCTCTACCTCGACCTCCCCGGCCACGGCACCAGCCCCCGGCTGCCGGGGACGACCTCGGCGGCCACCCTGGCCGACGCCGTCCTCGACTGGATCCACGCCGAACTGGGTGAGCAGCCCTTCGCCGTGCTCGGGCAGTCGTTCGGTGGACAGCTGGCCCGGGCGGTGACGGCGAGGTTCGGGGCGCAGGTCCTGGGCTCGGCGCTGCTCGTACCGGTCGTGCACTGGGGCCCCGACCGGACCCTGCCCGGCGTGACCGTGGCCGAGCGCGACGACGAGCTCCTCGACCGGCTCCCGCCCGCCGACCGCGAACTCTTCGGCCTCGTCATGGCCCGTCACACCGCGCGCAACTGGAAGCTCTTCGAACAGTACGTCCGGCCGGGATGGCGCGCGCACGACCCGGCGGCCGCCGCCGAACTCGAAGCCGACTTCCTGCTGCCGCACTGGCCCGAACACCGCGCGCCGGAGCACCAGGGCCGGCACCTGCTGGTCACCACCCGGCAGGACGCTTTGATGGGCTGGCGCGACCAACTCGCCCTGCTCGACCACTACCCCCGGATGGCGGCGACGGTGCTCGACGGCGTCGGCCACAACCCGCAGGTCGAGTGCGCCGAGACCGTCCAGGGCCTCATCGGCGCCTGGCTCGACGAACTGCCCCGACCTGCCCGCCAGTGAGCGGGGCGGCGCTCTGGGCGTTCAGACTTCTGAACTCCTCGCACACCTGGCACACCACGGGCAAGACGCCGTCCTCGGCGGACGGCAACACCCGGATGTGGCCGCGCTGGTGGCCGGCTGGTTCCTGCGGTACCCGGTTGTCACGGTGGCCGTCCGCCGGGACCCCGACCTCGTCGCCGGCTCGGCCACCACGGTCACCGCCTACGAGTGGGGGCCGGCCGCTCTACGAGAACCCCGGGGCGGTCGAGGACATCGACGAACCGTAGGGTCACAGTCATCGTGAATCCGGCGCTGGCAGCGATGAGTTGGACGGTAGGAGGAGAATGAGTCGCATGACGTGCTTCCCTGCGAGACCCGGTGCTGTTCTCGCGGGCGACGGCGTGCGCCACCCCGTCCACACGGTCGCCGTACCGCGGAGCCTCCAAGTACTCGCCCTGGAGAAGGCCGAAGCCATGCGGTGCTGAGCGGCCGGCCGTGACGCGCGGTGCCCCTTCCTTCCCGTCGGGGAGGGAGGCGCACCGCGGTGCACGTCACCGAGGCCTTCGCCGTGCGCTGACCGAGGCTTGCCGGCCCCCGCTCGGCCACCTCCGCAGCGCCGGAATCGGCGCCCACTGCGCCAGGGCGTACATCGTGCCGGCGGACCGAGCGGGAGACCGGACGGACCGGCCTCCCGCGTTGATCAGTTGCAGGTCATGTTGACGGGTGCGTGGTCCGGGTCGTTCCGGTAGCACAGGTGCTGCGGGGCCTTCAGGTCCGTGATGGAACCCTGCCACACGGCGCCCTGCCACAGAGCCTGCGGGGAACCGGAGTTCTCCAGCAGGCGCGGGTAGCGCAGGACCTCCCAGGACGGGTACTTGTCCTTGTTCGTGTCGACGTCGAAGCCGGTGAAGTTCTTGTTCTTGTCGTCGTAGCCGTGCGGGTAGATGTGGAACGTCGCGTTGATCCGGCCGAGATCCGCGTACTGCGAGCCCGGGACGTCCACGAACGAGTTGACCGCTGACACGTCCACCCGGATGCCGCCGTCACCGTAGGGCTCCGCCCAGTACTCGTTCTGCGGGGTCCGGTCGTCCTGGACCACCTTGGCGTGCTCGGTACGCACCAGAGGCTTGGCATTGCGGCACGTCAGATCCCCGACACAGGACTGGTCGACGTAGATCCCGACCTGGCCCGTGGCGGTGTCCCAGGCGATGGCCACCTTGGAGCTGGCTTCGGGTTCGGTGCTCCACAGACGGTGGTTGCCCAGGGCGTGGTTGACCGGGTTGCCGTCGTCGCCGATGTAGCCGCGCACCACGACGACGCCCCGGTCGGGGCCCTTGGGCAGCAGCGTGGCGCTCTCCTTCAGATCGCCCGGGGCCGGGCTGCCCTGGAAGAACTGGGCGTTCGCGCGGGGGATCAGCGGGTTCGCGGTCTCGTTCGGCGACCACCGGATGGGGCCGTGCTCGAACATCTGGGTGACGCCCTCCTGCTGGAGTTCGTCGGTGACGGGGTAGCCGTACACCCCGCCTTCCCAGCCCGCCTGTCCCCAGCGCTGGCCGATGAGGCCCCAGACGGGGTGGACGCCGTTGGAGCGCGTGGGATGCCAGTAGAGCGAGCCGCCCTGGAACACCTGGCGCTTCCCGGCGCCGTCGGGGAGGGAGATTTCGTCGCTGGTGGGGTAGCCGAGGGAGCCCTTCTCCCAGCCTATGGCGGCCCACTTGTCGCGGATGAGGCCCCAGATGGCGTGGGCGTCGGTGGAGGGGCTCCAGTAGATCGAGCCGCCGTCGAAGACACTGAACCGGCCCACCCCGTCGGGAGCGGTCTGTTCGTCGGTCCGGGGGCAGCCGAGCGTGGTTCGGTACTCCCGGTACTTTTCCAGGATGCGGCCCTGGACCGTGTGGCCACAGATCTGTTCCGGGTCCTGCCCGGCGGCGGAGGCCGTCGCCGGGCAGAGGGCGGAGCCGGCGAGAAGGGCGGTGAGCAGGAGCGAGATCTTCGCTCCCCGTCGGCGGGCTCGTCCGCGGGGCGTTGAGTGTTCGCTGATGATGTTCACCCGAGTGATTCTCGCGTACATGCCAATGGGAGGGATAGTGTCCGAAGCGTCAAGAATGGGCAGGTGCGCGACAGAAGCACACGGGTAGGCCCAGTCGCGAGAACTACTGGGCCCCCGCGGTCCGTCAAACATCGGTGAGACGCGCTCAAGGTTCGCTGCGACGGGGCACCGGTCACTACTGTCCTCGGTGTTTGATGTCATGCAGAGTGATCGATCAGGTATTCGATGGAGGATCGTGTGGCGAGGGGACGGCGCGTCTTCTTCGGCGTGCTGGGTGGGGCTCTCGGTGTTCTCGGCGTGGGCGTGGTCGTGTGGCTGACGTTCCGGCCTTCCTGGCCTGAGGTGCCCGACCCGGTCGGACGGTGGAGCGGTGGAACGGCGGTGTTCGAGTTCCTCCCGGACGGACGGGTCGGGTCCGCGAAGGTGCCGGCCTACGTGTGCAACAGCGCGGCGGCCGATCCGGCGCAGCCGACGGAACTGGAGGGGAGTTGGAAGGAGTCCTACCTCGATGACGCCGGTCGTGGGGTGTATGTGACGGCGACCCGTAAGGACGGGGGAGGCAACTGCAGGATCTGGCTGACGGCCATGGACAACGGGAAGGACCTGTGGCTTCTGGCGACCAAGGGGTTCGTCATGGAGAAGGGCTGAGATGCCGCGGTGATTTCGAGTACGGCGGCATCGAGCGAGGGGGAGCTGTGGCTGGTCGATGGAAGTACCTGAAGTCCCGGGAGGGTGCCGTCCTGCTCGCGGGTGTCCTGCTGATCGCCGGTCTGGCGGGGTATCTGAAGGCCCGGTCGGGAGGGCCGGATCCGAAGGACTACGTGGGGCGTTGGGCGTCGCGGGACGAGGTGATCGAACTGCGGGAGGGGGGCGGCTCGGCGAGGTGCGGCTCGACGGGTACTTCTGTGCGAAGGATCCCGTCGGGCAGGGCGTGGCATTGGGGGAGTACCAGGGGAGTTGGCGGACCGGGAGTGTGGACGACGCGGGGTCGGGAGTTTTTGTGGTGCTGCGGGACTACTACCCCGGTGGTGACTGCGAGATCTATCTGCAGGAGGAACGAAAGGGCGCGGTGGCCGGCCTGGGCGGTCAGCCGCGGGGGAGCGCGCAGCGGGTCTTCTCCAGGGTGTAGGGGCTCGGAGAACGATTGCACCCATGATCGGGTGGTCGTCCACGACGACCCGGCCGGTTGGGGGCGTCGACGAACCGGCGGCGATGTCACGGGAGAACCCCATGCCCTGACAGTGCCCGGGTGGAGAGAAACAGCGGCACACCGCGTCGGTCTGGGCGGTGCGTGCGGGTGCGGGTGCGGGTGCGGGGGAGACCGCGGTGGCCGGCTGAGCGCGTTGCTCGCGAGGGCGTAGCTGTGCGGGCCATCGGGGTGACCGATCGGAGCATCGCCACGGGCGGGGCGCGGGCCGCTTTGCCGAAATGGCAACAGGCCTCGCCCTCCTCGGTGCGCGCGCAGCATGATCGGCACTGCGTCGGCACCTGAATCGGCACCGCATCGGCATCGTGCCGCCGAACATCAGCTTGCCGAACCGAACTTGGTGTACGTCGGATCGAGATACCAGGAGGACACATGTCACCGTCGCGGACCACGGGCCCCACTCACCGGCTGGTCCCCTCGCCCGCCGGCCGGATCCACCTGGTGGAGCAGGGCACCGGGCCGCTGGTCCTGCTGCTGCACGGGTTCCCGGAGTCCTGGTACTCCTGGCGCCACCAGTTGCCGGTGCTGGCCGCTGCCGGATACCGCGCGGTCGCCATCGATGTCCGCGGGTACGGGCGCTCCTCCAGGCCCGAGGAGGTGGCCGCGTACCGGATGTTCGACCTGGTCGAGGACAACGTCGCGGTGGTGCACGCCCTGGGTGAACGGTCCGCGGTGATCGTCGGCCACGACTGGGGATCGACCATCGCCGCCGACTCCGCCCTGATCCGACCGGACGTCTTCCGCGCCGTGGGGCTGCTGAGCGTTCCCTACCTCCCGCGGGGCGGACCGAGGCCCGGCGAGGTCTTCGCCCAACTGGGCGGCGACGAGGAGTTCTACGTCTCCTACTTCCAGGAGCCGGGTCGGGCCGAGGCCGAGATCGAACCGGACGTGCGCGGCTGGCTCGCGGGCTTCTACGCCGCGCTGTCCGCCGACACCATGCCGGCGCCCGGCGCGCCCGACCCGCACTTCGTCAGCCGTGGCGGGACACTTCGTGACCGGTTCCCCGTCGGACGGCGGCCCGGCTGGCTCAGCGCGGAGGAACTCGACGTCTACGCCGGAGAGTTCGAGCGAACCGGCATGAGCGGTGCGCTGGGCCGCTACCGGAACATGGACCGGGACTGGGAGGACCTCGCCGACTTCGACGGCGCCCCCGTCACCCAGCCGTCCCTGTTCATCGGCGGGAGCCGGGACGCCTCCACCACCTGGCTGGCCGATGCGATCGCGGCCTACCCCGCGACCCTGCCCGGCCTGCTCTCCTGCCACATCCTCGACGGCTGCGGGCACTGGGTCCAGCAGGAACGCCCCACCGAGGTCAACCGGATCCTGACCGACTGGCTCGCGTCCCTTCCCTCCTGAGCGAGGGGAGCAGGGTGCTGCGCGGGCTCGACGGTCGGGTCGAACTCGCGGCCCATCCGCGCCGTGGTGCTCCGGAGCGCCGCGCTCACCAGGCCACGGTTCGGCCGAGGTAGTCGACGTAGTGCAGGCCCGGGCTGCTCCGGAGGGCGTCGAGCGTCCTGACCACGTTCGGGATGCTCTCGTCGATGCCGAGCAGGGCGTCCGAGCCGCCCAGGTCGGTGCGCACCCAGCCGGGGGCCATGAGGACCAGGGGCCGGGGTTCGCCGCTGTGCCGCGCCGCGTAGCTGCGCATGAACGTGTTGAGCGCGGCCTTGCTGCCGCGGTACACCTCGTGGCCGCCGCGCTCGTTGTTGGCCACGCTGCCCTGGCCCGAGGACATCACCGCGATCGTGCCCGCGGGCTCGACGAGGTCCTGAAGGGCCTCGATGACGCGCAGCGGGCTCAGCGCGTTGGTGACCATGACCCGGACGAACTCCTCGGTGGAGGTCTGCGCCACCGTGCCCTCGGGCTGGTTCGTGACGCCGGCGTTCACGAAGAGCAGATCGAACGTCCGGCCGGCCAGGCGAGCGCTCAGCGCCGAGACCTGTTCGGGCTCGGTGATGTCGACGGTCTCGACCTCGACCTGCCCGGCGTGGGCGTCGGCGAGCTCGTGCAGCCCGGTCCGGCCCGAGCCGCGTACGGTGGCCACGACCTGCCAGCCGGCTCTCGCCCATTCCTGGGCGAGGGCGAGCCCGAGGCCCCGGGACGCGCCGATCAGGAGCACGCGCCTGCCTGGGGCCGGGGCCGGGGGCGGCGCGGAGTGACTTCCCGAGTTGGTTGTGGACATAACAGCGATTGTGCGAGGCGTCGTCGCGTCCGGCAAGCCGCCTCTCCGGCAGGGGAGTTGGCAATCCGGGGCCGGGGGCCTCCCGCTTCTCGCCGGGGCGCCGGCCGGCGGGCGGCTCAGAGGCCGAAGCGGGCGCGGTGGGAGGCGGGGACCAGGTCGGTGTACTCGGGGTGCTTGGTGATCCAGCCGCGGATGAAGGGGCAGTAGGGGAGGACGGCGAGTGCCTGCTCGCGGGCCGTGTCCAGTGCCGCGCGTGCCAGTCGGCCGGCCAGGCCGCGGCCCTCGAAGCGGGGGTCGATCTCGGTGTGGATGAAGGCGATCTCGTCGTCGGAGCGGTGGTACTCGGCGAAGCCGGCGAGTTCTCCGCCGTCCTGGATCTCGAAGCGCGACTTCTCGGTGTTGTCGGTGACGAGCTGGTCCATGGTTTCCTCCGCAAGGTGGGGGGCGGCCCGGGAGGGCCGGTGGCGGGGTGGCGCGGCACCGCTACTATAGTTTAAGAATCAACATTTGTCGTCTGGTCACCACGAGGGCCGACGGACACAGGCTGGGGCGCCAGGTGAGCATCCGGCAGCCGAACAGTCGGGCGGCAGGTTTGCCCGGCGCGGCGGCCGGGATACCCATGGCGCATGATTCCCGCTGAGGTCAGTGACGTCCTGCCGGAACTCGTCCCGTTCGTGCGGGCGGTCCAGGAACGCAGGCCCGACGACGGGACGTGGTGCGAGGCGTGGACGGTGCGGGACGTCCTCGCCCACCAGACCGGCAACGCCGAGGAACTCGCCCGCGTCCTGCGCGCCTTCCACGCGGGCGAGCCCGTGGAGACCCGCGGCTTCGATCGGGAGGAGCCGTACCGGCGGATGTCCGACGCGCAGCTGTGGGAGGCCTTCGCCGCCCGCTGCGCCGAACTGGCCGAGGTCGCCGCGGCCGCGGAGAGCGACCTGCCCCCGGACACCGAGGTGCGGTGGACCGGCCGGACCGTGACGGTGCCGTTCTTCGCCGAGCACCTGCGCGAGGAGTTGATCCTCCACCGGTGGGACCTCACCGGCGACGACCGTACGGCCCGGGAGGCGCTCGCCGAACCGTGGATGACGTCGCACAGCGTGCGGCTGGTCGGCCGGCCGCTGCTGGCCCGGGGCGTGGCCGGACTCGACCTCGGGCCCGGGGGGCGCGTCGAGGCCCGCCTGCGCGTCCCCGGGACCGACGACGTCCTGGTGACCGCGGACGCCGGCGGCGCGTCCATCGCCCTGGCCCCGCCCGAGGGCCCGGCCACCATCGAGAGCGACGCCGCGGTGCGCGTCCTGCTGTTGTGGGGGCGGCGTCCGGCGGACCCGGGCCGCTGGCACAGCACGGTCGGTCCGGAGGAGCTGCGACGGGTGCGTGCCCTGCTGAGCGGCTACTGAGTGACTACTGAGCGGGTGGGGGGAAGGGGGCGCGCGGGGTGTCAGGCTCGGTCCGGGGCGCCGGGGTGACGGACACCCGGGGGAGCGCTTCAGGGTGGTGTTCGCAGATGTGCGTCACCAGGTGTTCGCGGAGCTGGCAGCGGAGGGAGAACGCGTCGTCGGCGTTGGCGGCGGTCGCCAGGAGCCGGACCACGATGGTGGTGGGCGTGGTGTCGACGACCTGTAGGGCGCTGCCCTGGCCGTCCCAGAGGGGGCTGTCGGCGAGGAACGCGTCGAACTCCTTGCGCAGCAGGGGGACCGGGGCCCGGTGGTCGAGGTGGAGGAAGGCGGTGCCGGTGATCCGGCTGGAGCGGCGCGACCAGTTCTCGAACGGGCGGCCGGCGAAGTAGGACATCGGCATCACCAGGCGGCGCTGGTCCCAGGTCGCGATCACCACCGCGGTGAGGGTGATCTCCTCCACGGTGCCCCACTCGCCGGACACCACGACCACGTCGCCGATCCGGACCAGGTCGCCGAAGGCCAGCTGCACCCCGGCGAAGAGGTTGGCCAGCACGCTCTGAGCGGCGATGCCCGCGACCACGCCGACCAGGCCCGCGGACGCGAGCAGACTGGTCCCGATGCCGCGCACGGAGGGGAAGGTCATCAGCATCGCGCCCAGGGCGGCGATCGCGATGATCGCCTGGCAGATCCGGCCGAGCAGGCCCGCCTGGGTGCGGGCGCGGCCGGCCGAGGAGGGGTCGCGGCGGTGGACGGCGAGGCGGACGGCGCCTTCGACGACGAGCCCGACCACCCGGGCGCCGAGCCATCCGCCGGAGGCGATCGCCAGCAGGACCAGGAGGTGGTGCAGCTGCTCCCGGGTCTCCGGCGAACCGCCGACCCACGGCTGGACGGCGAGGGACAGCGAGGCGGCGAGCACGGTGACCAGGGGTCGCCGGCAACTGCGCAGCATCCCCGGCATGACGCTGCCCGGCCGGTGCGGGGCGAATCTGCGGACCAGCCGTTCGGCGGTCCGGTCCAGGACGTAGGTGGTCAGGGCCACCCCCGCACCTGCCAGGAGCAGACGGAACAGGCTCCACCACACGCTCGCTCTCCCTCCGCGACGGCCGCAGCGCGGCGCTGTGGGCCGGCCTTCCCCGGGCCGGCGCTGTGGGCGGGCTTCCCCGGGCCCGCTTCCCGGAGCCCGTTTTCCCGTTCGGCGGGATTCACACCTGCCGGAGGTGAGGTGGGGGCCCGACCACGGCGATGGGCCGTTCGGGTGAGGGGGACGAGGGGGACGAGGCGGGGGAGACGGGTGAGGGGGGCGAGCCGAGGGGCCGCGTCGAGGGTTCAGCCGGGGTGCATACCGGGCCGGGAACGGGGCAGCCGGAGCCTGAAGGCCCGCCGGCCCGGGCGGGCACCGACATGTCAGGAGGAGCGATGCACCGGATCGAGGAGTCCGTCGAGGTGGCGGCGCCGCTCGGCACGGTCTACGAGAGCTGGGTCAGGTGTGAGGAGTTCCCGCAGTTCATGCGGGGTGTGGTCAGGGTCGACCGGTCGGGCCAGGACACCAGCTGGGTGGTCCGGACCGCCGCCGGCCCGCGCGAGTTCACCGCCGTGACCACGGAGCTGGTGGAGAACGATCGCGTGGCGTGGGACAGCGGCCCTGGCCCGGTGCGGCACCAGGGCGTGGTCACCTTCCACGCCGTGGGCGACGCCGCCACCCGGGTGATGTTCCAGCTGGAGGTCGAACCGCACGGGCTCTGGGAGCACCTCGCCGAGGCGCTCGGGTTCGTCGACCGCCGGGTGATCGACGACCTGACCGACTTCAAGCGCCACGTCGAGGAGGGCGGCGGACCGGTCGGGGCCACGGTCGACGACACGGTGGCATGAACCTCCGGATCGGGGGCAGCCGAAGCGTACCGGCAGCCCGATCAGGCAGACCGATCAGGCAGTCAGACCTGACAGCCGGACCTGACAGCCAGACCCGACGACGGAAGGAGACGGTCGTGAGTGATCGCGTCAACATCTGGGAGTTCCGGGACACCGCCGGTCACACGGCGGGCACCGACCTCATCGGCTTCCACGTCGAGGCCACCGACGGAGCGATCGGCAAGATCGACAAGCTGTCCGAGGCGGTCGGCGCCCAGCACCTGGTCGTCGACACCGGTCCGTGGATCCTCGGCAGGCGGGTGCTCCTGCCCGCCGGCACCGTGATCCGGATCGAGATCGGCGAGCAGAAGGTGTACGTCGACCGGTCCAAGGACGACATCAGGAACGGTCCCGGCCTCGACGACGGCGCGGCCGACGTGTCGGCCGACGTCCGCGACCGCTACGGGCTCTACTACGACCCGTTCTACGGCGGTCGGATCTTCTGACGAAAGGGAGCAGCAGTCATGCCGTACGGTTCCACGCAGCTCCAGCCCCAGCCGCAGTCCCAGTCCGTCGGACCTGTCAGTCCGCCGGTGGTGCCGGATCCTCCGCTGCCGCCCGGCGTGCCCGAGCCGCCGCCGGATCCGGTGCTCCCGGGCCCCGCTACGCCGTCACCCGCGCCGCCCGGGCCTGAGCCCGAGCCCGAGCCGGGCCTGCCCCGCCCGCCCGAGCCGCCGGACTGACGGGCCGGACAGAGGAGCCGGACAGAGGAGTCCCGGGGTGGGCCAGAGCGTTACCCCCAGTACCCCGTGTGCACCGCGGAGGCCTCCTCGAAGAGGTGCGGGCCGGACGCCTCCACGGTGCTGCCGCCGGCGGCGAAGACCTGGCGGCACGGCAGGTCGAGCACCGGCTCCTCCGGGTCCACTCCCGCGATGGCGTTCAGCTCCGCCCCTGCGAGCGCGTAGACGACCTTGCGGATGCCGCTCCAGTAGATCGCCCCGGCGCACATCGCGCACGGTTCGGTACTCGTGTACAGGACGGCGTCGACGAGCTGCGTCGGGGCCAGGGTGCGCGAGGCCTGCCGCACCAGATTGGTCTCCGCGTGGGCGGTGACGTCGCGGTCGGTCAGCACCGAGTTCTCGGCCGTGAGCAGGACGTTCCCGGCGGAGTCGGTCAGCAGCGCTCCGAAGGGGTGGTTGCCGTGCGCCCGGGCGTCGGCCGCGATCTCGATGGCCGCGAGCAGGTGCTCGCGGGTGCGGTCGTTCATGACGTGCTCCTCAGGGGATCGGCGGTGGGGCGGGCCCCATGGTGTCGCGGTCGGGCGGGGCGGTGGTACCAGGTTGCCGCACCCGCCCTCCGCCCGCGACCACCCCCGGCGGCGGCCCGGGCCCGCGAGCCGGTGCGGAGCGTGCCGCGGGGACCGGCTCCCGCCCGGGCGGCCGTGCTGTCGTCAGCGGGCGAACCTCTCGACGGCCGCCGGCGTGACGGGTGTGAAGAAGTTGACCAGGTTGCCGTCGGGGTCACGGAGCAGGAGCGACCGGTTGCCCCAGGGCATCGTGGTGGGCTCGGTCACGAAGTCGGTGACGAAGCCGGTCAGGTTCCGGTACACGCCGTCCACGTCGGCGACGAGGAATTCGAAGATCACGCTGTTGTTGTCGGCCGGACGGGCAGAGCCGGGCGCGAACAGCGCCACGGTCCGGGTGCTGCCGATCGCGAGGGTCCCGCCGGCGGTCCGCAGTTCGGCGAAGTCCTCGGTGGACCAGTGCGCCTGTACCCCCGTGGCCCGCTCGTAGAAGCCGACGAGGCGTGCGATGTCGTCCGTGATGATCCGGATCGAAACGAAGTCCATGGTGCTCTCTCCTCGGGTCGGTGAAGTCGTTGCACCCCGGACGGTAGAGGAAATAGTGGACAGAATCGGTCCGGTATCAGCGCTAGGCTCGTGGACATGGGCCGACCTACCAGCCGTGTGCTCACCCTCCTGGAACTCCTGCAGTCGGGCGGCATCAGGACGGTGGCCGAACTCGCCGACCGGCTCGGCGTCGACGGGCGCACCGTGCGGCGGTACGTGGACCACCTGGTCGACCTCGACATCCCCGTCGAGGCGGTCCGCGGCCGCTACGGCGGGTACCGGCTCGCCCCCGGGTACCGCCTGCCTCCGCTCATGCTCAACGACGACGAGGCGCTCGCCGTGCTGCTCGGCCTCGTCGCGGGCCGCAGGGCGGGGCTGCTGACGGCGACCGGGACGGCGACCGAGACCGCGGGCGAGACGGCGGCGGCCAAGATCCGCCGGGCACTGCCCGAGCGCCTCGCCCGTCGGCTCGACACCGTCCTGGAATCCCTCGCCTTCACGGCTGAGCCCGGCGAGGCGGCCACCCCGGAGACGGGCGTCCTGCTCGCCGTCGCCGACGCGGTGCGCCATCGCCGCCCGATCTCGATCAGGTACACCGCCCGGGACGGCCGGCGGAGCGAACGCACGCTGCACCCGTACGGGATCGTCACCCACGCGGGCCGGTGGTACGTCACGGGCGCCGATCCCGAGATCGATCCCGGGACCGGCCAGGACCGGACCTTCCGGCTCGATCGCATCGCGGACGCGAGGCCCCTGCCGGGCTCGTTCGAGCCGCCCGCCGGGCTCGATCCGGCCCAGCGCGTCCTGTCCGGGTTCGCCAAGGCCGCGTACCGGTACGAAGTGACCCTGCGGATCCACGGGACGGTCGAGCAGATCCGCGCCCGGCTCCCCGCCAGTGTCGCGAGCATCGAGGAACCCGTACCCGAGGAAGGAACGGATCCGCACACCGAGCGGTGGCTGCACGTCGAACTGCGGGCGGAGCGGCTCGACTGGCTGCCCCCCGTCCTCGCCTCGCTCGACCGGCCGTTCGTCATCGAGCGGCCGGACGAACTCCGCGGCCTCGTCATCGCGCTCGCCGACCGGCTCGCCGCCTCCGCTCGCCAGGCCCGCGATCCGGACCGGATCGGAGGCTGATGCGCCCGCCCTGCCCTCACGGACGCCGACGCGCCCGCCCTGGCGTCAAGGACCCGCGGAACCTTCCCGGCGCGGGAGCGTTGGCAGTGCACCGGATGTCCCGGTCAGGTAGGTGGGAGGCAATCGTCGTGCTCGTAGAACCTGTCCTTGTCACCGGCGCCGGCGGTGGGGTCGGCGGAGTCGGGCGAAGGATCCTGGAGGGGTTGCGGGCGCACAACGTGCCCGTCAGGGCTCTCGTGCACCACGACGACGAACGGGCCTCGGACCTGAGGACGATGGGCGGCGTGGAGGTGATGGTCGGTGACCTCACCCGTGGTGCGGACGTGGTCGAGGCGCTGGCCGGCTGCCACCGGGCCTACTTCGGGATGAGCGTGTCGTCCGCCTACCTGGAGGCCGCGGCGACGGTGGCGGTCGCCGCCCGGGAGAGCGTCAGCCTGGAACTGCTGGTCAGCATCTCGCAGATGACCGTCTCGCAGATGGACCTCACCAGCGACGCCGAGTCCCGGCAGCAGCGACTGCACTACCTCGCCGAACACGTCCTCGACTGGTCCGGGGCGCCGGTCGTCCACGTCCGGCCCACCGTGTTCATGGAGAATCCGCTCTTCACCAAGGTGGCGGCGGCTTCGATCCGGCGGGACGGCACGATCCGCCTCCCCTTCGGCTCGGCCCGGACCTCACCGGTCGCGGCCGCCGACGTGGCCGAGGTCGTCACCGCACTCCTGCTCGATCCTGCCCCCCGGACCGGCCGCGTCCACGAACTGACCGGGGCTCGATCCCGCGACATGACGGCCATCGCGGCCGAGTTCTCCGCCGCCCTGGGCCGCGAGGTGACCTACGTCGACGTGCCCTACCAGGAGTGGCTGGAGCACGACCTCAAGAGCCAAGGCCTGCCGGACCACGTGTTCGACCACATCGCCACGATGGCCAGGCTGCACGGCGAGAACCGGTACGACCGGGCGACGAACGACGTCGCTGAGCTTCTCGGTCGCCCCCCACGGGGGTTCGACACCGTGATCAAGGACCTGCTCGCCCGGCGACCGTAGCCGGCCTGCAACCGTAGCCGCCCGGCGACCGTAGCCGGCCGGGTGCCGGGGGAGCGGCCGCTCAGAGCCAGCCGCGCTGCGCCGCCTTGAGGCCGGCCTCGAAGCGGCTCGACGCGTCGAGGCGCTCCATCAGCCCGGCCATCTGGCGGCGGACGCTGCGTGCCGACAGGCCCAGGTTCCGGCCGGCGGCCTCGTCGGTGAGGCCGGACGCGAGCAGCCGCAGGAGTTCCTGCTCGGTGGCGCTGAGGCCGGTCTCGGTGTCCTTGCGCCGGTCGGCGCCGAGCGGGACGGCGGCCTGCCAGGTCCGCTCGAAGAGGGCGACCAGGGAGGCGACGATCCCGGGCTCGCGCGTGCACAGGGCGCCGAGCCGGGTGTGGGCCGGGTCGATCGGGACCACGGCGACCTGGCGGTCGAAGATGAGCATCCGGGGCGGCAGCGTCGGGCAGGTGCGGACCAGTCCGCTCTCCTCGGTCATCCAGCGGGCGTAGGCGAGCGTCGCCGGATCGTGCCGCACGCTGTCCTGGTAGAGCGTCAGCAGTGCCACCCCGCGCCGCATGGCCGCCTCGTCCAGCGGCCGGGAGGCGTCCAGGCTGGCCCGGGACTGTGCTCCGCCGGGCATCACGGACAGGCACTCCCCGGTGACCGCCTGGGCGAGGATCTCCAGCTTGGCCTGGATCGCGTCCAGGCCCACCAGGCGCTCGGCGGTCTCGACCGGGGTGTTCGGCCGCAGGTCGGCGTACTCGGCGATCGCCCGGGCGGCAGCGGCCTTGCCGATCTCCAGATCCTGCTGGCGGCGCAGCAGTTCCTGCTCCTGGCGGCGCAGGATCAGCTCCAGGCCGAGCGCGGGGCTCACCGGCAGCAGAACCCCGGGTGCCTCCCGGGAGGCACGGAGCAGTTGCAGGTCGGCCAGCCGGTCGAGGGCCTCCCGTACGGCGGGCTCGGGCAGGCCCAGCTGGTCGCACAACTCCCTGACGCCGCCCTGCGGATCGGCGAGCATGGCCCGGTAGACGGCCTCCGAGACACGGTCCAACCCCAGCATGTCCAGCATGCGCGCAGCCCCCCGGTGCGATGTCGAACGTGCCGTGCCGCCGTGCGACACATCGGGATCATCCCAGCCCGGCTTCGACTCCACAAGCAGTCCTGCCCCGGGCGGGGTCCGGCCGATTCGATGCGCTCGCCTCCCGCGCTCGCCTCCCGGTCTCGGGTTCAGGCTCTCGGGGGCAGCAGCCGTGACAGTCCGTAGTGGAAGCGGTTGTCGAAGGAGTCCGTGACCATGACCGCTGTGAGCCGGTGGTGGGCACGGGGATCTCACGAACAACGCGGCGGGCGCCGGGGCGCCGGGTCCTGAAGCGGCCAGGCCGGTTGCTGACGGGGTTCTCACCTTCCGGGGCGCGGGCGGTGCCAGCAGGATGGTGGTCACCGGGAGAGCGGCGGGGCAACCGCCGAACAGCCTCCCCGAAGTTCTGGTCCTCGATCAGATCTCCCACCACACAAGCCGCCTGGGGTGCCGCCATGTCCAAGACCGCCCGCCTGCTCGCCACCGCCGCCGTCACCGTCGCCCTGTCGGGGATCCTGGCGCCCGCGGCCTCGGCCACCGCCGCGACCACGGCGCCGGCGGGCATCGGCTGGGACGGTCCCACCACCGTGCCGCCGGTCGTGGCGGGCGGGGCCGGGGACGGGGACGGTATCGGCTGGGACGGCTCCACCACCACCGTGCCGCCGGTCGTGGCCGGCCCGTCCGCCAGCGGCATCGGCTGGGACTGATCGCCGTGCTCCCCGTCCGGGCCACCGTCGTGGACACCAGCGGTGCGCCCACCACGACCGCCGCGGCGCGGATCGTCGAGGACGTCCTGTGGGCGCACGCCACCCCGGAGCACGGGCTCGAACACGTCCGCGCCGTACCGGACCGGGGCCGCATCGCCCTGGTGCTCTTCGTCCGCGCGGACGGCCCGACCACCGCGCACGCCCTGGCCGAGAACCTGCTGGCCCGGGCCCTCACCGCAGCAACGGCCGGCCGGTACGCCGCCGCCGTCCACCCGCACTGACCCTCGCTGACCCTCGCTGACCCGCACCGACCCTCGCTCGCCCGCCCACATCCAAGGGGACCCCCATGCCCAGCACGCCCCGTCCTGCCCGTGCCCTGCGCCGCGTCTGCGTGCTCGCCGCGACCGCCGTGGCCGCCGGTCTTCTCACCGCCTCCCCCGCCTCGGCGGACGGCACCTACTACCCGGACGGCAACAGGACGCCGACCTCCACCGGCACCCTCGGCACCGGTGTCGGGAACAAGCTCACCGGCGCCCAGATGGTCCGGCGCGCCCGGGACTGGGTCGCCCACGGGGTCACCTACAACCAGGGGCAGTCGTTCTCGGACAGCGCGGTCGGCGGCCCGTACCGCACCGACTGCGGCGGTCTCGTCGACATGGCCTGGCAACTCCCCGGCAGCCCGCCGGTCACGTACCCCGCACCCGGTATCGACGACCCGAAGTACAGCACCAAGCTCAGCAGTTGGTCCCAGCTCCAGCCCGGCGACGCCCTCGCCGTCGCCGGCAAGCACATCAACCTCTTCGCAGGCTGGACCAACCAGGCCGCCGGCGACTTCACGTACATCGCCGAGGACAACAGCAGCGTCCCGACCAAGGAGTACTCGGCCAACACCCACTGGTCATCCATCGACGGCTACCCCACCTCCTCCTTCGAGCTGCTGCGCTCCAAGAACCTCGCTCCCGCCATCCCCGCCGACTTCAACGTCCTGCTGTGGGGCTTCAACTCGGGCCAGACCGTGTCCGGCACGCTGAACCTCACGGCACACCCGACGCAGAGCGGCGTCATCAACTGGCTCGACTACGTGGTCACCGGCCCGAACGGCTACTACAACCGCTTCCGCGCCACCAGCGGCGGCGCCACCAACTACCAAGTCCCCTTCGACACCGCCCCCTTGGCGGCGGGCACGTTCAACATCTCGATGATCGCCAACGAGATCGACGGCCAGGAGCACACCTACCAGGGCGGCGTCTTCACCATCGCGCCGCAGGCCTCCACCGCCCGGGGCTCCGCCGACTCGACGGTGCTCACCAGCAACGGCACCATCGCCCTGTACCGGGTCGGTGCGGACGGCAACGTGTACGGCACCAACCAGAACACCCCCGGCGGTCCCTTCGTTCCGTGGGCGCAGCTTTCGACGGGTGGTGGGTTCGTCGGCAAGCCGGCCGCGCTCCAGACACCGAGCGGCCTCATGGTGGTCTACGCCCGCACCACCGCGGGCACCATTCAGGGCACCAACCAGAACACTCCGGGCGGTCCGTTCGGGTCGTGGGGCACGGTTGCTGATGCGGGTGACCCGACGGGTGTGGCCAGTGATCCGAGTGTGGTGTTCACTCAGTCCGGCACCATCGCGGTCTATGTGACGTCTGCCAGCGGCAACGTCGCCGGTGCCAGTCAGGGCACGCCTGGTGGTCCTTTCTCTCCCTGGCAGCAGCTTTCGACGGGTGGTGGGTTCGTCGGCACGCCCGCTGCGCTCCAGACACCGAGCGGCCTCATGGTGGTCTACGCCCGCACCACCGCCGGGACCATCCAGGGCACCAACCAGAACACTCCGGGCGGTCCGTTCGCGTCGTGGGGCACGGTCGCGGACGCGGGTGATCCGACGGGTGTGGCCAGTGATCCGAGTGTGGTGTTCACTCAGTCCGGCACCATCGCGGTCTATGTGACGTCTGCCAGCGGCAACGTCGCCGGTGCCGGTCAGGGCACGCCTGGTGGTCCTTTCTCTCCCTGGCAGCAGCTTTCGACGGGTGGTGGGTTCGTCGGCAAGCCGGCCTCGCTCCAGACACCGAGCGGCCTCATGGTGGTCTACGCCCGCACCACCGCCGGGACCATCCAGGGCACCAACCAGAACACTCCGGGCGGTCCGTTCGGGTCGTGGGGCACGGTCGCGGACGCGGGTGATCCGACGGGTGTGGCCAGCGATCCGAGCGCGGTGTTCAGCCGGCTCAACACCATCGCCATCTATGTGACCTCCGCCAACGGCAACGTCGCCGGCAGCAGCCAGGCCACCCCCGGCGGTCCTTTCTCTCCCTGGGGCCAGATCGGCTGATCACACCCCAGCCGCAGACCGACCGCGTGCGCAGGCCGCCCAGGGGGGGGGGGGGGGGGGGGGGGGGGGGGGGGGGGGGGGGGGGGGGGGGGGGGGGGGGGGGGGGCGGGGCCCCCGCTG
>NZ_JBWKER010000005.1:65721-125961 GCF_056435345.1 Kitasatospora sp. NPDC043950
GGAACCAAACACCACAAGACCCGACACCACACCCCCTCTTCGCGCCCCCCCCCCCCCCTGTGGCGGCCTGGCGTTCTCGCCGGTCACGCGGGACGGCGGCGTCTCCACTGGTTTCTGAGCCCCTCGGGCCGGGGCAAAGACGGTTGAGCCGGCCGGGGCGTGGCGGGGCGGCCGCGCGGGCGCGGCCGCCGTGCTCCGGGTCAGTCCTTTCCGACGTCCTTGATCTTCTCGCCGGCCTGCTTCAGGTCGCTCTTGATCTGTTTGCCCCGGCCCTCGGCCTCGACGACCCGGTCGCCGGTGGCCCGTCCGGCGGCTTCCTTGGCCTTGCCGTGGACCTTCTCGGCCGCGTTGTGCAGCTTGTCCTTGGCACTCATCGGATCACTCCTCTCGGTAGTGGGGGCTCGGTCCGCCCCGGACGGCGTCTGCCCGGGATCGGCGGTTCCACACCCGGAACATCCGGAGTCGGCCGCCAGCCGAGAGCCGGCGCGGTGCCGACGGGGCCAGTCGGGCAGGCTCAGCGGAAGGCGGCGACGTTGCGGGCGGCCCAGTCGGCGAAGGGGCGCGGGGCGGTGCCGAGGACCCGCTGCACGTCCGGGCTGACGCGCAGCTCGGCCGGGTTCGGGGAGCCGAGGATGTCCAGGGTGTCCTCGGCGAGCTCCACCGGCATGCCCTGGGCCATGGCGGCGGCGGCCTCGTCGCGGGTGAGGTCGTGGAACCGCACCGGCGAGCCCAGGGCGGCCGCGATGGCCTGCGCCTGCTGGCGCGGGGTGACCACCTCCGGGCCGGTCAGCTCGTACACGCCGCCGCTGTGCCGGTCCTCCAGCAGGCAGGCCGCCGCGACGTCGGCGATGTCCGCCGGGTCGATGATCGGCACCCCGACGTCGCCGAAGGGCGCGGCGACGACCCGCTGCGCGCGGACGGACTCGGCCCACCACAGGGCGTTGGAGGCGAAGCCGCCCGGCCGCAGGATGCTCCAGTCCACACCGGACCCCCGCAGGACGTCCTCCAGTTCGCTCATCGCGATCCGCGTCGGGCCGAAGGGCCTGGTCGCCACGCCCTGCGAGGAGAGCAGGACGATCCGGCGGACCCCGCCGGCCACGGCCTGGCCGATGAGGTCGGCCGGGTTGGCCCCGGCGGCGTGCAGGTCGCCGGACAGCAGCAGGAAGAGCGCCTCCGCCCCGTCCAGCGCGGGTTCGAGGCCGGCCGGCCCGGCCAGGTCGGCCGCCACGTGGCGGACACCGTCCGGCACCGCCACCGCGTGCCGCGACACCGCCGTCACCTGTCGGCCCGCCTCGGCCAGTGCCCGCGTCAGCGGTCGGCCCACATTGCCGGTGGCCCCGGTCACCACGATCATGGTCAGCTCCTCGTTCGACGTCCGCCGTGGCCGCTGCGGCCTCGGTGGTCCCCACGCTAGGAGCCAGGGCTAACCCTTGGTAAGGACATACCTTGACGTAAGCTCAGGACATGGTGGTAGGTGTGCAGGACAGGCAGGGCGAGGCCGGGAAGCGGTATGAGGTGTTTCACACCGACTGCCCCGCGCGCGAGGTGGTCGACCACGTGACCAGCAGGTGGGGCATCTGGGTGCTGATCTCCTTGCGGAGCAACGACCTGCGGTTCTACGAGCTGCGCGAGAGCATCCACGGCATCAGCGAGAAGATGCTCGCCCAGACCCTGCGCGCGCTGGTCCAGGACGGCCTGGTCTGGCGGAGGGTCGAGCCGACGACGCCGCCCCAGGTCACCTACGGGCTGACCGAGTTCGGTCAGGACCTCGGCGAGCCACTGGCCGAGCTGTTCGACCGGATCACCCGGGGGCTGCCGCCGCGCGACGCGGGATAGCAGGGAAGGGACAGCGGTCGCACCGAGCTCCCCTGCTGGGGGAGTTCCGGGTCCTGCACGCGGCCCGTCACGGCCGCCCGGCCGCCGCGACACACCCCTCGGCCTCTTCCCCGGCGTTGTCGCCCGCCCGCCGTAGGTTTGTCGGATGAAGCGACTGAAGACCACCCGACTGGACGCCATAGACCGAGCCCTCTTCGACCGCATCGCCGCCGCGCCGCTGCACGGCACCCGCCCCTGGCTGCGGGCGCTGAGCCGGGCTGCCGACCACGGGGTGCTGTGGATGGGCACCGCCGCCGTCCTCGGCGCGGTCGGCGGACGCCGCGGGCGACGCGCGGCCCTGCGCGGCCTCGGCTCGCTCGCCATCGCCTCGGCCACCGCCAACACCGTCGCCAAGCACGCCACCCGCCGGCCCCGCCCGGTGCTGGACGCCGTCCCGGCCGTGCGCCGGCTGCTGCGCCAGCCCGTCACCACCTCCTTCCCCTCCGGTCACTCCGCGTCCGCGGCGGCCTTCGCCGCCGGTGTGGCGATCGAGTCCCCGCTGCTGGGCGCGGCCGTCGCGCCGGTCGCGGCGGCGGTGGCCCTCTCGCGCGTCTACACCGGCGTGCACTACCCGGGCGACGTCCTGGCCGGTGCGGCACTGGGTACGGCGGCCGCCGCCGCGACCCTGCACTGGTGGCCGCGCTCGTCCGACGTGCCGCCGCCCGCCGCCCCGGCCCCCTGTCCGGCCCCGGCCCTGCCGCAGGGGAGGGGGCTGTCGGTGGTGGTCAACTCGGGCTCCGGCAGCGGCTCTCCGCTCGCTCCCACCGCCGAGGACGTGGCCGGGACGCTGCGCGCCCTGCTGCCCGAGGCGGACGTCCGGGTGTGCGGGCCGCAGGACGACCTGGCGAAGATACTGACGGAAGCCGCCGACCGGGCCGCCAGGGCCGGTGGCGCGCTCGGGGTGTGCGGCGGTGACGGCAGCGTCAACCTGGCCGCGGCGCTGGCCGTCGAGCGCGCGCTGCCGTTGGCGGTCTTCCCCGGCGGCACCCTCAACCACTTCGCCCTCGACCTCGGCGCCACCACCCACGAGGCCACCGCCGAGGCCGTCCAGGCGGGCACCGCCGTCGGCGTGGACCTGGGCCTGGCCGCCGACGACGCCGGCGCCCGGACCTTCGTGAACACCTTCAGCCTCGGCATCTACCCCGAACTCGTCCACCAGCGGGAGAAGTTGGAGAAGCGCATCGGCAAGTGGCCGGCCCTCGCGGTGGCCGTCGCCAAGCTGCTGCCGACCGCCGAACCCGTCACCGTCCACGCCGACGGCCGCCCGCACCGGCTGTGGCTGCTGTTCGCCGGCAACGGGGCGTACGAACCGGCGGGCTTCGCCCCCACCCACCGCGCCGCCCTGGCCGACGGACAGCTCGACGTCCGGGTCGTCGACGGCGGCCGGCCCTTCGCCCGCACCCGCCTGGCCGCCGCCTTCCTGTCCGGCACCCTGGACCGGTCCCGGGTCTACCGGGCCGCCCGGCTGCGCGCCCTGGACCTGGACTCCCTCGGCGACGCCGCCCGCATCGCCGTCGACGGCGAGAGCGTCCCCGCGCGCGGCGCCCTGCGACTGTCCAAGGTCCCGGCCGGGCTCACCGTGTACCGGCCCGCGACCGCCGCCCCGGCGAGCGAGCTGCGCCGCCCGGGCCGGGAGGGACGAAGCGGGGGCGGGCGGTAGCCGCAGGGGGTGTCACCGGGCGTCGGGTGACGACGGGCCGCGCGGCCCGTCGTCACCGGCCCCGCCGGGCCGCTCCCCGTCGTGGAAGGAGACCTCGACGTGCTGTTCGGGGCGGCGCTCCTCCTGACGGGCGACGGAGGACAGCACCTTCTCGTCGGCGGCGGTGAGCGGCGGTTGCAGGAGGCTGCGGGGCCACAGCCGACGGGCGAGCACCGCATTGGCCTCGGCGGCGTACACGGTGATCTGCGCGGCCAGGTAGAGCCAGGAGAGCAGGCCGATCACGGTCGCGAAGAAGCCGTAGACCTGGCCCGCGTGGCGCAGCTCGTGGGTCACCAGGAGCGAACCGAACGCCTGGAGGACGGTGAACAGGGGCCCGGCGACGGCGCAGCCGGGCAGCAGGGCCCGGGTCGGGATCTCGCGCGGGGTGAGCACGCGGAAGCAGGCCAGGCACAGGGCGGTGTTCAGCAGCGCCGAGACCAGCAGGCCCCCCACCCGGGCGGGCACCCCGCCCAGGGCGCTGCCGACCAGCGAGGCGGCCGCCGTACCCAGCACCAGGCCGGCGCCCAGGACCGTGAACAGCAGCAGGCCGCGCCCCAACCGGGGCCAGTAACCGGGCCGCTGCACCCCGGGCACGTTCCAGACCTCGGCC
Organism: Kitasatospora sp. NPDC043950; assembly: GCF_056435345.1. Classification (NCBI taxonomy): domain Bacteria; kingdom Bacillati; phylum Actinomycetota; class Actinomycetes; order Kitasatosporales; family Streptomycetaceae; genus Kitasatospora; species Kitasatospora sp. NPDC043950. The sequence goes on from NZ_JBWKER010000005.1 coordinate 69,906, forward strand.
ATGGCGTGCTGGAGGACCTGCGTGATGCCGAGCGCCCCGTACAGCAGGCCGAGCGCGCCGATGGCCAGTGCCAGACCGCTGCCCTGGAGGGAGTGGACGTTCTGGCGCAGTTGGTCGCCGATGATCGGGAAGTCGGCGAGCGCCGAGTTCAGCACCGACTGCTGGGCCCCGGGGCGGCCGTGCAGGACGAAGCCGAGAACGGTGCTGAGCAGGAGCAGCAGCGGGATCAGGGCGACGAAGCCGTAGTACGTGATCAGGGCGGACAGCAGCCCGCCCCGGTCGTCCCCGTACTTGCGCACGACGCCGATGACCACGGCGGGCACCCGGCGGTGCTGCTGGAAGCGGTCCACGGCCCGCAAGGCCCGTTCGATCGGGTTCATGCCCCGGCGTCTGCCCCGGCCCGCGCCCGCGACACCCGCCGGTTCCGCCCCCGGGGGCGGTGCGGGAGGCGCGCACGCCCGAGCCGCCGCGCAGGGGCTGCGCGGCGGCTCGGGCGCCCCGGCGGCCGGCGACGGGGCGCTGCGTACGGCGGGCTACCAGCGGTACCAGCGGCCCCGTCCGCCGGAGGAGGTGGTGCCGCGGGCGAGGAAGCCCAGGAGCCAGACGACGAGGACCGCGAGGGCGACCCACCACAGCACCTTCAGGGCGAAGCCGAAGCCGAACAGGAGCAGGGCGAGCAGCAGGACCAGGACCAGGGCGAGCACGGGAACCTCCTCGATCAGGGGACGCGTCGATTCGTCCCTCGACTGCCCCGGTTCGCCGCGGACATGCACCTGCCCGTCCGACCGCTACCGCACCATCACTCCGACCAGGCAGGTGTCGTCGTCGGTGTCGGCGTTGCTGTAGCGCAGCAGGTGGTCCAGGAGCTCTTCGAGGTTGGCCGAACCGGTGTCCGAGCCGGTGTCCGAGCCGGTGGCCGAGCCGGTGGCCGACCCGGCGGCGGACCTGGTGGCGGACCTGGTGGCCGACCCGGTGCGGGACTCCTCGGCGAGGGCCGTCAGGCTGGTCAGCGACGCCTGGAGGGATTCGTCGCGGCGCTCGATGAGCCCGTCGGTGTACATCACCAGCGTGTCGCCAGCCTCCAGGACGAGCTCGCCCTGCTCGTAGTCGGCGTGGCCGATCGCGCCGAGGAGGATGCCGCCCAGCTGGGGCAGGATGTCCGCCCGCCCGCCACGCAGCAGGACCGGCGGCGGGTGCCCGGCGCGGGCCCACCGCAACCGGCGGGTCGCGGGTTCGTAGAGGCCGCACACCGCGGTGGCCGTGACGTTGTCGGTCAGGTGGTGGGTGACGCTGTTGAGCCAGCTCAGCAACTGGGCCGGCCCGGCGCCGGTGGCGGCCAGGCCGCGCAGGGCGTTGCGCAGCGCGACCATGCCGGTGGCGGCCTCGATGCCGTGCCCGGAGACGTCGCCCACGCACAGCAGGACGTCTCCCGAGGGCAGGGCGAGGGTGTCGTACCAGTCCCCGCCGACCAGGTGGTCCTTCTCCGCCGGGCGGTAGCGCACGGCGACGCTCAGGTCGTGCAGGTCCAGCGGGCCCCGGGTGGGCGGCATGATGGCGTGCTGGAGCTGGAGGGCGAGGCGGCTGCGTTCGGCCGCCTGCTGTTCGCTCTGCGCGAGCTGGTCGCGGGTGGCGGCGAGTGCGACCTCCGTCCAGTGCTGGGCGGAGATGTCCTGGTAGGCGCCGCGGACGGTGCCGAGCCCGCTGCCCGGAGCGCTGCCGGGATCGCCGTCGAGACCGCTGCCGGGATCGCGGACGGGCTCCGCGACGACGCGGATGTGGCGGGTGACGCCGTCCGGCCGCTGGAGGCGGAAGGCGGTGGAGGCCGGGCGTTGGTGGTGCAGGAGGGTGCGCAGGAACCGGTCGATGGCGTGGCGGTCGTCCGGGTGGGCGTGGTCGGGGAGCTGGTCGAGGGCCAGGGGCGCGGCGGTGGGCGGCAGCCCGTGCAGTTCGAACACCGTCTCGTTCCAGGCGATCTGCCGGGTCCGCAGGTTCTCCTCGAACCCGCCGATCCGGCCGAGCCGCTGGGCGTGCTGCAGCAGGCGGGCGACGCGCGGGGTGCCGTCGTCGAGGCGCCAGACGACCGCGAGGTGGCTGCCGTGCCGGCTGATGCTCACCTGCGCCCGGGTGGTCAGCGGTACTCCGTCGACCAGGGCGGCGAGGCGCATGTCCTGGGCGCGGAAGGGTTCTCCGGTGGCGAAGACGTGTTCGACCTTGTCGGCCAGGCCGCCCGGTTCGGCCGCCAGCGGGTACGCCTCCAGCAGGCGGGTGCCGGTGATCACGCCGGTGGGCCGGCCGGCGAAGTCGACGAAGGCCGGGTTGAGGTGCCGGATCACGAACCGGGGCGGGAACTCGTCGCTGTCCGGCGCCGCCCGCAGGATCATGCACGGGTCGAGCAGGCCGTCGGTGAGCTGCCGCAGTTCGCCGAACTGCGCGTCGGCCGGGTCGCAGGCGGAGGGCTCCTGCCCGCTCCAGGACTCCAGCGTGGTGGCGGCCAGCTCGGCGAGCGCCTCGAACTGGCGTTGGAGCGGCTGGGAGCGCTCGGGCAGCGTGCCGGGCCAGCAGATCTCCAGGACGCCGATGAGCCGCCCGCCGACGCCGGCCGGGACGGCGAGCCGACCGCCGTGGATCTCGTGCTGGCCGATCGAGGGCAGCGAGGCGCCGGCGAGCGTCGGGTAGCCGACCGCCGCCCGCTCGTCCAGGGCACGGCGGGCGGGGGTCGGAACGCCGGGCGGGACGTGGCGCCAGCGGCGTGCCTCCTCCTCGGGGAAACCGGCGCTGCCCGCCAGCGACAGGGAGAGGTCCGGGTGGGCCGCCCAGATGGCGACGGCGGCCACGCCGAGCGGTCGCAGCGCGTGCTCCAGCATGGAACGCGCCGCCGCCGCCGCGTCACCGCTCGCGAGCACGTCCGCCTCGGCACTGCGCAGCCGCACGGCCACCGCTTCGGCCGGGGGAGCCGAGGCGTCCGCGACGAACTCGCGGGCGAGGGCGGAGATCTCGTCCGCCGCGGCCTGGTTGACCAGGTCGGCGGCGAGCGCCAGGACCGTCACCCCGGCCTGCTCCGCGAGGCTCTCCAGCTGCCTGGCGGCCTCGGTGGGCCCGCACCGCAGGCGCTCCACCAGCACTCCGACGCCCATCTCGACGACGGCGCGGCCCGCCGCCTGGGCCTGGGCCTGTTCCAGTTCCAGCCTGAGCCGCTCCACCGTGGTGGCGAGCCGGTCGACCGCCGCGGACTCGCCTCCGGAGCGGGCCCGGGCCGCTGCCTGCGCCTCGGCAGCGCTCCGCTGCGCTCCGACCCTCGGCGTGTCGGCCGGTCCGACCGCTGCGGGACGGTCCGTGGCGCGCGGCTCCTGCGGATGGTGCACGGCTGTCGGCTCCTGAAGTCTGGACTGTCGGGGTGGGCGCGAGGGGACACGGGGGCATGGGACAGGGCGACTACCGGGTGAGGTGGTCCCTGATCCTGCCGATCACCGCGTCGGCGTCGACCGGCTTGGTGATGTAGTCGCTGGCTCCCGAGGCCAGGCTCTTCTCCCGGTCGCCGATCATGGCCTTGGCGGTGACCGCGATGATCGGCAGCCCCTCGTGCTCGGGCATGGCGCGGATCGCCGCGGTGGCGGTGTAGCCGTCCATCTCGGGCATCATCACGTCCATCAGGATCACGTCGATCCCGGGGTGCGCGCGGAGGGCTTGGAGCGCGGCGAGCCCGTTCTCGGCCTGGAGGACCCGCATGCCGCGCAGCTCCAGGATGCTGGTGATCGCGAAGAGGTTGCGGTCGTCGTCGTCGACCACCAGCGCGGTGCGGCCGGAGAGCACCGGGTCGGCCCCGCGGCCCCGGGCGGGGTTCCCGTCCGTCCGGCGCACCGGGGGCAGGACGCGCCCGGGCCCGTCGGCGCTCATGTGGAGGGCGATGCGTTCGCGCAGCTCGTCGAGGCTGGAGATGAGCTCCAGCGGCCGCTCCCCCTCCGGGCGGACGGCGTGCTCGTCGTCGGTGGTGACGCCCCGGCTGTTGTGGGCCAGCACCGGGACGGTGTGCAGGGCCGGGTCGCGTTCCATCTCCGCCAGGAGCGTGGCCGCCGCGCTGTCCGGCAGGTCGAGTTCCAGGACGACGCAGTGGTACGGGGCGGTGGCGAGCGCAGTGGCAGCCTCCGGGGCACCGACCGTGGTGACTATCTCGACCCGGCGCTGCGCGCCGGCGGAGCGGGCGACGTCGGCGACGGCGTTCTCCGCCACCAGGGACAGCAGGCCGTTGGGGCGGCCTTCGACCACGAGCAGGCGCCGTGGCTGACCGGCGGGAGGCGAGGGGGCGCGCTCCGGGGCCTCGGACGGGCCGGTGCCACCGGTGCCCAGCGTCCTGCGGGCCCCGTCGGCGCCGGTCTCGGCCAGGTCGGGGCGGGTCGCGGGGACGTAGAGGGTGAAGGTGCTGCCCCGGCCCAGGGTGCTCTCCACCGTGATCGCGCCGCCGAGCAGGTAGGCGATCTCGCGGCTGATGGACAGCCCGAGGCCGGTGCCGCCGTACTTGCGGCTGGTGGTGCCGTCGGCCTGCTGGAAGGCGCCGAAGACGCTCTCCACGTGCTGGGGGGCGATGCCGACTCCGGTGTCGCTCACGTGGAAGGCGAGTACCGGGCCGCCGCGCCGGACGGCGTCGGGCAGGTCGGTCTCGTCGGCGGGCTCGATGCGCAGTTCGACCCGGCCCTGCTCGGTGAACTTGACGGCGTTGGACAGCAGATTGCGCAGCACCTGGCGCAACCGGTAGTCGTCGGTGAGGAGTTCGGCGGGGATCTGCTGGACCGTCCGCACCGTGAAGGCGAGGTTCTTCTGGCTGGTCAGCGGGCGGAAGGTGGCTTCGACGTAGTCGAGCAGCGCGCGCAGCGGCACCGCCTCGACGTTGAGGTCCATCTTTCCGGCCTCGACCTTGGACAGGTCGAGGATGTCGTTGATCAACTGGAGCAGGTCGGAGCCGGCGGAGTGGATGATCCCGGCGTACTCGACCTGCTTGGCGGTCAGGTTGCGGGTGGGGTTCTGGGCGAGCAGCTGGGCGAGGATGAGCAGGCTGTTGAGCGGCGTGCGCAGTTCGTGGCTCATGTTGGCCAGGAACTCCGACTTGTACTTCGAGGCGAGGGACAGCTGGTGGGCGCGCTCCTCCAGTTCCTGGCGGGCCTGTTCGATCTCCAGGTTCTTGGTCTCGATGTCGCGGTTCTGCGCCGCCAGCAGGTCGGCCTTCTCCTCCAGCTCGGCGTTGGAGGCCTGCAACTCGTCCCGGCGTGACTGCAACTCCTGTGAGCGGACCTGGAGTTCGGCGGTGAGCCGCTGGGACTCGTCGAGCAGCTCGTCGGTGCGGGCGTTGGCGATGATGGTGTTGACGTTGACGCCGATGGTCTCCATGAGCTGGTCGAGGAAGTCCAGGTGGACCTGGGTGAACGGCCGGACGGAGGCCAGTTCGATGACGCCGAGGACCTGGTCCTCGACCACGATGGGCAGCACCACCAGGGACAGCGCCCCGGTGCGGCCGAGGCCGGAGGCGGCGGCCAGGTAGTCCGGCGGCAGGGCGTCGACGGTGATGGCGCGCCGGCTGCGGGCGGCCTGGCCGACGAACGACTCGCCGAGGCGGAAGCGGGTGGGGCGCTCGCCGTCGGGGAAGGCGTAGGAGCCGACCAGCTGGAGCACCGTCCCGACGGGGCTGTCCTCGGCGAGGTAGAAGACGCCGCACTGCGCGCCGACGAGGGGGGCGAGTTCGTCCATGACGGACTCGGCGACGACCCCGAGGTCGCGCCGGCCCTGCATCAGGGCCGAGAAGCTGGCGAGGTTGGTCTTGAGCCAGTCCTGCTCCTCGTTGGCGCGGGTGGTCTCGCGCAGGGACCCGACCATGGCGTTGATGTTGTCCTTGAGGTCGGCGACCTCGCCGGAGGCGTCCACGCTGATCGAGCGCGTGAGGTCGCCGGCGGCGACGGCGCTGGTGACCTCGGCGATCGCGCGGACCTGCCGGGTGAGGTTGCCGGCCAGCTCGTTGACGTTCTCGGTGAGGCGCTTCCAGGTGCCGGAGACGCCCTCCACCTCGGCCTGGCCGCCGAGCCGGCCCTCGGTGCCGACCTCCCGGGCGACCCTGGTCACCTCGTCGGCGAAGGAGGACAGCTGGTCGACCATCGTGTTGATGGTCTCCTTCAGTTCCAGGATCTCGCCGCGCGCGGTGACGGTGATCTTCTGCGACAGGTCCCCGCGCGCGACCGCCGTGGCCACCTGGGCGATCGCGCGGACCTGGCCGGTGAGGTTGCCGGCCATGAAGTTCACCGAGTCCGTGAGGTCGCGCCACGTCCCCGAGACGCCCTTGACGTCGGCCTGGCCCCCCAGGATGCCCTCGGTACCGACCTCCCGCGCCACCCGGGTCACCTCACCGGCGAACGAGGACAGCTGGTCGACCATCGTGTTGACGGTGTTCTTCAGCTCCAGGATCTCGCCCCGGGCGTCGACGGTGATCTTCTGCGACAGGTCCCCCTTGGCCACCGCGGTGGCGACCTGGGCGATGTCCCGCACCTGGGTGGTGAGATTGCCCGCCATCGCGTTGACCGAGTCGGTCAGGTCCTCCCAGGTGCCCGACACCCCGGGCACCTGGGCCTGGCCGCCGAGCCGGCCCTCGGTGCCGACCTCCCGGGCGACCCTGGTCACCTCCGAGGTGAACCGCGACAGTTGGTCGACCATGCCGTTGAACACCGTGGCGATCTCGCCCAGCAGCCCGTCCGCGTCGCCCGGCAGCTTGGTGCTGAAATCGCCGTCGCGCACCGCCGTCAACCCGGCCAGCAGCAGCCGCAGTTCCGGCTCACCCACCTGCGCGGCGCCCGCCCCCTCGTCCGGGCGGTGCTGTGAGTCGCGGGACGTGGTCGGGCCAGCCATCGAACGTCGCCTCCGTGGAACGCCGGGCCGACTGGCCCGAATCCGGTCGTGGGCACCCCGAAGGACGGGCCGGGGGACCTGGCCGTCGTTCCAGGTGTTGTACCGCCCTCGGAGGCTACCCCAGCCCGCACACCGCCGGACAACGGTCGCCACCCGGTCGTACGCCCCGCCCGTCGCCCGGACGCGCGTCCGCGCCCCGGCGCCGGTGCGGGCTTCACGAAACCTCCACGGGGGGCGGCTGCATCGATCCGCCGACACGGGGTACCGGGGGGCAGACCGCGCCGACACGAGAGAGCACGAGAGAGGGAGTCCGATGGCCACGACCACTGGGGAACTGCCCGCCTCCGCCCACCCGTCGACGGGAGGTCCGTCCCGCACGGCCGCTCCTGCCGGAGAGCCCCGGGACCTGCCGTTGCCGGAACTCGCCGACGCCGGAGGGCTTCGGGACCTGCTCCCGCCGGAGTTCGCCGACGCCGGTGACCTGCGGGAGATCGCGCCGGCCGACGCGCGCGAGCTCAACAAGGTGCTGCTGCGCCGGCTCCGCACGCTGGAGGAGGGGACGAAGGAGTACTCCTACGTCCGCGCCACCCTGGTCGAGACGAACCTGTCCCTGGTGAGGTTCGCGGTCCGCCGCTTCAACTCGCACCGCGAGCCGCAGGAGGACCTGCTCCAGGTCGGCGCGGTCGGCCTGATCAAGGCCATCGACCGCTTCGACCCCGACCTCGGCGTCGAGTTCACCACCTTCGCCATACCGACCGTCCTCGGCGAGATCCGGCGCCACTTCCGCGACACCACGTGGGCCGTCCACGTGCCGCGGCGCCTCCAGGAACTGCGCATCCTCCTGGCCAAGGCGCAGGAACGCCTGTCGCAGGACCTGGACCGGGCCCCCACGGTCGCCGAACTCGCCGAGCACCTCGCGCTCTCCCCCGAGGAGGTCGTCGAAGGGCTGACCGCCGCGAACGCGCACACCGCCGGCTCCCTGGACCTCGGCGGCAGCAACGACGACGACGCCCCCGGCCCCCTGGGCGACCGGCTCGGCGAGGACGACCGGGACCTCGCCCTCGTCGAGGACCTGGTGACGCTCAAGCCGCTCATCGCCGACCTGCCGGAGCGGCAACGGCTCATCCTGTCCATGCGCTTCTGCGAGGACATGACGCAGTCGCAGATCGGCGCCCGCCTCGGGCTGTCCCAGATGCACGTCTCCCGACTGCTCAGCCGCACCCTGCGGCACCTGCGCGACGGGCTGGAGGACGACTGAGCATGTGTGGCCACACGAGCCCCGGGGAGGACCAAACCGGGCGCACACCCCCGTGTTTGGCAGTCCGGCACAACCTCCGTATGGTCGGAAGGCATGGACATGGAGGAGACGACGATGATGCCATTCGACGACGTTCGGGCGGCCGCCGCGCCGGCAGCGTGCCCGCGGCCCGCGGAACTGGTGGTCGAGACCCGTGCCACGGCCTCCGGCGCGGTGGTGTGCGCCCTCGTGGGCGACCTCGACATCGAGACGCTCGCCTCGGCCGCCAACCTGCTCACCAGCGTGATCGCGCAGCGCCGCGGCGCGGTGGTGATCGACCTCGCCGGGGTGGGCTTCTGCGACTCCTCCGGCCTGAACCTCCTGCTCAAGACCCGCCTCGCGGCGGCGGAGGAGGGGCTGGACCTGCACTTGGCCGCCGTGGCGCCCACCGTCATGCGGGTCCTCGAACTGACGGGCGCGCAGGCGGTGTTCTCCATCCACGACTCGGTCGACGAGGCCCTGGCGGCCTGACCGCCCCGGCTCGGGCCGCCAGGGCCTCGGCCCGGGGCCGGCCGCCCCGGCCCCGGTTCGACGCCGGCACGGGGCATAATCCGAGAACTGCCGGGAAACCGACCGTGCGAGACCGCCGTCGATCCGAAAGGGTGTCCTCACATGACGATGAGCCGGGGAACCCTGGACGGCGACCCGCACCAGCCGGGCCCGGTGCTGCCCGTCGGCGGCCAGCGCAGGCGGCTGACCCTGTCCGGCATCCCCAAACCGGTCGCCCACGCCAGGACCTTCACCGCCCGCGCCCTCGACGACTGGTACGCGTCCGCCGCCGGGCCCGGCGCCGGCGAAGGCGCCCTCGCGGACGTCGTCCTGCTGGTGGCGGAACTCGTCGCCAACGCCATGCTCCACGGCGACGGCCCGCTGGAACTGGTCCTGGACGCCACCGGGACCCGCCTGCGGGCCGAGGTCAGCGACCGCAGCCCGACCCTGCCCACCCCGCGCCGCCCGCACAACCCGGCCCTCCCCGGCGGCCACGGCCTGTTCATCGTGGAGCGGACCGCCGACCGGTGGGGCGCCGAACCGCACAGCCACGGGAAGACGATCTGGGCCGAGTTCGACGCCTCGCGGCTGACCCGCGGCTGATCCGCCGCAGACCTGCGGCTGACTCGTGGCTGACCTGGGACGGCGCCCCACCGGATCGCACCAGTGCGCCGACTTCGTCATCCGCGCCCGGTCGGGGCCGCCACGCCGACTCCGGTTCAGGGGCCCGCGCGACGGCGGGTGATTGCATGGCGACACAGCGTGTGTCCCGGCGAGCGTCTCCGCGTCTTTCCCCTGCGGGTACGGGCGGGCCCCGGCAGGAGGAGGAAGCGGATGGCGCAGACCCGGCGGCGGGCCGCCGCCCGCCCGGCGCCCGGCGTGGCCCGCCGGCGTCAAGGCTCGGCGGTGCTGCGGTGGTTGAGCACGACCGACCACAAGGCCATCGGCAACCTGTACCTGACGACGGCGTTCGGGTTCTTCCTGTTCGCCGGGCTGCTGGCGATGCTCATGCGCGCGGAGCTCATGCGGCCGGGACTGCAGGTGGTGAGCAACGAGCAGTACAACCAGTTGTTCACCATCCACGGGACGATCATGATGCTGCTGTTCGCCACACCGACGTTCGCCGGTTTCGCGAACGCCGTGATGCCGCTGCAGATCGGTTCCCCGGACGTGGCGTTCCCCCGGCTGAACGCGTTCACGTACTGGGTGTACCTGTTCGGCGGCCTGATGGTGGTCGGGGGCTTCCTGACCACCGACGGCGCCGCGTCGTTCGGCTGGTTCGCCTACGCCCCGCTGAACGGGCCGCTCCACAGCCCGGGAACGGGCGCCGACCTGTGGGCCGTGGGGCTGATCGTGGCGGGTCTGAGCACGATCCTGGGAGCCGTCAACTTCATCACCACCATCGTCTGCCTGCGGGCACCGGGCATGACGCTGTTCCGGATGCCGGTCTTCACCTGGAACGTGCTGTTCACCTCGATCCTCGCGCTGCTCGCCTTCACCCCGCTGACCGCGGCGCTGTTCGCGCTGGAGGCGGACCGCAAGCTGGGCGCCCACGTCTTCGACCCGGCCAACGGCGGGGCGATGCTGTGGCAGCACCTGTTCTGGTTCTTCGGCCACCCCGAGGTGTACATCGTGGCGCTGCCGTTCTTCGGCATCATCTCCGAGGTCATCCCGGTGTTCAGCCGCAAGCCGGTCTTCGGCTACTACGGACTGATCGGTGCCACGATCGCGATCACCGCGCTGTCCGCGGTCGTCTGGGCCCACCACATGTTCGCCACCGGCCAGGTGCTGCTGCCGTTCTTCTCCCTGGCCTCGCTGCTCATCGCGGTGCCGACCGGGGTGAAGTTCTTCAACTGGATCGGCACCCTGTGGAACGGCTCGCTCTCCTTCGAGACGCCCATGCTGTTCTCCCTCGGCTTCCTGGTGACCTTCCTCCTCGGCGGGCTGACCGGCGTCCTGCTGGCCGCGCCCCCGATCGACTTCCACGTCACCGACAGCTACTTCGTGGTCGCCCACCTGCACTACGTCCTCTTCGGGACGGTCGTGTTCGCGATGTTCGCCGGCTTCTACTTCTGGTGGCCCAAGATCACCGGCCGGCTGCTGGACGAACGCCTCGGAAGGATCCACTTCTGGATGCTGCTGCCCGCGTTCCAGATCACCTTCCTCGTGCAGCACTGGCTCGGGGCCCAGGGCATGCCGCGCCGCTACGCCGACTACCTGCCCTCGGACGGCTTCACCACCCTGAACACCGTCTCCTCGGTCGGTGCGTTCCTGCTGGGCGCGTCGACCCTGCCCTTCCTGTACAACGTGTGGCGCACCGCCAGGTACGGGGTCCGGGTCACCGAGGACGACCCGTGGGGTTACGGGCGCTCCCTGGAATGGGCGACCTCCTGCCCGCCGCCGCGCCACAACTTCCACGCCCTGCCCCGCATCCGCTCCGAAGGCCCGGCCTTCGACCTGCACCACCCGGAGTATTCGCGCACGGCGCTCGAAGGCGAGGAGAACGCGCGGTGAAGACCGAGTCCTACCTGTTCGCGGGCGTCGCGCTGTTCTTCGCCGTCGCCGCTTCGATCTACGGCTGGTTCGCCCGGGAGCCGGCCGGCAAGGCGGCGCTGGTCGTGGCCTTCATGATGTCCACGCTGATCGCGTTCTTCTTCCGGACCCAGTACTCCCGCCGCGGCCGTCGGCCGCAGGACCGCACCGACGCCGAGATCGTCACCGGCGCCGGGCCGCTGGAGTTCTTCGCACCGCGCAGCTACTACCCGCTGCTCACCGCGGCCGGCGTCGCGGTCACCGGGCTGGGGCTGGTGTACGCCTTGTGGCTCTTCCTCATCGGAGCGGGTGTGACGGGCGCCGGCGTCCTGGGCTTCGTCTTCCAGCACGCCCAGCGCGCGCAGTGAGTCCGGCCGGTCGGCGGTGAGCGCTGAGTGGTGAGCGGTCGGTCGTCACCGCTCGGAGCGTCCCGCGTCGGTGGACGCGAGCGGCCCCGGCCGCGGCTCGTCCACCGCCGTCTCCACGTTGTCCCGGTAGTACCAGGAGCTCAGGGCGGCCCGCAGCTGTGCGCGCCGCGAGGCGCCCTCGCCCGGCGCCGGCAGGGGAAGCAGGGCGTCGCGCAGGGCCAGCGTGTAGCGCAGGCCGGCGGGAAGCGGCCGGTGCTCGCCGTGGAAGGCGCCCTCGACGGCCTCGTGCACGAACCCGGTCTCGTCGCCCTCCGTCACCCGTTCGAGGTCCCGCTCCTGCAAGGCCAGGCACAGGCGCCGGGTGATCCAGAAGGCCGCCACCGGCCCGACGAACAGGCCCACCCGCAGGAACCGGTTCAGGCCCTCCACCGGCACGTCCAGTGCCCGGGCGACGACGTCCTGGCCGCCGGCGACCAGCAGGACGACGTAGAAGCACGTCCCGGCGACACCCAGCGCCGTCCGGGTCTGCCGGTTGCGGGGGCGGTCGCACAGGTGCTGCTCGCCGCTGCCCGGGGTGATCCAGCGCTCGAAGAACGGATAGCCGTACAGGGCGGCGAAGAACAGCAGCGGGAACAGCACGGCCGGGATCAGCGGGTTCCAGGCGACGGTGTGGCCCCACAGCCGCGTCTCGGCCCCGGGCATCAGCCGCAGCGCGCCCTCGATGAACCCCATGTACCAGTCCGGCTGCGCGTCGGTGGAGTCCTGGTCGGGGCGGTAGGGCCCGTACAGCCAGATCGGGTTCACCTGGGCGAGGGCGGCGGCCAGCGCCAGCACCCCGAAGACCATCGCCATCAGGCCCGCCGTCTGGACGCTGAAGTGCGGGAAGAGGGGCTTCCCGACGACGTTGCGGTCGGTGCGTCCGGGCCCGGCCCACTGGGTGTGCTTGAGGTGGAAGACCAGGATCAGGTGCGCGGTGATCAGGCCGAGCAGGAGACCGGGCAGCAGCAGGATGTGCGCGCTGTACAGGCGGGGGATGATGTCGTGCCCGGGAAGCTCCCCGCCGAAGAGGAAGAAGCTCAGGTAGGTGCCGACCAGCGGTACCGACAGGATGAAGCCCTGGGCCGTGCGCAGGCCGGTGCCGGAGAGCAGGTCGTCGGGCAGCGAGTAGCCCGCGAAACCCTCCAGCAGGGCGAGCTGGAACAGCGTCAGTCCCACCAGCCAGTTGACCTCCCTGGGGCGGCGGAACGCGCCGGTGAGGAAGATGCGCAGCAGGTGCGCACAGATCGCGGCGGTGAACACCAGCGCCGCCCAGTGGTGGATCTGGCGGATCAGCAGGCCGCCGCGCACGTCGAAACTGATCGACAGCGTCGAGGCGTACGCCTGGGACATCCGCACCCCGCGAAGCGGCGGGTACGTTCCGGCGTACACGATCTCGGCCATGGACGGTGTGAAGAACAACGTCAGGAAGACGCCGGTCAACAGCAGCAGCACGAAGGTGTAGAGCGCCAACTCGCCGAGCAGGAAGGACCAGTGGTCGGGAAAGACCTTCCGGAGCAGGCCCTTGGCCCCGTCGAACAGCGGCAGCCGCCGGTCCAGCGCGACCGCCGTGTTCCGGGCGGCCCGCTCCGCCCGCCGCCCGGCCCGCGCCCTCCACCTCGACAGCCGCACGCCGCTCCTCCCGTCCGCTCCGATCGTGTGTCCCGATAGCCATATCCCGTGGCGGCGGGACGGCCGGACGGGGCTCGCCCACCGCCCCGGGCTTCACCCGGACGGCCCCGGTTCGATGGCCGTCCGCCCTCTCAGGCCCCGGTGTCAGGCCGCTGAACTGCGGAATCCCCCCGGGCCCCGGCCTGGACGCGGCGGGTCGGCCCACGAACGGCGGGCGTGAACGGACCCCCGCGCTCCGGTCGAGACGTTCACGAAATGATGGCTGCGGGTAGTCGAATGGGTGCGAAAGGTCACCAGGTGGGGGGTGTTGCAGGGAGCGACGATGCCGGAACACGAGCAGTTCGGCGTGCGGGCCGAAACGGACGGGCCGGCGAGCCGGACCGGAAGAGTCCCGCCCCAGTCGAGTCCGGAGGAGGCCCCCGGGGCCGCCCCCGCCCCCGGGGAAGGTCGAGTTCCGGGGGAAGGCCGAGCTCCCGGGGAGGGCCGAGCTCCCGGCCGGCCGGCGCCGCCCGGGGCGGCGAGCGGATCCGCCGATGCCGACGGCACGGCGGCCTGGCCGGACCTGATGCTGCCGCTGCTGCGCACCCCGACCACCGACCGCCCGCTGGTGACCGGCGAACCCGGCGCGGACGACCCGGGGCCGGCCGCGGTGGCCGCCGTCCTGGACCTCGCGCTGCTGGTGGGCGAGCTGATGCTGGCCTGCGGCGAGGCCGCTGAGGACGTCGAGGCCGCCATGCTCGCCGTCGCGCAGGCCTACCGGGCCCAGCCCTGCGACCCCCAGGTCACCTTCACCCGGGTGGCGATCTCGTACCAGCCGGGCCCCTCGGAGCCACCCGTGACGGTCGAGCGGTCCGTGCGCCACCCGGCCGGGGACTACGCGCGGCTGGCCGTGCTCTTCCGGCTGGTCACCGAGATCACGACCGGCGGACTCGTCGTCGACGACGCCCACCACCGGCTGAGGGCCGTGCGCCGGCACTGCCGCCGCTACCCCGCCTGGCTCCTGGTCCTGTCCTCCGGCCTGCTGGCCGGCGCCGCGACGCTGCTGGTCGGCGGCCGGGCCGACGCCCGGGCCTGGCTGGTGTTCGTCAGCGCCGTCGCCGCGGCACTGGCCGGCGACCGGCTCGCGGCGCTGGTCGGACGCCATGACCTCCCGGAGTTCTACCGGATCGCGACGGCCGCGACCCCGGCGGCGGCGATCGGCATCCTGCTGTCCTTCAACGGGCTGAACCTGGGCGGATCGGTGGTGATCACCGGAGGGCTGTACACGCTCCTGCCCGGATGGCCCATGGTGGCGGCGGCGCAGGACGGCCTCGCGGGTTTCTACCTCACCGCGGCCGCACGCCTGATGGAAACGCTGTACATGATGGCCGGCGTGGTGGTCGGGGTGATGACCGTGCTCTACATCGGCGTCAACAACGGCGCCGACCTGGCGGCCCGGCCCGTCCCGGTCGCGGCGTCGAACCCGCCGCTCCAGCTGGTGGCGGCGCTCCTGCTCACCCTGACCTTCGCGGTGCTGCTCAACACCGAGCCGGGCACGCTGCCGGCCGTCCTGCTCAACAGCGGGGTCGGCTGGACGACGTACGGCGTCCTGGTCAACGCCGGCGGCGAGCCCATCATGGCCACCGGCCTCGCCGCCGGGCTGGTGGGCCTGTCCGGCCAGCTCATGGCCCGCTACCGGGGAAGCTCCTCGCTGCCGTACGTCACCGCGGCACTGGGGCCGCTGCTGCCCGGCTCGTTGCTGTACTTCGGGCTGCTCGCCTTCGTCCGGGGCGAGCCCGAGATCGGGCTCGTCGGTGTCGGGCGCGCCACGGCCACGGCGATGGCGGTGGCGATCGGCGTGAACCTGGGCCGCGAGGTCGCCCGGCTGTTCCTCCCCGCCCCGGGCGTGGTCCCGGCGCCCGGCCGCAGCGCCGGCCGCCACCGCCGCTGAGCGTCGGCCGCCTCGGCCGTTGAGGGCCGGCCGCCTCCGCCGTTGAGGACGGTGGGCGGCACCGTGCGGCTGACGGCGCCGTGCGGCTGTCGGCGGCGGCACCCACGTGGTGCCGGGGCCGACAGCCGCACGAGCCGGTGAACGGGCGGTTCAGGGGATGGGGCGGGTGGTGCAGAAAATAGGACGAGTGGATCAGTAGTAGTGACGACGCCCGCCGACGGCGTGCCCGACGGAGCCCGCGATCCACAGGACGAGGCCGATGACGGCCAGGATGATGCCGATGGTCCACAGGATCGAGATCCCGGTGACGAAACCGACGATGAGCAGGATGACGCCGAGGACGATCACGAGGTCCTCCCATGTGGTGACTGGGACGGTTGTCAGGAGGGGCGGTCCGGCCGTTCGATGGTGATGCCGGAACCGTCCGGGGGTGGTGGAGCCGTCGTTTCTCCGGCCGCGCCCATGATCCGCGTGTACCGCTCTGCGGGCCGGGCAAACCATCCCGCCCGCGGCGGAATGGGTTCGGTTCCCTCCCCGGGCACACCCGGCCCTTCACCGAGCGGTCGCCGCCGTCGGCCGTGGCGGGTCAGGACCGGATCCGGTCGAGGACGGCGTCGATGTCGAGATGGTCGGATTCGGTGCCGGCCGGTACCAGGGTGAAGGAGTCGAGGAGGAAGGCCGTCACGGCGTCCGCGGGGATGCTGATCACGGCCCGGCCGTTCTCGGCGCACAGGGTGACCAGGACCCGGCCCGCCCGCCCGGGCGTGACCGTCACGTCCCCGTGGCCGGCGGGGGCGTGGCGGCCCTCGTTCAGCAGGTCACGCGCGAAGACCCACCGCGCCTCCCCGCCGCCCCCGAGGGGCGGGAAGACCAGGCACACCGCGTACGGCAGCGAGGTGTCGAAGCGCAGTTGCGCCTCGACGGTCACATCGGGGAACGGGCCTTCGGGCAGCGTGACGGCGGTGGACCAGGAGGTGACGACGGTCATGCGACGGACTCCGTTTCTGGCAGTGGCGCCTGGTTGCCCGCAGCGGCACCGAGCGCCGGCGGCGGCAGCGCTCGGCTACCCGCCCCGGGCCGATTCATGGCCCTGATCCCGGAAACCCCGCGTGCGCGGCGTGTTCGATCGCGTACGGACCGCTCCGGCGCGGTTCCCGGTGCGAGGCGGGTGGTTTCCGTCCGGCGAGAAGGGGCAGCCGCCGCGTGGTCCCGCTGCCCGGACGGTCGTTCGTCCTCGTCCCGGACGCCCCGGCGCCCCGGCGCCTCGGACGCCTCGGACGCCTCGGACGCCTCGGACGCCTCGGACGCCCCGGCGCCTCGGAGCACCGTCCTCCGGAATCCGAGAACGGCCCGTCGAGGCCGAACCGCCGGGTGGAGGGCCCGCCAGCACCGCGGGGGCCGGCCGACGGCTCCCCCGACCCGGAAGGAACTCAGCGATGGGTATCGTCATCAGCAGCCCGCTGCCGGACAGCGAACGCAAGACGACAGGGGAGGCCCTCCAAGGCACCCTGGTCGACCTGCTGGACCTGTCCCTGGTGGCGAAGCAGACGCACTGGAACCTCTACGGGCCCCGGTTCCGCTCCGTCCACCTCCAGCTCGACGACGTGGTCGCCACCGCGCGCGACTACGCCGACCAGGTGGCCGAGCGTGCCGCCGCGATCGGGGTCAGCCCGGACGGACGGGCCGCCACGATCGCCGCCACCAGCAACCTGCCCGACTTCCCCGAGGGCTGGACGGCCGACGTGACGGCCGTCCAGAACCTGGTGAAGGCCTTCGCCGCCGTGATCGAACGGATGCGGGTGCGCATCGACGAGACCGGCCCGGCGGATCCCGTCAGTCAGGACCTCCTGATCGGACTCACGGCCGAGCTGGAGAAGCACAGCTGGATGTTCCAGGCCGAGAACCAGCACTGACGGGGCCCTGCCGACCGCGACGGGCCGGGGCCGGGATCGGGGCGGGGGCGGGTCCCGGCCCCCTGCGCGCGCGGTGAGGTCAGTTGGGCGGTCCGGCCGTCAGCGCTTCTCGTCCCGGGCCTCGCGGGACTGCGTACGGCGGGACCGCGTACGGGCTGAGGACCTGTGGCGGCGCACGCGCCAGACGACGAGGGCGATGACGACCACCGCGGCGAGCAGGGCGGCGACGACGCCGCCGACGGTGCCCTCGACCTTGGTGTAGGCGGCCCCGGCGAAGTAGCCGAGGAGGGTGAACCCGACGCCCCAGGCGAGGCCGCCGAGGGCGTTGAAGAGGAGGAAACGGCGGTACGGCATGCGGGAGACGCCGGCCAGCGTGGGCACCACGGGGCGGAAGAAGGCGACGAAGCGGCCGAAGAAGACGGCCGCCGGCCCCCGCCGGCGGATCAGGTCACGGGCCTTGTCGACCTGCTCCTCATGACGCCGCAGCATGCGCGTGTCGAGGACCGCCGGGCCGATGTGGCGGCCGATCTCGTAGGCGACGGAGTCCCCCAGGATGGCCGCGCAGACCACGGCGAGGACCAGCCAGCCGATGGACACCCTGCCCTGGTGGGCGAGGAAACCGCCGAGGACGGCGGCGCTCTCGCCGGGGATGAGGAAGCTGAAGAAGAGGGCGTCCTCGGCGAAGACGAGGGCGGCGACGACCGCGTACACGATCGGGCCGGACAGGCCGTCCAGCCAGTCGGTGATCGAGTGCATCAGCCACCCCGTTCGGGATCTGCCGCCCCTTCTGCCGCCCCCTGCGCCTCAATGTAACGGCGGGCGGTCCCGCACGCAGTGCTCCTCGGCGGGCGGGCGGCCCTCCTCCGGCAGGCCGCGCTGCCGGCGGCGGCGTTAGCCTTCGCGCTTCCCGGGTAGCCGCTCCGCCGGACCACGACGGATGACCCCGCGAGGAGGACGCACCATGGACGGACGCGAGCAGGAGGCGCTGCTCGGGATCGAACGGGAGCTGCGCCGCGACCGCGTCCTGGAAGCACGGCTGCACAGGTTCGGCCTCGGACTGCGCAGCAGGGCCTGGGACATGATGCGCGGGGTACGGCCGGGCCCTGTTCTCGGGCTCGCTCTGCTGTCGCTCGGCCTGCTCGCGGCCGGACTCCGGACGGCGGAGCCACCTGTCCTGTGGGCCTTCACGGGCTGCTGGGCGCTGACCCTCGCGGTCGCCTTCGCCGTGCTCTGCGCCTGCGCCGATGGCCGGGGGAGCGGCGGATGAGCGGCCTGCCAGGCTCGCCCGGCCTGCCCGGACCGCGCGGACCGCTGTCGGCGGCGGTGCTCGGGCTGGTGACCGCCGGCCCGCCCGGCGCCGGACGGCTGCTCGCGCTACCGGGCCCGCTCCACGACCCCTGGGGAGAGGACCACCAGCTCGCGCTGCACCTGTGCTACGAGCTCCACGACCGGGGCCTGCCGGGCGTCCACCCCGGCTGGGAGTGGGAGCCGGAACTGCTCGCCCTGCGACGGGAGCTGGAGCGATCGTTCCTGGCGAGGGTGCGCGCCGAGACGGAACCCGTACCGGCGTTGCCCGAGGTGCTGGAGCAACTGCTCACGCAGCCGCCCGAGGGTACCGGGCCCTCGCACTTCCTGCTGGCCGAGGGCGAGCGCCACCACGCCCGGGAGTACCTGGTGCACCGGTCCGTCTACCACCTCAAGGAGGCCGATCCGCAACTGTGGGTCCTGCCGAGGATCCACGGGCCGGCCCAGGCGGTGCTGATGGCGATCGCCTACGACGAGTACGGCTCCGGACGCCCGGAGCGGGCGCACTGCCTGCTGTTCGCCCGGATGATGACCGCCTTCGGCCTCGACCCCGAGTACGGCCACTACCTGGACGTCGTCCCCGCGCCCATGCTGGCGACGGTCAACCTGATGACGCTGTTCGGCCTGCACCGCGTGCTGCGCGGCGCCGCCATCGGGCAGTTCGCCGCCATCGAGATCACCTCCTCGCCCGGCTCGGCCTGCCTGGCCGCCGCGCTGGAACGCCTGGGTGGCGGCCAGGACGGCACGCTGTTCTACCGCGAACACATCGAGGCCGACGCCGTCCACGAGCAACTGGTGCGCCGCGGGGTCATCGAGGAACTGCTCGCCGCCGAACCGGAGTCGGCGCCGGACATCGCCTTCGGCATCGCCGCCGCCGGGACGGCCGACCGCCGCTTCGCCGACCACCTGCTCGGCTGCTGGCGCGCCGGACGGACCTCCCTGCGCTCACCCCTCGCCGACTCCTCCTCCTGAGCCGTGCCGTGCTCCTGAGCCTTCTTGTGCTCCCGAGCCTTGCGGCGGGCGGCCGTGCCGCCGGTGGCTGGTGTCGCAGAACGGATACGTCCGGCTGCGCCGGCAGGCGCACAGGGCCACCACCGGGCGCTCGGAGACCCGCCGGGTGCCGTCCGGCAGGACCACCTCCACCGGGCCCTCGACCAGCAGGGGACCGCCCGGCACGACGACCACCCGGGTGACGTCCCGGTCAGCGTTCGCGGACACCGCGCACCACCGCCAGCTCCTCCTCGCGCTCGCCCGGCCCGATCAGCCCGAGTCGCTCGAACAGGGCGGCGCGGGCCGTCAGCACCGGCCCGAAGGGCTGCCGCTGCCGCGCCGCCACGCTCGTGCGCAGCCCGGCCGCGCGCAGGAGCGCCAGGGTTTCCGGGACGTCCGCGAGCGCGGACTGCACGATCAGCAGCACGCCGTCGGCGGCCAGCACGCGGGGAGTCGTCCGGCAGATCCGGTCCAGGACCAGCCGCCCGTCCGGGCCGGCGTCCCAGGCCAGGGCCGCGCCGCGGCCAGGAGACCCCTTGCCGGGGTCGGTGGGGAGGTACGGGGGATTGGCGGTCACCAGGTCGAAGCGGCCACCGGAGAGCGGAGCCAGCAGGTCGCCCCGGTGCAGCCGGATCCGGCGGTGGTGCAGGCGGGAGTTGCACCAGGCGGCCGCGACGGCACGGGCGGACAGGTCGACCGCCGTGACCCGTGCCCCGCTGCGCGCGGCCGCGAGCGCGACGGCGCCCGTCCCCGTGCACAGGTCGAGCACCCGGCTGGAGCCGTCCAGCGGCTCCCGGCGCACACAGGCGGCCAGCAGTTCGGTGTCCCCCTGCGGCGGATAGACCCCCGGTGGTCGCAGCAGCAGCATGCCGGGCGGCTTCCCGCACCGGCGCCGTTCACACCTGCCGGACCCGCACACCTGCCGGACCCGCACACCTCCGTGCACACCCTCGACGAGGTGGACCACGCCGGCTACGACCTGCTGCTCGTCCCGGGCGGCACCATCACCGCGGACACCCTCCGGCTCCGCGAGGCGGCCGTCCACACCGTGCTCGCCTTCACCGTCGCTGGACGTCCCGTCGCCTTCACCGTCGACGGGCGTCCCGTCGCCGCCATCTGCCACGGGCCGTGGCTGCCGGCCGAGGCGGGCGTCGCGTACGGCAAGCGGCTCACCTCCTACCCCTCCGTGCGCACCGACCTCGCCAACGCTGGTGCCACCTGGACGGACGAACCTCTGGTCACGGACGATGCCGACGGCTGGCGGCTGGTGACCTCGCGCAACCCCGACGACCTCGAACACTTCCTGCGGGGCGTCGACGCCGCGCTGCGCACACGGTCCGAAGCGGTCGGCTCGCGCTGAGGAGGCGACCGGCCGTCGGCCGCCGCCCGCACGCTCGACGCGGTGGGTGCGGTGCTCAGCGCGCGGCGGTTTCCGCCGGGTGGGCGTCGTCCTCGTGGTGGTCCTGGGCGGCTGCTCCGGTGGCGTCGGGTGCGGGGCCCTGTCTGGCGGCCTGGCACGTGCTGCAGGTGAGCCAGTGCGCTGGAGGTTGGTGGGCGTAGCGGTGCGGGGCGAGGGTCATTCCGTCGGTGTCCAGGCCGCACAGGGTGCGGCGGCCGCAGGTGCCCGAGGCTTCCGCGGGGGCGGCGTGCACGCGGCGCACCGGGCTCTCCGGGTCCGCCGGGGTGTGGTCGGGGCCGAGGAGCCGCACGTTGGTCGGCATGTCTAGCTCAAGTACGACGACGATGTCCATCTTCTCAACGTCGCTGCTGGGCCGGTCCGCCGCACCCGCTCGGTGGCATCCGGACCAGCCCGGGCCACCTCCGGCGGACGGGTCCCGACCCTGCTTCCAACGGCCTTGGCGACGCGTGGTGAGGCCTGGCACCCCGGTGCCCCCGTGGGCGCCCCGACCGGCGTGGCGGCGGTCGGCGCCGTCGCGTTCGTCCGCGGGGCCACATCCTTCGGGACCTCCGCGGCGGCCGGACCGATGGCAGGTACGGGATGACGGCAGATACGGGATGACGGCGCGGGCCGGGGGAGTGACGCTGGTGGGGTGGACGGCAGCGACGCGGTACGCGCGGAAGGCTCCCGGCGGCCCGTGCCGGACGGTGCGGGGCGCGGCCGGCAGCCGACGCCGACGGTGGGGGTGGAGGAGGAGTACTTCCTCGTGGACGCCGCCACCCGCGCCGCGGTGCCCGCCGGGCCGGGGCTGGCCGCCCGCGCCGCCGGCGTGCTGGGGGAGCTGGTGTCCGGGGAGTTCACGGACCTCCAGATCGAGGTGCGGACACCGCCGTGCAGCACGATGGAGGACCTGTCCGCCGAGCTGACGCGACTGCGCCGCGAACTGGCCGCGTGCGCGACGGCCGAGAACCTGAAGGTCTGTCCCAGCGCGACGCCCGTGATCGGCGGCGACGTGGCGCCGGTGGGCGATCACCCCCGGTACCGCGACGGGGTGAAACTGTTCCGGACGATGATGGATGACTTCGCCGTCTGCGCCCTGCACGTCCACGTGTTCCTGCCCGACCGGGAGGTGGCGGCCCTGGTCGGTAACCATCTGCGGCCATGGCTGCCGCTGCTGGTCGAGATGAGCGCCAACTCGCCCTTCCACGCCGGACGGGACACCGCGTACGCGAGCTGGCGGTCGGTGCTGCGCCTGCGGTTCCCCGGTCTCGGGCCGCCGCCGAGGGTCGAATCCTTCGACGACTACCGGCGCTTCGCCACCGCCATGGCGGACGTCGGTGGAATGTCCTTCGCCGAGCTGCCGTTCTGGGACACCCGCCCGCACCCGAACCTGCCGACCCTGGAAGTACGGTGCATGGACGTTCCGGCCGAGGCGGTCGACTCCGTGGCCCTGGCGGCCGTCGTCCGGGGACTGGTGGGGACCCGTTTGGCGGAGCACGGCGACCAGGGCCCCCGGCTGAGCGGTGAGCTGCTGCGCGGCGCCTACTGGTACGCCACCCGCGACGGCTGGCCGGGGCGGGGGACGGACGCCCTGACCGGACGGATGCTGCCCGCCCCGGAACGCGCACGGCGGCTGCTGGAGCACATCGGCGCCGCATTGGAGGACATGGGGGACCTGGAACGGGTCACCGCCTTCGTCGACCGGCTCGCCACCCGGGGCAGCGGCGCCCACCGCCAACGCGCCGCACACCGCGCCGGAGGCCTGCCGGCGGTGGTGGACGACCTGGCGAGCTGCATGATCCCCCCGGACGCCGCCCCGCCGCAGTCACCCGCCTGGCGGACCCCACTGCGGCGCGGCCGCGACGGGCGTGCCAGCTTGGAGGGAGCCGGCAGGGAGCGGCCGGGGGACGGACCCGCGCCGACGGCCGCCCGCGAACCCCTTGGGAAGCCGATGTACGCCACCCCGAACCCGAACGGCCGCACCCCCGAACGGGGCGGCCTGGTGCGCCGCGACGGCTTCGCCCGCCTGAGCGCCGCCGACCTCGGCGTCGACCCCGAGGCACTGGCGGAGGACTTCGCCCGGCTCGCCGACGCCTACCGGGACCTGCCCCCGGACCCGTACGCGCGGGAGACCAACCGGTTCCGCCGCTACTCGCACGCCGTCTACCTGCCCTGGACCGGTGTGCTGTCCTACATCCCCGGTGCCCCCGACGGCGAGTTCGGCACCGTCGCCGAGTACTGGCAGGACGAGCACAACCCCGAGTACCCCCGGATGCGCCGCCGGCTGCCCGACATCCCGCCCGCCCTGCACGGCAACCGGCTGCTCGACGCCCTCGTCCGCGCCGACCTCGACCACGCCCTGTGGCTGGAGGACCTGCACCGCGTGCCCGTCTACGTCGGCATCCACCTGATCGCGCTCGGCGTGCAGGACCGGGGCCAGGTCGCGGTGTCCTCGCCGAACTGCCTTCACCAGGACGGCGGTTCACCGGCCACGTTCACCTTCGCCCACCTCGTCGGCCGCCGGAACATCGAGGGGGGCGAGAACGTCATCGCCACCCCGGAGAGCGTCGGCCGGCAACCCGACGCGCTGCCCGCCGACGCCATCCACACCCGCTTCGTCCTGACCGAACCGCTGGACGGGTACGGCGTCCACGACCGGCGCGTCAGCCACTACGTCGGCCCGGTCCGCCTCGGCGACGACGGGGGCGACGGCCGCCGCGACATCCTCATCGTCGGCATCGCGCCGTACGCGCCCGGACTGTGAGCGCCGTACGCGGGCACTGCGGGCACTGCGGGCACTGCGGTCACTGCGTACGCAGGGCGCGCTCGCACTCCTGGCACCGCTGGTCGGCGAGCGTGGGCGGGTACCAGGGCTCGCCGGGCCGGAGCGGCCGGTAGTGGGTGTGTTCCATCGGGCCGGTCTCCAGCCCGCACAGCGTGTACGGCTGCGGGTCCTCGGGCACGTCGGGATCGGCCCCGGCGGCGTGCACCGCGATCACGGCGGGCTCGGCACCTTCCGCATCTTCCGCACTTTCCGCGCTGATGGCCCCGATGGCCCCGTCGGGCTCCAGCTCGAAGAGCACGATGATCGATGCCATGCACCGAGCCTCGGCCATCGCCGGCGGACCCACATCCGGGGGTGGGCCTTTCGAGGCGAGCACCCCTTGCCCCGTTTCGGCCCGGCCCCGCCTGGAAGAGCGGCGGGACCGACGACCGCATGGATCGCGCCCGTCGGGGCCTGCTGCCATGCTCGGGTGATCACACCTCGTGCACGGAAGGAGTCCGTCGATGATCGTGCCGCCCGCGCTGGAACGGTGTCCGGGCGGGCTGCGGTGAGGGGCTGGGTGGTCGGGGCCGTCGGCGAACCGGGCAAACCGTGCAAACCAGGCGAGCCGGGGCGGTTGCTGGTGGTACTCGTCGACGGTCGGCGGCTGGTGACGCGCGAGCTGTCCGGGCAGGAGCGGGCGGAGCTCGGATCGCCCGTCGCCGGGCGGCTGCGAAAGCCGCATCCGGGCGCGCGGTCGATGGTGCGCTGGCTGCGCCCGGTGCTGGCCGTCGTCGTCGAGCTGGAAGCCGGACAGGTGCGCCGCATCGCCTTGCCCGCAACGGGCGACTGAGTGGTCCGCCGCCACCCGGTCCCGGCGCTGCGCACCGCGCTCCGAGCCGGATCCGGACCCGCCGGCGCCACCTCGGCGGCCGTCGTGGGGTTCACCCGATTGCCCAGCGTCCGTCCGGCCGGCCCCGGGACGGACCGGGCGCCCGGGGGCGGGCCGCGTCCGGGCGACGTAGGTTGCGGGCATGACCAGTGACGAGACGACGATCCCGGCGGTAGGGGTGCGCCTGCTGGACGAGGTGTTCGACGCGATCGAGGCGGCCAACGGCCGCCCGCAGCCGTGGACCGGTTTCGACCACGGGATCCTGGGGGCCTACCGATGGGCCGCCGGCGCCCAGGTCGCGGCGCCCCTCACCGCTGCCGCCGCGCTCGGCGCCACCGGGCCGTGCCGGGCGCAGCTCCTGGCCGAGTGCCAGGCCGCCGCCGTCCGTCTGCGCGACGTCTCGGCCTTGGCCTTGGCCTCGGCCTCGGGTGAGGGCGACGGCGCGGACGAGGGCGCGGACGAGGGCGCGAACGCCGCGTACGCCCTGGGCGCCTACCAAGCGCTGGCCTGGCTCTGCGGCCACCACGAAGACCGCCCCTGACCCGGCGGTCCGAAGGGCCGGCACCGACCTGCGGGCCTGCCGACCTGCCCGCATCGAGCACCCGCGCATCCGCGTACAGGGAGACGACACCGTGCTGAAGGACGACAAGTCGCCCGGCGGGGGCAGGGACGAGACGCCCCAGGAACGGGCCGACCGGCTCTGGAGCGAGATGCTCCAGGAGGTGCGGGTGTGCCAGACCGGCGCGCAGATCCTCTTCGGCTTCCTCATCAGCGTGGCCTTCACCCCGCGCTTCGCCGGCCTGCCCGACTTCGACAAGGACCTCTACGTCGCCACCGTCATCCTCGGTGCCCTCTCCACCGGCACGCTCGTCGCCCCCGTGGCCTTCCACCGCCTCCTCGCCGGCCGCGGCATGAAACCCGAACTCATCCACGTCGCCGGCCACCTCATCGCCACCGGCCTCGTCACCCTGGCCCTGACCATCGCCGCCGCCCTGCTGCTCCTGCTGCGCACCGCCACCGGCAACCCGGTCGCCGCCTGGGTCCTCAGCGCAGCCGTCCTGCTCTGGTTCACCACCACCTGGCTCGTCCTGCCCCAGATCGTGCTGCGGCGCACGGCCGCCCGCCGGACGGCTCCTTAGCGCCGGTCCTGCACGGGTCCGGATCCCGCCGTGGCGTCGTGGCCGGAGCGGCGCCAGGAACGGCAGGGCCCGCCGACCGGATCTCCGAGGCCGTGCGAACGCGTCGCGACCGGCGTTCGGGGTAGACGCCGGGGCAACCCCGAGGAGGAGCGGCCAGGCCCGCCGGTTCGAGCAGGAAGCAACCACCGGGCCCGCGAGGCCGCCCCCAGAGCGCACCGGATCTGCCGACTGACCTGATGAGAAGGGCTACGCCATGAGCACGCACGACACGGGCACCACCCCCGCGGAACACGACGCCTCGCGGGACGGCGACGACACCGTACGGGAGCGGTCCGCGGAGGAACGGAACATCGTGGCGCCCACCCCGAAGGACGTCCGCGCCAAGGCCGACGAGCCCGACGACGCCGACGACGCGCCCACCCCACCCGCAGCCGACACCCAGGCCCCCTGACCGGCGACACCCCCCCGCCGCCCCCGGCCCCTGGCCGCCCGCACCCCGCCCGGGCGCTCGCACTCTACTCACCCGATGGACGGTGCAGCAGGGGCTTCGGCCCCTTCCACGTGCGGAAACCCGGCGAGCCGCTATCACCCGATTCGCCGAAGTCGCCAAGACCCACGTTGGGTAGTTCGTGATCCCGTACGCTGCTTGCTCACCGGGTGGGGCTGGCATGAGGGGGCGTGGGGATGGCCGGTGGAGAGCGTGGGCGCAGGGCCGCGATCGTCCGGTACTGGCGGGCTGTGGAGTTGTTCAGCCCGCAGAAGGTCGACCGGGTGGATCCGTTGAAGGACGTCTATCCGGTCTGGGAGGGCCGACCGCTGCCGTGGGAGCCGGGCCACCGGCTCCGCCGGCGCTCGCCGGGCCGCGGGCGATCCTGGCAGCACACGGTGTACGCGGGCGTGTTCGAGCTCGCCGCACTGCGCGACACACTGCTCGGCGTGTTCGGCACCGACGGCCCTACCGAGGACTTCGACGGCCGCTTGGGCGGCC
The DNA here is from genome assembly GCF_056435345.1 of Kitasatospora sp. NPDC043950. Lineage (NCBI taxonomy): Bacteria > Bacillati > Actinomycetota > Actinomycetes > Kitasatosporales > Streptomycetaceae > Kitasatospora > Kitasatospora sp. NPDC043950. The sequence goes on from NZ_JBWKER010000005.1 coordinate 96,462, forward strand.
AGAGCGCGGTGCTCTGTTTCTCGGTCAACGACCAGGGGCTGCTGCTCAAGGACAGCGTGACGATCTCGTCGTGCGCGTGGGCGGTGGGCCGGGCCCTGCGCCCGGGGCCGGCGGACCCGGCTTGGCTCGACGGCTTCGAGAAGGACTCCGAGCTGTGCGTCTCCACTCTCCTGGAGCTGGGCGACGGCCGGCTCCCGGTGGTGGAACAGCGGCGAGGAGCGGGCGGCGCGTCCTCCGGACCCGGATCGGCGCTCGGTGCGATCGCGGGTGTGGCGGTCGATGTCGTGCTCGGCGCGGCCGTCGGCGGGATCGCCTCGACGGTGGGCACCGTGGCGGGCGCCGCGCTGGGCTCGATCACCCAGGCGGTCGCCGAGACGCTGACCGGATCGGCGGCGACCTCGCTCGCGGACCGGGTCAGCAGCCGGGTGAGCGATCACGTGACCCAGCGGGTGGAGGGAGTCCTCGATGGTGGCTTGCACCCTGCGGGCAGTGCCGATTCCGACGCTCTGCATTCCGGGGATGACGCGGACGCGGCGGATGAGCCCGAGGAGCCGGACCTGACGAGCGATCTCCCCGTTCCGTTGGGCCTGAAGCCGCTTGAGGTCAGGGACCTCGCGGCCGTCACCCGCTGGGTCGCCGAGCAGCTCGGGATCGCGGAGGCGCTGCGGCCGGACGCCGTGCGGGTGAAGAGCTACACCGTCCGGGAGTCGCAGAGCGAGGAGAGCGACCAGTCCGACTTCCTCAACAGTTTCATCGCCGCGGACCTGGAACAGGTGACTGCGGCGCTCGCGGAAGGTAGGTCGGGACGGGCGCTGGAGGAGTATCTCCGGCCCACCGCAACTCTGGACTCCGGCCGCCGGACCGACGTGCGGCAACAGCCGCAGATCCTGCTGGACGGTGTCCGTCCGACAGCCGCCCCGCTCGGTCGGTGGCCCGGTAGGAGTGACCAACCCCTGGTCCTCAGCCAGCAGTTCGCGGTGAACAGCGCGTTGGCGGAGCTGGGTGGCGCCGGGGGCAGCGGCCTTTACGCGGTCAACGGGCCGCCCGGCACGGGCAAGACCACCATGCTCCGCGACCTGATCGCCGCCCTGGTGGTGCAACGTGCGGAGCGGCTGGCGGCGTTGGTCTCTCCAGCGGACGCGTTCGGCAAGGTCCACACCTGGAGTTCCGGCCAGTGGAACCGGCGGCTTCACGGGCTGCGGGAGGAGCTGACGGGCTACGAGATCGTCATCGCGTCCGCCAACAACGGCGCGGTCGAGAACGTGACGACCGAGATCCCGTCCGCAGCCGCGGTAGCCGAGGAGTGGCTCGAGGAGGCCGACTACCTCTCAGCGCAGGGCAGGCTGCTGCTGGGCGGCGCGGACGCGTGGGGCGCGGTCGCGGCACCTCTCGGCAATCGCGCCAACCGCTCCCAGTTCGTCAGCCGCCTCTGGTGGGGCAGGGAGATGCAGGAGACGGCCGACCCGCGACGCCCCGGGCAGAGCCGCCGACAAGCCGTGGCCACCGGCCAGGGTCTGCGTGATCTCCTGGTCCGGCAGACGGAGTCGGACCGTGACGCCCGACCTGGCCCGGATCGGAACCCGCTCGGCGACAGCCCCGTGTCCGGTGCCCCCTGCGCACCGGACGCGCCGGCCACCGCTGCGCTGGGCGAGCCCTGGCCGCTGGCGGTGCGCCGCTTCACCCAGGCGCGCCAGGCCGTCCAGGAGCTGGCCGCGTCCAGGGAGGCCGCGGCCGCCGCACGCGACAGCAGGGAGCTCCTGGCGCGACAGCTACGGGGTGCCGAAGCCGCTGTGGCAGCGGCCCGGGCGAACAAGGCCCCGGCCGAGCGCGCACTGGCCGACGCGCACGCCGCGGCGCAGAGCGCGACTGAACGGCTGGCGGCCACGCAGCAGACCGAGCACCAGGTGTCCACGACGTTGGCCGAGGCTCAGTGCACCGTGGAGCTGCGCCGGGGAGTGTGCCAGTCGCGGCTCGATGACCTGCGCTCGTACGATGCGCGGCAGCGTCCTCGCCGGCTACGTGCCTGGCTCTCCTCAGATGCGGAGGAGAGGTGGCTGCGTGGGCGGGAACCGCTGGTGAGTGCTCTGGCCCAGGCCGAAACAGTATGGGAGGCATCGGAGACCGCACGAGGCCGACTCGGCGAGCTCCTTGCCGACGCACGAGTCGCCAGCACGGAGGCCGCTGCCGCCGAGGCTGCGGCACAGCGCTCGTGCGCGAGCCGACTGGACGGCCTGCGCCGCGCGGAACAGGCCGTCACCGCTGCCGAGCAGGCAGCCGCCACGGCTCGGACCACCGCCGACATCGCCGCCCGCAAGGTCTCCGATGCGACGCGACGGTGGCGCGCACACGTGCCGGCCGAGGACTGGGCCGCACTCCCCGGAGACCCGCAGGCCGATGGCCGGCGGGAGATGTCCGCCCCCTGGATGGACGAGGAGTTCAGCGCCGCCCGCACCCGTGTGTTCCTCGCCGCGCTGGATCTGCACAGGGCCTTCCTCGCGGCGGAGGCGAAGCGCCTGCTCACCAGCTTGCAGGCGGTGATGGAGGTGGTGGGTGGCGACGCCCCGAAGGACCTGCCGCCGGAAACCGTCCGGGCCGCCTGGCAACTGTTGTTCCTGGTCGTGCCGGTGGTGTCGACGACCTTCGCCTCGCTGGACCGCCTCTTCGCGGGCCTGGGCTCCGAGGACCTGGGCTGGCTGTTCATCGACGAGGCGGGGCAGGCCACCCCACAGCAGGCGGTTGGTGCACTCTGGCGGGCCCGCCGGGCGGTCGTCGTCGGCGACCCGTTGCAGCTCGAACCTGTCGTGACGGTGCCGTGGACGGCACAGCAGCGGCTTCGCACCCACTACGGAGTGGCGCAGGAGTGGGCGCCCGGTCGCACCTCGATCCAGCGGGTCGCCGACCGCCTCGCGCGGTGCGGCACCTGGCTCCCGGCCGAACTCCCGGACGGCGGAACGGAGGTGTGGGTGGGGTCACCGCTTCGGGTGCACCGTCGCTGCGACAATCCGATGTTCGAGATCAGCAACCGCATCGCCTACGACGGGTTGATGGTGTTCGGCACGGGTGAGCGAGCGCCCTATCCGATCGCCGACCGCAGCGTCTGGCTGGACGTCGTCGGGGGCGAGTCCGACGGCAAGTGGGTGGCTCAGCAGGGGCTCGTGCTGGGCAGGGTGCTGGATCTCCTGGGGGAGCGGCTGCGCGCGCAGATCGAGCAGGAGAAGTCGGAGTCCGCGCTACGAGAGGGCCGGCAGCCGGTGGGCCTCAGCACCGCGTCGGCCGCCGAGGTGCGCGAGCGACTCGGCAAGTCCGTGTTCGTGGTGAGCCCGTTCCGTGAGGTGGTCGCCGAGGCGCGCCGGACGGCCGGAACCCGGCTTCCCGCCAAGCGGGTCGGCACGGTGCACACCACCCAGGGCAAGGAGGCGGACGTGGTCATCCTGCTGCTGGGTACCGTGGCGTCCCAGAGCGGAGCCCGCGACTGGGCGGCTGCCAGCCCCAACCTCCTCAACGTCGCAGTGAGCAGGGCCCGGCGACGACTGCTTGTCATCGGCGACCGGGGACTGTGGGGCCGGCACCGCCACTTCGATGTCCTGGCCGACCACAGGGGTTTGGCCCAATTCGACGCGTCCGGGTGGCTGAACGGCTGACCCTCTGTTCGCTCCAGCGGAAGGAGTAAGGCTGGTTGACGCTCCAGGCCTCGGCGAAGGAGTCGATCACGCACGCGACCGACGGCTCGACCTGTCTCCAGCGCCACAGGTGCTGGAACCAGTCGGTCCAGGTGAAGCCGGCTGACGGGTTCCGTCGGCTCGCCTACGGGTGATCAACGACAGGGGAGGCGTGACCGCCTTCGTCAGGTGCTGGTGCGGCCGTTGATGTGCGCGGCGACCAGTTCGCTGAGGGGGTACAGAGACTCGGGAACCAGCAACGGCAGCAACGGGATCGCCTGCGTCCAACTCCCGTCGGCGAGCAGTTCCCGGAGGAGGTCCCGGGCTGCAGCCCTGTCTGCGTCGGTGCGGTCGGGGCGGCCTCCCGCATGAGCGAGCGCGAGGCAGAGCTGAACAGTGCTGTCCTCGGACTCCTCGACGGACAGGACTGCGGGCGCCCCCGCCAGGACGTGGGCGGCAGCAGCCAGCGCAACGGCACGCGCCGTCGGTGTCGATGCCGCGTTCGCGATGCGCAGGGCATTGGCGGCATCGCCGTCCAGGGAGCTGAGCAGGGCGAGTTCAGCGTGGGAAGCCCGTTCGGGTCGCAGGGAGCGCAGCCACTCTTCCAGCTCACCCGCGGCGCGTCCCGGTGCGGGCACGCAGTCGAGCCGCCGCAGCAGGGCCAGGAGCGTCGTCTCCTCCCGGTCCCAGGTCTGTCGAGGCCTGTTCGTGAACTCTGCGGCGAGCCGGATCGCTTCGCTGAGCTCCGGATCCGGGCGCGTCGGATCGGGGCGTGCGAGCAGCAGTTCTGCCAGCGCCGGAAGTTGGCTGACCGGGCGGCCGGCGCCGATGCGCCGTCGTACCAGTTGGACCGCTGGCCCGATCAGTTCAGCGGCACGTTCCGGATCATGCCGTGCCAGGCCGGCGGCGACGAGAACCAGCGTGCGTCGACTCCTCCTGCCTCGTACGGAAGAAGAAGCCTTGGCGTCTGCCGACTCCTCCATCCGGGCCACCGCCACCGCCGCTTCCGCGTCCCCCGTATGGGCCAGGGCCTGCGCGACGGCTCCTCGCACGGCGAAGTGCGGCGTGCGAGGGACAAGCCGGGCGGCCTCGTGGGCGTACGCAACCGCCTTCGGTGAGCGACCGCCGAGTGAGCACCCCATGGACAGCGCGGCCAAGTGTCGAGCGCGGTCGCCTGGTTCCGTCGAGCAGCTGATCAGCTGTTCGGCCTGTCCGAACTCACCGGTCATACCGAGCGCCCGGACCAACTCCTCGGCCGAGCCGGTGCTCAGAGCGATCGGCGCGTCGGGGAGTGAGGAGCGGACGGCGGCCTCCAACTGTTCGCGCCCGAGCTCGAGGTTGCCGCCGTGCACCAGCTGCTCCGCGTACTGGAGCCGGGTGACCGGACCGACGAGGGGCTCGTGGTTCCCGAGCGCCGGGCTTCGGCCCGGGACGGTGGACGGTGAGGGTGCTTCGTCCGTCTGGACATGAGGCCGTGCACTTCGGGTCGGGGGAGCCTGGGCGAGGTTCCGTTTGGCTTTCCGTTCCTTCGTCAGGGCCTTCGCGCTCGCGTCCACCTCCCTCCGGTGGGCCCGCCGCTGCTCCTCCTTCGCCGCGAGATGGGCGGCGTGCTCGGCTGCCACCTGTTCGTCGACTGCTGAGAGAAAGGCCTCCGCCCGCTCCAGTTGGTCGTCACCGAGAACGCCTGTGCGAACTCCCCGGCTGAGGGCAGTCATCAGCAGCTTGGCGTCCAGGTGAGGTTTGAGGCCGGTGCCGGCCACGGTCTCGGCGCGGACCATACGGTCCATCGTGCCGGAGAACTCGCGTGCCCGGTGGGCCCGGTCGGCTGGGGATTCCAGCCTGACCAGGGCGGTGTGCAGATGGTCCCGCGCGATCTTGAGCACGTCCCAGGCCTTCGACCGGCGGCCCATGGTCGCCAAGGCCTGGGCCGCGAGTGCGAGAGTGTCCACCACGGTCAGGCCGTCGGGCATATCGATGGCCTTGCAGAGGCGTTCGATGCGGTCCAGGTTCGCGATGTTGCGGGAGCTGGAGGCGCGGGCGATGGTCGCCCAGATGTCCACGGCCATGGCCTGGGCCCGAGGATCGACCTCGCTCAGCTCCTCCGCGTGCTCTTCCAGGGCTTCTACGAAGCGCTCGGGGCCGTCAGCGGAGAGGAGGACCGCTCCTTCGACGAGTGCGTCCATGGCAGCCGCGTCGCTGAGCACCACGGCCCGGAACAGTGTCTTTGCCTCATCCCTCCTGCCGAGTGTGTCCAACGCGCCCGCTGCCTCGGCCACTTCCGCACAGGCGTCCTCGAAGAAGCCACCGGCGCGCGGAGTGAACCGGCCCGAGCGGACCAAGCAGTCGGCCGCCTCGCGCGCGATTGCGGTGGCATCGGGGTGCGAGGCGCGTGCCGCTTCGACGGCAACCTCGGCCAACCGGGCGGCCCGCAGAACGAGTTCCGGCTCCGAGCGGGCCACGGTGCAGGCGCGGGCGACGCTCCCCGACTGCGCGAGGAGCACGGGTGCCCGAGGTGGGACCGGTCCGACCCGGCGCTGTACGAGGTCCAGTGCCGCGGCCAGCCGGACGGCGGTCTCGGCTTCCTGCCGTTCAGGATCCGATACCTCGACCGCCTTGAACTCGGATTTGAGAAGACGTAGTTGGTCGAGCATGACCTGAGGTCCCAGTGCGTCCGCGACCCGAAGCTGTCGCAGTGGGTCGAGCAGGAACCGTCCGCGCTCACCCGCCGTGTCCAGCAGCTGCGGATACTCGGTCAGCAGATACGTCGGAGAGCCCTCGGGCCAGCCGGCCTCGCGCCAGCGCGCCGCCCAGGCGTGCAGCCGACGGGTGCAGCGCTCGACGGTGGCCTGGTCCCACTCCCGCCGGATGGCGTGCGGCATGCCGGCGTGGCTCAGCAGGTGGACCTCGGCCGATTCCTCGTTCGAGACGATGCAGAGCTGCTCCCTGCTGTGCAGCAGGCCGTTCACGTCCTCGACGGAGGCCTCGGTCAGTTCCGCGAGGTCGGCCGCTCGCAGGCCGCCCCCGCTGTCCGTGACGGCGAGCAGGTCGGTGACGGCCCGGCCCAGGTCGGTTGTGCGCAGCCGCTCCAGGTCCGCGAAGCACGCCTGTTCGACATCGTAGCTCCGGTCGCCCGCGGTGAGTGGGCGAAGGCACTCGCGCTCGCGCAGCGGATGCGCTTCGGGGACGTCGACGGGCAGCGGCCCGCTCCGCCGGCTGGAAACGATGACGCGGACGTTCGCCGCAGGAGCGGCCGGGAGAAGTGCGGCGATGCTCGCCACCCCGGTCCCACCGGGCGCCCCAGCCGTCGGCCAGGCGCGGTCCTCGTCCAAGCCGTCGACCACAAGGAGGAGTTGCCGCTTCTGCTTTCGGCTTCGACCCGCGGCCTTGGTGAGCAGGCGCAGGAACTCCGCCTCGGTGGACGTCTTCCTCCGGGGCTCGGGTACCTGGAGTTGTCGGCGCAGTTCGGTCATGAATTCGGTACGGGTGTTCGTCCCGTGCTTCTCGGACAGGACACAGAGCAGGAGGTCGGTGTCCTGCGGCGGCTGCCTCGCGTAGTCGGTGAGCAGCGCCGTCTTTCCTACGGGAAGCTGTGCGTGCCACCACAGGTACGAGGCCGCCTGCGGAGCCCGATCACGGACGAAGGCATTCATCGCGGCGCGCTCGCGCTTCCTGCCGCGCTTCTCCGAGTCGGCTCTCCATTCGCGCCGGCCCCTGGCCGTCTCTCCTCGCGCGGCATGGAGAGCGACTTCCCATTCCTCGCGCGGATGGAGGCGTTGGCTGTCCTGGCCCTCCAATTGTTCGACCAGGTTCCAGAACAGGTCCGTTGCGTGAGGAGCGGACTCGCCGCAGCACCAGTGCCGGAGGGTCGATTCCCGTAGCGCGCCGTTCGAGACGAGTCGTGCAGCACCCCGGCGACTCATGCCGCGCGCCTTGATCAACTCCTGCAGCATCGCCCCGAGGTTCCTGCGTGCCGTCCCGGGCGCCGTGCTTCTGACCATTTCTGCTCCCACGCTGGTGAATAAAGGGCTCCTGACCAGCGGATATCCCACCCGGATGTGGAGGCGCACCGGGGCGCCGTCAGAAGCTCGGCTCATCGACCGCGGGCCGCAGGCCTCCGACAGAAGGATCTCCCCATGACTGTGCTTTCCATGCTGACCCAGGATGCAACTGCGGCTGCCGTGCTGGCCGCAGGAGCCGGCCTGCTGTACGGGGTCGTCCTCGCGATCGTGGCCCTCGCCTCGGTCCTGGCCCGGACCCCGGACCGCCGCCGTGATGCCCGTTCCACTCTGACGATCCTCTCCAGGCGCCGCCAGTCCAGGTGAGCGGGTGCCCGTAGCGCGCGGCGGGCGCCCGCCGCGCGCTACGTCCCGGCGAGGTGCCGACTGCGGTGGGCGGGCAACTCGACAGCAGTAAGGCGTCTGTCGCTGAGGCGACACGCAGAGTGACTCCGTATGAGCTCCGAAGCAGTCAATCTCTGAGAAAATCGCTGGCGTACCAGGCGTGGGGCCGCCATCGCGGTGATGTTGGCCCCGGTCGCTGGTGCCGACATCACCGAGATGAAAGGACCTTAGATGCCTGTGGGGAAACGTGGTTGGTTGAGTGAGCTGGTGCTGCTTTGGCTCGCATCGGTTGCAGCGGCACTGACGGTCCAGTTGGTGGACTTCCTCCGAGCCGTTCTCGGAGCAGCTTAGGCTCCGAGAACGGCCCCTCCAGCCGGCTGTAGGGTCCCGCCTCGTTCGCGCGGAGCGGGACCCGGAACGGAGCGCAGCGATCTCCGGTCATCGAGCAGGCTGGGCGGCCGAGAGAATCGGCGGCGCCTCAGTCTATGGCGCGTCTTCTGTTCCTTGCCCATGGGTGGTGATGTGATGGATCCCTGTCAGCATCACGGAAGAGATACCCCCGCGTGCAGCGGGCATGGACCGTCGACGGCAGCGGGCGTTTGCCGGGTCGCTTTCCCCGCGCGTGCGGGGCTGTCCGGTGCCCCGTCGTTCCGACTGGGATGGCGGGGCAATCCGGTCGATCGAGCTACACGATCCGATCCCGGCTGCTAGCGTCGGGCTCTGCTTGGGAGTTCCAACTCCCTTGCCAGAAAACAGCGATCATATGAAGTGATGGGCAGAGCCTTGCCGCGAACACACCCTTCGGCCCCGGTCGAGCAGCGCCTCAGCTGGGATCCGCGGCGAGAGCCGTGCATTCCCGTCGTAACGCCCGAAGGCTCCATGGTTTCGCTCTCATTGTGCGAACTTCTCGACCGATCAGATGATTTGATGACGATTGACTGCCCGACCCCGGGCGAGACAGTCGCCGTCATCGAGTTCGTCATGGCCATCTGCTTCGCTTCCGATACCTGTCCGAGCACACCCGAGGAATGGCGGGAGTGGATCCGTGACGAACGCAGTCTCCGCTCCGCAGCCGAGTGGCTGGCCGGTGAGCCGGACGAGCACTGGGACCTGTTCCACCCCGAGACGCCCCTCGGGCAGAACTCCCTTCTGGCCCCCTCCTTCGACGAGAGCGGCACGGGGACCGCGCAGTTGGTCATCGAGCGGGCCGGTGACTACAACCAGTTCTTCGACCACCACCACCTCGAGGACGGCGAGCCGCTGCCAGCGGCCGACGCGTTCCGAGCCATGCTCGCCCAGCACGTGTACGGCACGTACGGCAGGGCAAGGATCACCGGCAGGATTCTCGGACCCACCGTCACCAACTTGTCCACCGGGCGGTTGCAGGGACGGATTCGGGTCGTTCCCCTCGGCCGTACGTTCGGCGAGACCTTGCGGCTCAACCTCTATCCGCCCGAGGGAGACCCGGGCCGGCTCAACACCTCCTGGACCAGTGGTTCCGTGAGCCGCCGGAACTTCGCTGTGCGGGCCCGCCCTCGGGTACCGGAGAGCCCTGCCGACCTGCACAGCGCGCTCGGCCGCTCCGTCCTGTTGCGACCGAAGCGCGATGCGGACGGTGCGATCGTCGTCGACCGCGTGTTGATCGGAGCCGGCGAGGTCCTGGAACTCGACCCGGAAAAGCATATGCAGGACGCCGTGTTCAGCCGGACCACCGGCGGAGAGGTCAAGCCCCTGTGGCCGTCGCCCACGCGCGCCCTCTGGCAGGAGGCGCACGCCCTGTACAGCGCGGTGAAGGACGCGCAGCCCGGTCTCTACGCGCGACTGCGCTCGCTGCCGCACAAGCGGGATTGCCGGGGCGCGCCCTACCACTTGTGGGCTGTCGGCCTCGTCTCCAACAAGACGCTGCCGGTCTCCTGGACGGACGGCTACTTCCCTTACGCCCCAGCGATGGAGGTGCAGCTCTACCGTGCGTCCCGGCGGGGCTCGCGCATCGCCGAGTACCTGGCGTGGAGTCTCAAACGGGCGGCGATCCTCGCCTCGGAGAAGGTCCACTCGGCAGCGCGGCCGGCCGACGAGGCCCGGCAGATATCCCGGTTCGACGCGCGGTGGATGTTCTGGCCCGAGGCTGCCAAGCCCTTCGACCAGTTGCTGGAGGCAGTGATCGATGAGGGGTACGACAACCCGGGAGATCCGGTCGCGCCCCTGCTCCTGGAGTACACGCAGGCCCTCACCGGTCTGGCCCGTACCCACCTCGTCTACCGCCTCGACACCCTCCCGCCCAATGAGCGGGGCTTCCAGGCCAGGGCGGACGCCCTGAAGCGTTTCGAGGACGACATCAGCCATCCGAAGGCCCCGGCCGAACTCCGGGGGGAGACCGCCCATGACTGAGGACAGCACCCGAGACGGGTACCCCGTCGAGGACGCCTTCCCGCACGACAGCGCCGCACTGGTTGCCTGGCTCACCACCCTGGTGCGCAACCGCGAGTACGGCACCCTGGCCAACCTGCGCCGGGCCAGGGGCCGGACGAACGCGCACATCCGGGCCGGCTGGTACGGCGGTGAGAGCCACCGCGATCTGTTCGAGCGGATGGCCTTCCTCTTCGCGCTCTACCACCAGGGCCGTTCGACGCCGGCCTACGGCTACGGGAGTCTCGGTTCGGCGGCGGCGCGCATCGGTGACAGCGTAGGACGGGGCCCGGGCGACCCGGGCGCGCAGCGGCTCGTGGACCGGGTGGTCGTCAGCCGGAGAGTGCCGTGGCGGCACCTTCAGCACACGATCGTCCGGCTCCGGTCCTGTGACCGGCTCCCGCCCTCCTGGACCCGGCTCACCGAGGACCTGATCCTCTGGAACGACCGCAAGGCCCGCATCGCCTACCAGTGGTCGGTCGACTTCCATGCCCCGGTCCACCGGAGCCGGCCGTCCGGCAGTTCGCCGCAGAGCCGGTAGGCCGAGGCCGGGCAGGACCAATGGGCCCGGTTCGTCAGACCGGTAGGCCAAGCACGACACGTACACGATCCCGACCGACCATAAGGACGCGACCGCGTGACCGCAGACGCTCGAAGCCCGTTCCTCTCGCTGCACCTCCTGGAGACGCTAGTCGCCGTGCTCCCGGTCAGAGACGAGAACGGTCAGCCGAAGTCCCTCGTGTACGGCGGGTTCGAACGGCACATGATCACCAGCCAGGCCCGGCGACGAGCCGAGCGCGTCTACGCCCGCAACCGGGCCAACGCCGGCATCGGCGCCCTCAAGGGCCGGAGCATGGGCACCCGGACAAGGGAGTGGGCACTCCTCACGGCGGCCGAACTGTCGTCCGGGAACGGCTGGGAGAAGGAGGAGGCCCTGATCACGGCGCGCGCGGTGATCGAGGCGAGCGGCTTGAAGTTCGGCGACCCGGCCAAGAAGACGGTGGCCAATCTGACCAAGGTGCTGATCTTCGCGCCCGCCGACGCAGGCACCAGGATCGCCCGGCACATCGCCGAGAACGCCGACGAGATCCGGCCGTGGCGCGACAGTTACCTCGCCGGCCAGCAGAAGGCCTCGAAGAAACCCCGCCGTGGCGCGGCGAAGAACACTGAGGAGCAGGAGAACGACGACGCGCAGGCGGCCACGGAGTCCGATACCACAGGCCTCCCCCCTCTCCCCAAGAGCACGCGCAACGCCGTTCTGCTCGCCATCGCGCCGCGTGACGCTGTGGACATCGCCCTCTACGGGCGCTTCCTCGCCGAAATCGCCGACTCTCCCAATGTCGACGGGGCGGTGCAGACCGGCCATGCCTTCACCGTGCACGCCGCAGAGCAGATCGAGGATTTCTATGCGGCGGCCGACGACGCGAAGCTCGACCGTAAGCGCAACGCCCTCAGCTTCCTCGACACGGCGGACGACGCGGGCGCGGGCATGACCGGGTACCAGTCGCTGATCTCCGGGACCTTCTACCGGCACGCCGTCCTGGACCGCCGACAGCTTCGCGCCAACCTCCAGCAGGCCGGAATGGAGACGGAGGAGGCGGAGGAGGCGGCGACCGCCGCCGAGGCGGAGTTCGTCAACGCCTTCGTCGAGGCCGTCCCGGAGGCGAAGAAGAACTCCACCGCCTCCACCGGCTCGCTGCCGGCACTCGTGCTCGCCTTCGAGGGCGAGCGCCCGTACAACTACGCTGCCGCCTTCCAGAACCCCGTGGACGAGAACCCCGAGAGCAGCGGCGGCGAGGGCCCGGCAGGCCAGGCGGCGGTCCGCCGTCTGATGCGGCACCACCTCTTCGTCAGCAATCGCCGCGGCGACCTGCGGTCCGCGCGCGTCCTCACCTACGCCCCGGAGATCGCGGACCTCCTGGAGACGGTCGACCCCACCGGGGCAGTGGACGTCGTGGACTCCATCGAGGGCCTCACGCCGTGACCGACGCCCCTGCCACGACCGCTCCTACTGCGAGGACCGGTTCCACCGCGACGACCGACGCACCGCAGCACGTTCTGCTCATCAGGTTGGCCGGGCCGCTGCAGTCCTGGGGCATCAAAGGCCGGTTCGCCCAGCGCGACACCCACACCCGGCCCACCAAGTCCGGAGTGATCGGCCTCTGTGCGGCAGCCCTCGGCCTTGACCGGGAGGATCCGCTCGACGAACTCGGGTCCGTCCTCTTCGGCGTTCGCGCCGACCGCCCAGGAACGCCCATGAGGGACTACCACACCGTCGGGGGCGGAAGGTATCCCGTCCGCCCCCGCGACCTCGTGACGGACCACCGCCGGGCCGCGGCCCTGGAAGCGCTCGGGGAGCAGAGAGAGGGAACGACCGCATCCTTCGGCAGCCACGCCCTGGCATCCTGGTACGGCGCACCGAAGCGGATCGCGGCGGACCCCCGTTCCGGGGCGCTGGTCGCAGGTGAGGTGAGCCGCCACGCCATGATCACCGAGCGCTGGTACCTGTCCGACGCGGCCTTCCTCGTCGGCCTCCAGTACTCCGACCGCGCACTCCTCGAACGGATCGCCCACGCACTGGAGCACCCGAAGCACCTGCTCTGGCTGGGCCGCAAATCCTGCCCGCCCTCGGGCGACCTCTTCGTCGGCATCGCCCCGGGCACCCTGTCGGAGGTCTTCGAAACCCGGGCGTTGCTCCCGGCAGCCGACGACGGGCAACCGCCGCCGAACGTCAGCCAGACCCGGTGGGCCTGGATCGAGAGCCCGCACCCGCTGCCGGGCGTCGGGCCGGTCCGCGACCAGCCCGAGAGGTTCCTCGCTAGCGGCCCCGTCCACCGGCAGCGCTGGGAGTCCCGGCACCGCATCACCATCGCCCCGCACGCCACCGAATGGGACATCATCCCGTGAACACCCCGCGCACAACCGAGCCCGTTCCCGCCAACAAGACGGCCAGATTCGTCGCCACGCACACCCTGATCACGTTGGACGCCAGGCACCCGTTCACTGCCAAGTCACTGATCGACGCCCAAGACATGCACCGGACCGTCATGAGTGGCTTCCGCGGCTGGGTCGACGACGGAAGCAGGGACGCCCGCGCCCAGATGAAGGTGCTCTCCAGTTGGACCGTCGACCTGAGCACCGCCCGGCTCTCCCTGGTCGTACAGTCCGCCGTACCCGGTGACTGGAGCGGCCTGCCCAGATCGGCATTGGTCGAGCCGCCGCACAGCCTGGTGGTGGACCGCACCTTTCGCGTCGGGGACCGACTCGACTTCCGCACGGTCGTCAATCCGGTCAGCAGCCGACCGGCCGGGCCGCCAGCGTCCGGAGGCGGCGGAGGCGGAAGGGGTGTACGGGTACCGCACACCCGCCCGGAACACGTGAAGACGTGGTTCGCCCGTCGTCTGCAGCCGTTCGGCGAACCGGCGGTGGCCCCGGACGGAGTGGTCCGGCTCGGTGTCGACTCTGACATGGAACGGCTGGCCCTCCGCATCCTGCCGAAGGTCTCCAGCCAAGGCCCCCACCGGGGCCTGCTCATCAGCCGGGCCGAGATCCGCGGAGCTCTGAACGTCACGGACCCACAAGCACTCACGGCCGCCCTCACCCACGGCTTCGGCCATGCCCGTGCCTACAGTTGCGGCCTGATCCTGGTCCGATGACTGCCTGATGGTGCTGACCGGGCCGGTCGTACTTGGCGCCGGAGCGGACTCCTTGTGGTGTCGCAGCCGTCCTTGTGGCGCCATTCGTGGCTGGGTGCCGCGCAGGACGGTGGCCAAAGTGGTTTCACTTTCAACTATGATGGTGCGGTGACATGCCGGCCACGAGTGATCCGTTGATCTGCTGATCCGCCAGAGGAGTTCCCGTGAGTGATGTGACCACCGATGTGACCGCTGCCCCGGTGCGCCGGCGGGTGTTCATCGACAAGCAAAGCCCTCGGGCCTACCGGGCGTTGCGGGCGACCGCCGAGGCGGCCGGGGTGGGGGCGGCGGAGGCCGGGCTGGACCGCAGGCTGGTGGAGCTGGTCAATCTTCGGGTGTCCCAGATCAACGGGTGTGCCTACTGCCTCAACGTGCACACCCGGGCCGCTCTTCAGGCCGGTGACACCGCGCAGCGCCTGGGCACGCTGCCCGCGTGGCGCGACACCGAACTGTTCACGCCGCAGGAGCGTGCCGCGCTCGCCCTGGCCGAGGTGACCACCGACCCGTCGGACGCCGTCGCGCAGGAGGCCGCCTACGGCGCCGCCCGCGAGGTCCTGACCGATGACCAGATCTCGGCGGTCATCTGGGTGGCGATCGCCATCAACGCCTTCAACCGCGTGTCGATCCTGAGCAAGCACCCGGTGCGCGCGATTCCGGCACAGTGACGGCGCCGCGCGGGCTCGACTCGGTGATCAGGGCGCGGATCGCCGTGGCCACGGGGGCCGGCCGTTCCTGCATGGCGACGTGGCCGACGCCGGGGAGGGTGAGGAGGCGGGCGTCGCGGAAGGCCGCGTAGGCCCGGGGCGCCGTACGGAAGGGGACGAGGGCGTCGTCCCGGCCGTAGACGAGCAGGGTGGGGGTGGTGACGCGGCGCGCCAGGTGCCAGGCGGAGGCCTCGCCCCGTCGCAGGAACGCGTGGACCACCGAGCGCACACCTTCGGCCAGCATGTCCTGCGCGTACGGCAGTTCGGCGCGGCGTCGGCGCTCGCGCGCCTCCACCGACCGCTGTTCGGTGCCGACGAGGGCGGGGTTCGCGTAGATGAGGCGGTAGAGGTCGTCCAGTTGGCGGTCGGGGCTCTGGGCGGCCAGGAGGCGGGAGTGCAGCCGCGGCGCGCCCGGCAGGCCGAGCAGGGCCACCCGCAGGGCCGGGGCGGGCGGGAACATCGGCAGCACGGGTGAGATGAGGGTCAAGGTGGCGACCAGGTCGGGTCGTTGGGCGGCGAGGCGCAGTGCGATCAGGCCGCCGAGCGAGTTGCCGACCAGGTGCACGCGGTGGTGCCCGGTCCGGTCGAGGTGGCGGGCGACGGCCGCGGCCTGGCGTTCGACGGTGACGTCGCCGTCGGGCGGGGGTGCCGACCTTCCGAAGCCAGGGAGGTCGAGGGCCAGGCAGTGCGCCGAGGTCCGCAGCAGGTCGATCAGGTGGGCCCAGTTGTGGGTCCAGCCGCCCAGTCCGTGCAGGAAGACGGCGGTGCCGGCGGCCGGAGCGGGGCTGCGGACGTACTCGGCGGCGAGGGGGTGGTGCATGGTGGTCCGTTTCTTCGGGGCGGGTCCGCCGGCCTGCTCAGCGGCGCAGGGGTGGCCCGGCCGTCTCGGTGAGGGCGAGCCGGTAGTGCTCGACGAGGCGGTCGCCGACCGTCTCCCAGCTGCGCTGCGTCGCTGAGGCACGGCCCGCCCGCCCGAACGCCGCCCGCAGTTCGTCGTCGCGGGCGAGACGTTCGACGGCCTCCCGGAACCCGTCCGCCGCGCCGGGTGGGACGAGGAACCCGGTGTGCCCCGGGCGGACGAGGTCGAGCGGTCCGCCGGCCGCCGGGGCGACGACGGGCAGCCCGCTCGCCATGGCCTCCTGGAGGGTCTGGCCGAAGGTCTCGAACGGCCCCGCGTGGACGAAGGCGTCGAACGAGGCGTAGAGCCGGGCGAGTTCGTGCCCGGACCGGAGGCCCAGGAAGACCGCGTCCGGGAGTACGGCCTCCAGCCGGGCTCGGCACGGGCCGTCGCCGACGACCACCAGCCGAACCCCCGGGATCCGGGACACCTCCGCCAGCCGGTCGACGTGCTTCTCCGGCGCCAGACGTCCGACGTACCCGACCAGGACGTCTCCGGGGCGGCCGAGGCGCCGGCGCAGGGTCTCGTCGCGGTGGCGGGGGTGGAACCGTGCGCAGTCGACGCCGCGCGGCCACAGGTGGACCCGGGGGATGCCGTGCGCGAGCAGGGCGCGCAGAGAAGCCCGCGACGGTGCCAGCGTCCGCGCGGCGAGGGAGTGCACCCGTCGCAGCCGCCACCAGGCCAACAGGGGCCCGGCCGCGCCCAGCGCCGGCAGGTAGGTCCTGGCGTAGGCGGCCAGATCGGTCTGGTAGACCGCCACGGACGGGACCCCCGCCCGGTCGGCCGCCGCGGCGCCGACCGCCCCGAGCGCGAACGGGCTGGCCAGGTGGACCACGTGCGGGCGGTGCCGCTCGATGGCGTCGGCCACCCCGCGCCCCGGGAGCGCGACCCGCACCTCCGGGTAGCCGGGCAGTGGCACCGACGGGACGCGGACCACCTCGTAGCCGTACGCCCGATCGCGGCGCAGGTCGCCCGCGTGCCGTCGCGCGGCCCGCACGGCGGGTGCCCGCACGGCGGGTGCCACCACCACCGGGCTGTGGCCCCGGGCGACGAGGTGTTCGGCGGTCCGGAGGACGCTGTGGGCGACACCGTTGAGCTGCGGGGCGAAGGACTCGGTGACGATCAGGACGCGGAGCCGTTCGCCGCCGGGGGCCGGGCCGTCCGCGGTGCGCGCCGCCGGCCCGGACAGGACTCCGCTCACCGTACCGCCGCCCCCGCTTCGGGCGCGGCCTGCGGCTCCGGGGCGGTCGGCCGGGTCGGCTCTGGAGCGGAAGGCCGGGTCGGCGGGCCCGACTGCACCGGGTCGCCGGGGAGCGAGCGGCCGACGGCCCGCAGGTCCCGCAGGATCTCCCGCAAGCAGGCGACCGGGCTCGCCTCGCTGTACGGCACGCCGATCTGGGCGCAGTAGTCGCGCACGATGCGCGAGGCGGGGCGCAGCGCCGCCACCGGCATGGCCGGGAAGAGGTGGTGCTCGATCTGGTAGCCGAGGCCGCCGAAGAGGAAGTGGACGAACCGGCCGGCCCGCAGGTTGCGCGACGGCAGCACCTGCCGGCGGAGGAAGTCGGCGCGCTCCGCGTCCGGGCCGGTCATCGGCATGCCCTTGTGGTTGGGCGCGAAGATGCACCCCAGGTACACGCCGAGGACCGCCCCGAACAGTACGGCGAAGGCCAGCGCCTGGAGCGGTGCGAGGACGACGGCCAGGAGGGCCACCGCCAGGGCGTAGTGCAGCGCGGCGAGCGTGCGCTCCAGGGCCGGGTACCGGACGGTGCCGCGGGTCAGGGTCAGGCAGGTGGCGACGAGCAGCCCGAGCGCCTGGAGGGACAGCAGCGGGAAGAACAGTTCCGCCTGGTACCTGGCCGCGAGCCGCCTCAACCCTCTTGTCCGGCAGGCCTGTTCGGTGGTCCGGGCGAAGAGGAGGGAGTCCGCGGCCGGGTCGTGGCCCTCGCGGTTCGGGTGTGCGTGGTGCCGGTTGTGGTCGCTCACCCACCAGCCGTAGCTCATGCCGACCACGAGGTTGCCCAGCACGATGCCCGCCAGGTCGGTCGCCCGCCGGCCGGCGAACACCGCGTGGTGGGCGACGTCGTGCCCCAGCAGCGCCAACTGGCCGAGGACGAAGGCGAACAGGGGCGCGATGCACAGCTGCCACCAGCTCGCGCCGAGCGCGACGAACCCGGCCAGGAGCAGCGCCAGGGCGGTGAACAGCGCGGCGCTCCGGCCCGCGTAGTACAGGGGACGCCTGCGCAGCAGACCAGCGTCGGAGACGCGTCGGTGCAGCTCGGCGAAGTCGCCGCGCCGGGTGGTCCCGGTGGGCGGGGTGTCCTGAACGGTCATGCCACCATTCCGGTCTCGGGTCGCTCCGGTCGCTCGTTCCCGCCGCGCCGCGAGGCCCCGGGCAGGGTGGCGTCAGCCTTCCGCATCCGAACCGCCGTTGTCTCGGCGCTTCGCCGTGTCGCGGCCGGAGGTGGCCCGATCGGGTGGCGGCGGGCCCGGCTGGTCCGTCATGCGTCCGATCACCGCTCGCCTGTTCGCCCGTTCGGCGTCCGGAGAGGCGGCCTGCACCAATCGCTCGAACGGGTGATCGGCGCCTGGTGACCCTCCGGGCGCCCGGTCACTCCTGGCGACCTTATCTGTTGCGGACCGTGATCGGGTGGGTGAGGGTCGCGCTGGGGAATCCGTGCGGCGCCGACGGCTTGCGGCCGCCGCTGACCTGTCAGGAGCAACGGATGTCACGCGTCTCCCGGCGCCGCGCCATGTGCGCGGTGCCGCTCGCCTGTCTCGCCCTCACCGGCCTGCCCGCCGGAGAAGCCCCGGCCGTCGCGAAACCGGCGGCCCCGGCCGCCGCGGCCCAGCCCCGTTACGGTCAGACGCCCGGTTCGTACTCCTCCTGGACCATCACCGGCGACACCGTCCTCACCGAGGTCACCTTCCGCAACACGGTGGTGACCACCCCCGGCGACGGTGACGTCTTCTGGTCGAGCCAGTTCAACTTCGACGGGAACCTCTCCTACATCGGCTTCCAGGACAAGCAGCAGAACGACGGCCTGTTCAACTGGTCCACCTGGGCCGACACCGAGCTCCAGTTCGCCGACGGCACCCAGGGCTCGCACTGCTGGAACAGCACCGGCGAGGGCCAGCACCTCCAGTGCGCCAACAGCACCGTCAACCAGGGCCGCCCGGTCACCGGCCACACGTACGCCTTCCAGGTCCGGATCGACCCGGCCACCCACTGGGTGACGGCCACCGTCACCGACGAGACCGCCGGCGCCTCCTTCGTCCTCGGCTCGGTCCTGCTCCCCGAGTCGCGGCAGATCAAGCACGACTGGAACAGCTGGGTGGAGTACTTCGACTGGAACAGGCCCGCCTACGTCTGCGACGACAACGCGTACTCCGAGAACCGCTGGGACCCGATGACCGGCAACGGCGGCACCCTCACCGCCACCAACACCGGCACCTCGACCAGCGGCGCCTGCGACGACATGATCCGCCAGCGGAAGCAGCCCGACGGCACCCTGCTCACCGAACTCGGCCTCGGCCAGTCCGCCCGCTGGCCGCTCCGGTTCGCCAACGGCGCCTGCCTCGACCGCGGCGGCACCAACGGCGCCATCAGCTACCGCTGCGCCACCACGTCCAACGCCAACCAGCTCTTCGTCTTCGCCCGCGACGGCAGCCTGCACACCGCCCAGGGCAACGAGTGCCTGGCCGCACCTGCGGCCGTCGGCGGCCAGGTGGTGCGCGCCGCCTGCGACGGTTCCGCGGCCCAGCGGTGGAGCTACGACGGTGCCCGCCGGGCCGTGGTCAACCCCGCCGGCTGGGCGCTCACCTCCAGCACCGCGGGGCGCAACGGGGACCCGGTGACCGCACGGCCCGCCGACGGCAGCCCTGAGCAGACCCTCACCGCGGTCGTGCGGACGGATGCCTAGCCTTCCTGTCCCGTGAGGTTGGGGGCTACCGGGGTGCGGCGGCCTGGCGCAGGTGGCGGCTCACGTCGCCGACCAGCGTGAGGCGCACCCGGCGCTCCGCGAACTGCCATTGGCCGCTTTGGAGTTCGAAGCGGTCGTGGTAGCGGGCGGCGGCGATGGGCTGCAAGGGGAAGCCGGGCAGGGCCCGGAGGACGGTGACGTATGAACGCGCGACGGCCGTGCCCGCCGGTTCGTCGACCTCGACGGAGAGGTTGGTGGTGACGTGCTGGGTGCGCGGGTGCCGTCGGCGTAGACGACCTGCGGGCGGGCGTTGGTCTGGCCCGCGAGCGTGATCGGCCGCCCGTGGTCGAGCGACAGGTACGTGTCGGCGTCGTCGGCCCCGCGCCACACCTGGATGAGGTCACTGTCGTCGGCGCGCGCCTCGCCCATGATGCCGCTCGCCGCGACGGGGACGTCGTCCTCGATCTCGTCGGCCCACCTGCTGCTCTCACCGGGCGCCTCGGCGTACGCCGAGGAGTTCGAGAACACCAGGACGGCGAGCGCGGTCGTCACGGTGACGGCGGCCAGGCGCCACGTGGACGGGGGAGTGGGGGCGGGAGGCCGGGGCGATGGGCGTCCGACGTCCCGCGGCACTGTCGGTCACAGCAGCGGGCGGATCCGGATAATCGCTGGTCACGCCGTCCGTGGCGGGCTAGCCTCGCTGCTCGTGACTGACTGGTACAAGATCTACTCCGACGCATGTGCGGTGCCCCCGGGCGGCGATCTGGACGAGCTCACCGCAGAACTGGCGGAGTGCCTGCGGGATCCGGACCCGGAGGTGCGCGACGGCTACCCGTACGTCGTGCTGCGGACCTGGATCGAGCGCGACGTCATCGACGGCGACCGGCGGGTCCGCCTGGGCGATGACATGGCGGCCCGCTTCGCGGCCGGTTCGCCGATTCAGGCCCGCACGTTCGCGCCGCTGGTCCTGGACATGATCGTCAGCCGCGGGGACCTCCGGCAGGAATGGCTCGACGCGTTCGTCCGCTGGTACCCCGCGGAGAGCGATCTGCGCGGCCACGACGCGCAGTTGGGCTGGCTGCACGCGGTGGCGCACGGCGCCGACCTGCTCGGTGCCCTCGGCTGCCACCGCGAGGTCGAACCGGTCGAGATGCTGGACCTCGCGACCGCCCGGCTCCTCGCGCCCACCGACTACCTGTACGCCGAACGGGAGGACGACCGGCTCGCCCGTGCGATCGCGCTGACCCTCACCAACCCGAAGCTCACCGCGGACCGGTCCGTCGCCTGGCTCGACGACATCGGCGCCGACTTCCGGGCCGTGGCCCGGGGCACCACCCCGACATACGTGTCCAACGCGCTGCGCACCCTGCGGATGCTCTACCTCCTCACCGACCTCGGCGTCCCGCCGCAGCCGGGGCAGCCGCCTCGTCAGGTCCCGCATCGCGACGCGGTCAAGCGGCGGCTCGTCGAAGTACTGGCGGACGACGCGAAGTCCGTCGGCTGACAGCCCCGCGCCGCGAGCCGTCCGGGCCTCCACGCCGTCGCCCGCCGGTGCCCTCGTCCCGCTACCGGATCCTCTTCTCGACGATCGCGTGGTCGGGGAAGAGACCGCTGCGGGCTCCGTTCCAGTTGATGTCGATGCTGAACTCGTTGACGGTGGCGTTGATCGCGGGGGTGTCCGTCGACGGCGCCAGGGCGCCGGCGGGCTGGCGCCACCCGTCCCAGGTGTCACCGCCGGTGGAGGAGGTGTTGATCCAGACGTAGCCGTCGGCCCCGATGCAGGCGAGCATCTGCCGGCGCTGGTTGGCGTACTGGGGGTCGCCCGGGGCGACGGTGTAGTCCTGGTACCCCATCCGCGCGGCCGACACCCCGGAGATGCACACGGCCCCGCCCGGTACCTGGCTCGCGGTTCCGGTCGCCCCGGTGGCGGGGTTGCGCCAGATCTGCCAGACGTGGTTGTCGGTTCCGACCAGGTAGATGTGCTCCATCTCGCCGCCCGCCGCCTCGTTCCAGGTCATGATCGGGCTCGGTCGCCGGGTGCCCGTCGTGCCGCTTCCCTGCGGCCCCACGTGCCACTGGCTGTTGGGGAAGCTGATCGCGGTCTGCGAGCGGGTGCCGTCCGGGCGGGTGTGCACGCTGGTGATCCGGTAGAGGCCGTTGACGTCCGCCCAGTCGAAGAGCACCGTGCTGCCCAGGCTCTCCAGGGAGATGCCGCCCCAGGCGGCGGCGTCACCCTCGATGCGGTGCCACGGCTCCCACTGGTTCGCGGACGGGTTCTGCACGGCGGTCCAGTAGATCTGGTTGTCCACCCCTTGGTGGGCGACCATGACACGGTCCTGCCACTGCACGATGGCGGGGGAGTAGTAGCTCTGGGCCTGGAAGCCGCCCAGCGGCTGCCAGGCGCCGTTGTTGAACCGGAACCAGATGCCGTTGTCGAGGCCCCTGGTGACGTCGTAGGTGTTGCCGTTGACCGTCACCGTCTTCATGTAGGACAGGCTGCTGACGCCGACGCCCCGCCAGTCCAGTTCCACCGCCCCGGCAGGGGCCGGGGCGGCCAGGAGCAGGACGCCTCCGGCCATCGCGGCCGCGATCGTGTTCCCCACCCGGCGCAACGCCGTCGTCCGTCGCAGCGGGTGAGCAGTTGTCCGGTGCACTTCGGGCTTCCTTTCGCTGAGGATCCCTCGGCTCCCCCCGAGCGAACGTGCAGGGGCGGCAACCGGGATTCCGCGGACTCGGCCTTCTCGCCGTGCAAGAACCGTAGTTGCCGTGCGGCTCCGCAGTGTGCTCTGCGCGCACTCGTCGTTGACGGTCAACGCAGCAGTGGCCGAACCAGCCGCCGACGCGCCGCCGCACCCTGAGTTTCGGCGAAGCGGTTGAGGGCGATCGGGGCGGGCCGATCGGTGGGCGGCGGGCCGTCGGCGGACTGCTGGCAATGAAGTTGGGACTGCCGGACAATTCTTCTCCTGGGACCGATGAGTTCGGGCGGCGGCGCGTGCAGGGGGTTTGGAGAGTGGCCGCGACCACCGACGCCATCCTGGAACTGGGCGACGCCAACCACGGCCACTCTCACTACGGAGCCTCGGCCGTCACCTGCACAGGGTGGCGTCGAGGAGGGCCAGGACATCGGAGGGGCCCTGCTTGGTGGGCGCCGTGTCGGCGGTGACGGCAACCGTGACGGCGCGGCCGTCATCGGTGACGCCGGTGCGCGTCTGGTAACCGGGGATGTCACCGCCGTGCCCCCACATCAGGCCGCCGCAACTCAGCGGCGTACTGGTCACTCCCAGCCCGTACCGGGCACCGGGCCACATTCCGCCGGGGACCTCGACGGTGGTCCGCATCTGGGCGAGCTGTGCGGGCTTCAGGAGCTTGCCGCCGAAGAGGGCGGAGAAGAATCGGTTCAGATCGCTCGGGGTGGAGATCACCTGCCCGGCGGCCCAGGACCAGGAGGGGTCCAACTCGGTGACGTCCTCCAACGGCCCCCCGGGCTGCGCGTAGTAGCCCTGGGGGTGTGCTTTCCGGATGCCCTCGTCGCCCGCGCCGGGGAAGTAGGTGTGGCGCAGTCCGATGCGTTCGATGATCCGGTGGGTGATCTGCTCGGCCAGCGGACGGCCGGTGACCTTCTCGATGATCAGGCCGGCCAGGAGGTAGTTGGTGTTGCTGTACGCCCAGCTGGTCCCGGGGGCGAACAGCGCCTTGTGCGCCAGCGCCAGGTCGAGCAGGGTTCGGGGCTGGAGGTAGGTGTGGCGCTCCGTGCCGACGAGGTCGCCCACGAAGTCGACGTAGTCAGGCAGTCCGCTGGTGTGCTGCAGCAGCTGACGTACCGTGATGTGGCGGCCGTCGATGCCCTCGCCGCGCACCAGGTTCGGCAGGTACTGCTCGACCGGGGCGTCGAGGGCGACCTTGCCTTCGTCGACCAGTTGCAGGACGACCGTGGCGGTGAACGCCTTGGTGTTGCTCCCCGCCCGTACCTGCCCGTCGACCGGCACCTTCTTCCCGGTGCTCAAGTCTGCGACGCCGGCAGCGTAGTTGCGGGTGCACCCGTCGCGGCCGAGGTCGGAGGCCAGGGCGGCGGGGTACTTGTCCTCGTGCACCAGGCGGTCCAGGCCTTGCCGCACGACCTCACCCGGAGCCGCGGGGCTGTGCCGCGGACGCGGGCAGAGCGCCTCCCACGGCCAGACCGGTGGCGACCGTCACCACCACCATCGCGATGCCTCGCCCCGGCCCGGACGACGAGGCGCGGGCACGTCGAAGCGGGCGAGAACGATCGGTCATGGGGGAACCCTCCTTGTGCACCCTGCCGGATGCATCGGCAATTCGTATGCCTTCAGCCTGGGTGCTCAAGATCCACCGATCCATCCGGGCAGCGGGCCCATGCGAGAGGGGGATAACCCCCGGTCGGGGCCGTCATGGAACCCTTTTCCGGGTCCAGCCGTGGAAGGCCTCGGTGGTCCTGGCCGCACTTCGTGCCGGCCATCGGCGGGAGGATTTGAATATGATCCGGCCGCTGGCGTCAACACACTTGGTGTGTCAGATAGTTGTGGTACGTTCCGTGACCTAACCACAAATAGGTGACCCCGGCAGCGCGCCAACGCTCCGGGGCCCGGCAACAGGAGAAGCACCTCCCGATGCGCGTCCATCGTAGCGCCCACGTGCGCGATTTCACCGTGCTGCCCAACACGATGCTCCAGTACCGGCGGCTGTCCTACACCGCTCGCGGTCTGCTCGCGGACCTCCTCTCCCGCCCGGACGGCTGGCGCGAGGACGGCCGGCACATGGCCGACACCAGCCCCCAGGGGCGCTGCGCCATTCGCAAGGCGCTGAAGGAGCTGGCCGAGGCGGGCTTCTACCGGGTCGAGAAGATCCGGATGCCCGACGGCACGATCATCACCGAGACCCACGTCCACGACACCCCGCAGCTGATGCCGCCGGGTGCCAACCGTCCGGCCCCCGGCGAAGGGACCACCGGCGGCGCTGACGCCCTGGTAAAGAACCCGGTGAAAGAACCCTCCCTCCCCTCCCGGCAGTCCGGAGAGCCCGGCGCCGCCCTGGGGGCGGAAAGGCGGGAGGGGGACTCCGAAAAGGACGCGCCGGACGAACGGCTCCGCGAGGCGGTCGCCACCCTGTTCCGGGTCATCCGCCCCGAACCGCGCCTGAGCCTGGGCGAGGCCGAGGCACGCGAACTCGCGCCCCTGGTCGCCCAGTGGCTGGAGCGCGGCAGCACACCCGCCGACCTCGCCCGGGCCCTGCTGCCGGGCCTGCCCGCCCCGGTGTACTCGGCGGTCGCGGTGCTCCGCTACCGCCTGGAGCGCAAGATGCCGCCCCTCCGGGCCGCCGCACGGCCCGCAGCGGCCGGCTACGCCGAGTGCGCCCAGTGCCACGACCCCGTCCCCCGGCCCGGCATCTGTCGCGCGTGTGCGGGCCTCGTCAGCCGCCCTGCGGACGACAGCCGCACGACGGGAATCGCCTCCGCAGGCGCAGCGCGGGTCCGGGCCGCGCTCGATGCCGCCAGAGCCGCCGCACGGGCACCGGCCGCCGTCGCGGCCAGGTGAAACGTCGGCCGGTTCCGGACGGGGCGGAACCGGTATTCGGGCCGTGCGGGCCGGGCACTCGTCGGGCGACTTCTGGGCTGGCATCCGGGTGAAATGGGGCGGAGTCGCCTGGCGCGAATGGAAGCCGGGTACGACGCTGCCAGAATGCAATTTCCCTGAAGGCCACCTGCACAGGCGGTGCCGCCGGACAGCTGGAGCAGAACATGCGAATCATTCGACCACGCAACAGTCCGGAAGAAGCGGCCGGTGGAGGTGCGGGGCGTTTTCCGTGGACGCTGATGTACCACTCGGTGGCGTCAACGAGTGAGGATCCCTATCTGATTACCGTCGACCCTGCGCGCTTTCGCCGCCAGCTGCGCTGGCTGTCCGCCCGCGGGCTGCGCGGGGTGTCGGTCGGCGCCCTGATGCGCTCGCACCGGGGTGGTGGCGCGGCGGGCATGGTGGGGCTGAGTTTCGACGACGGATACCGCGACTTCGTGGAGGAGGCCATGCCCGCACTGGCGGAGTACGGCTTCACGGCGACGGTCTACGTGGTGGCCGACCGGCTGGGCGGATACAACGACTGGGACCGGCAGGGTCCGCGCAAGCCGCTGATGACGGCGTGCCAGGTCCACGAGGCCGCCGCCGCCGGGCTGGAGATCGGCTCGCACGGGCTGACGCACCGGCGGCTGGCGGGCCTGGGCGCGCGGGAGCTGGCAGCCCAGGTCGCCGACAGCCGCCGCGTGCTGGAGGACCTGACGGGGCAGGCGGTCGAAGGGTTCTGCTACCCGTACGGTTCGCTCGACGCCGCCGCGGTGGAAGCGGTGGCGCGAGCCGGCTACGGGTACGGGTGCGCGGTCAGCCCCGGGGTCCACAGCGGGGTGTACGCGCTTCCCCGCTGCTACGTCGGTGACCGGGACGGGCCGCTGCACCTGGCCGCGAAGCTGGTGCGCGACCGCTGGCGGCGCTGACGGCGCTGGCGGCCGGCGAGGACCTGCCGGCGACGAAAACCTGCCGGGCACCGCGGAGGGCGGTGCCCGGCAGGGCGGTGGTCGGCGGGCGGCGGGCGGTGGCGGAAGGTCAGTGGGCGGTGGCGGCGGGTTCCAGATGCAGCCAGGACTCGTGCCACAGCAGGGCGCAGCGGCGGTCGCAGCCGGTGGCGAGCGGCTCGCCGCCGCAGCGCAGGCCGTTGAGGATGAACCAGCGGCCCTTGGTGGGGTGCTGCCACCAGGCGAGGGAGCGGTGGCGCAGTTCGGTGGCGCTGTGGCGGGTGTCGGCGTGGAGCTCCATGCCCGGCTGGAAGGGGACGCCGTCCAGCCGCCCGTCGGGGTCGAGGGTGGCGTGGATCTCCGGGAGGCTGCGCACGGTCGCCCAGAGGGCGGCGGGCCGAGCGGCGGGGACCGGCGCGGTGGCGGGCTCCAGCCATTCGTCGCGGAACAGCAGGGCGCAGTCCAGTCCGCAGCCCTGGGCCCCGTCCGCGCCGTGGCAGGTGGCGCCGGCCAGGGCGACGGTGCCGGACAGGCGCCGCACGCGGTAGTGGTCGTCGATCATGCGGCGCACGATGCGTTCGACCTGGTAGACGCCGCCGCAGAACGACCACTGACTGCGGGTGAACCACAGGCCGCGGTGGCGGTCCTTGGCGTCGAGGGTGGCGCGCACCGTGGCCTCGTCCTTCACCCGGACCCAGTCCCCCTCGGTGAAGCGGGAGGGCCGGCCGGGCGTCGGGACGGCGGCGCGGCGCTCACGCAGGCCTTCGCGGACGATCCGGGCGCGGCGCACGACACCGAGCGGGGGAAGGTCGCGCAGGGGGAGGCTCTTGTACTGGCACCGGTTCGCAGCGGTTCCGCAGCGCAGCTCCGTGGTACGGGTGGACCATGATTCCTCGACGGCCATCAGTGAAATCCCATCGGGTCGGAGATATCGGCACAGGCTAGCGCACCGCGACTTTTCCGCGCTGGCCCGCCGGACCCTGTCGACACCATGTCGAGAGAAATAGCACTAAACGCATTAAGGGTCTTCTGGAGTGAAAGCTCGGCGTCGCCGGGTAATCCCCGTTCATGTGCGTGTAATGTTTCCCTCGTTGCCGCGGTGGAGTGGCTGAGTGGCGAGGCGACGGCTTGCAGGGCCGTTTAGATGGGTTCGATTCCTATCTCCACCTTTTCTTTCCGGCGATTTCGCCCGTATTCCTGGTCCATGGATTGTCCGGGTTCGCGCTCTGATTTATCGGAGAGCCGCGGCCGACGGCCCGAGTCGGTGGCCCGCGCAGCGCGGCCCACACTCTCCCGTTGTGGACGCCATGGAGTCAGTGATCCGCCCGGCGGTTCCGGCCGACCTGAACGCCGTGGCCGAGATCTTCGCGCACTACGTCCGCCACACCGTGGTCACCTTCGAGGAGGCCCCGCCACCGGCGGCCGCCCACGGGTTTGACCGGGAGGCGACGCAGATGTGCTCGTCGCGCCGTTGTCGCGGCGGGGCCGGCCACCGCGCCGAGGATCTGTACACGGCGGGTGGCCGGTGGTGCCGGGGCGGTGGTGTGGCTGTGTGTCAGCTGGTCAGGATCGCGGTGACCTTGTCGAGGACGTCGGGGTTCGTCAGGAAGTCGTTGTGCTTGAGGCCGTCCGTCTCGATGTTGGTGGCGCCGTTCAGCTTGGTGCTGGTGGTCGGGGAGATCTGCTCGTCCTTGGGGGACCAGAAGGTCGTGTACCGGGTGGGACCCGGGGTCTCGGTGTCCTGGTTGAGGTGGCTGATGACCCACGAGTTGGGCGTCATGTCCTTGCACCCCTGGTCCCAGAGGGCGCAGAGGTAGCCGAGGGAGGTGCCGTGGTTGGGGCCGGCCAGGGAGATCCAGTTCGCGACCTTCTGGTTGCCGCCTCCGAACTTGATGTACCAGCGGCTCGGCAGGCTGCCCAGGCTGTGGGCGACGATGTTCACCTTGGCAGCGCCCGTCTGGCTCAGAACGTTGTCGACGTACTGGGTCAGTTCGCCGGCCAGGACCTCGTTGGTCGACCGGGAGGTGTCGTAGCCCCAGGCGAAGGCCGGGACGTCCTTCGAACGGAGGCCGGTCATCAGGGTGCCCCATACTCCGGGGTCCGCGTTGCGGCCGTGGATGAGGATGACGGGGATGTGTGCGGTGTCCGCGTGGGCCGGGACGGCGGCCCCCGGTCCGGTCAGCAGGGCCGCGGTTATGGCGGCGGTCAGGGCGGTTGCGGCGGCGGTGGTGGGGCGACGCATGTGTGCTCCGAGGTTCGTCGGCGGATGGACGGCACGGATCGTGGGGGCGCCCGCAGGATGGCGGGTGCCCCCGTGTCGCGCCAAGCGCATCATCGGCGACGGGGTGCCGAATTGGCGGAGAGCGTTCGACCTTCACTCGATCGGGTGATTTGTGGGCGCGGGTCGCACTCGTTCGAGGACCGTCCTCGGTCAGCAGCCACCCACCGACGAAGACCACCCCACCGGACGGCCGACCTGCTGGAGCTCGTTCGGGTCGCCGCCCAACCAGCCGAACCCGCCGGCGCCGACGGCTTCCTGGTTTGGCGGCGGCGGGTTCGGCCTGGGCGGTGCGCGGGTGGTCAGGTCCTGGGGGCCGGGTGGAGCCAGTGCGGTCCTGTGGTCCAGCCCAGGAGACGGCGCCCGGCGTCCGCGTCCGCGGCGCCGCCGCGGGCGGCCTGGCGCAGGCCGGCCAGGGCGGGGGCGAGACGGGCCGCGACGTGGGCGGGGTGGCGGGCGGCCTCCCCCCGCAGTCCGGCGATGACCCGGGCCTGCGCGGCGGGCTCGCACAGGGAGAGGTGGAACACCAGCTGGCGCCACGCGTACGCCGCGTCCTTGATGGTGGACAGCGGCCGCAGGTTGTCGTGGATCCGGGCCGTCGCGCGGCACACGGTGGTGAAGCTGCGCCAGGCCAGGTCGTCCCAGCCCGGCTCGGGGCTGATGCCGACCCGGGTGACCAGGGTGGCCAGGTTGTGGGTGGTGAGGATCTGGGCCTGCTCGATGATCTTCCCGTTGGACGCGATCGACCATCCTCCGGACACCTCGGCGCGCTGCGCGCACAGCTCGGTGAACCCGGGGGAGGAGCGGGGGCGTCGGCCTCGCGCCGGGGCCTTGTTCGCCCTGCCTGCCTTGCCCGCCTTGCCCGCCTTGTCTGCCTTGCCCGCCTCGGCGGTCGCGAGGTCGTGGACGGCCGCGTAGTCGATGGCGTAGTAGCGCTCGTACAGCGTGCCACCGAGCAGTTCCGGGGGGGGGGGGGGGGGGGGGGGGGGCGGGTGGGGGGGGGGGGGGGTGGGGGGGGGGGGTGGGGGGGGAGGGGGGGACGGTAAAGACCGGGCATGTTGTGACCCCCACCACCCCCCCCCT
>NZ_JBWKER010000005.1:125971-193603 GCF_056435345.1 Kitasatospora sp. NPDC043950
CCGCCCGCGCCCACCTCACGGCCCCCGCCCACCCCTACCCCCCCCCCCCCCCCCCCCCCCCCCCCCTCCCCCCCCCCCCCCCCCCCCCCCCGAGGTACTTCGGGGTGAAGGTGCCCGTGAAGATGTCCGCCGCCAGTTCCTCCACGAACGGCGCGTCGAGCTCGGCCTGCCGGGCGAGCACGCCGAGTTCGCGCACCAGCGCGTTCGGCAGGAGCGTGCCGGGGAACGCCTGTACGGCCAGTTCGCCGAGCCGGCGCAGCGCGGTACGCGCGGGTGCGCGGCCGTCCTCGCCGACGCGGTGTGCGGCCACGGCCCGTACCCAGGGCAGTTCGTCGACCCGCACCTGCCCGGTGAGGTCGCTCAGGAGCAGCGAGCGACGGTTGCGGAACGCCCGGTAGTTCGCCGTCATCAGGGTGCGCAGCGCCTCGTCCGGGTAGGACTGGGCGCCGGCCACGGCGACGAGCTGCGGGACCAGTTCGGCCAGGACCTCGGCCGAGGGCACCATGCCGCGCTCCACGAGCGTGTCGATCGGGGCGCTGAGCGCGGCTTCCACCACCTGTCGGATCGCTGCGGGCACCGGGGTGCCTGCGGGGAGACGGGTGGTGTGGCCGGCGGGGGTCGCGCGCGCCTCGTGCGCCTCGTGCGCCTCGTGCGCCGAGACGTCGGCGACCAGCGGGGACACGTCGGCCACGCCCGTCTCCTGGGGCAGCCCGGAGAGGCGGCGCAGCACCAGCTGGGCGAGGTCGTGGTGCGAAGGCTGGGCCGCCTGCACGGCCTGGCGGGTGCGCAGTTCGGAGTGCCGGTCGGAGCCCGGCCGGCCGCGTCGGCGCACCATGGATGCCACCGCGTGCCGCAGCAGTCCGAGGCGGCGCGCGTCCAGCGGCCGGCCGGCGGCGGTCTCCGCCAGGGCGCCGCGCAGGATGCCGAGGTTCTCCTTCGGGTCGCGGTGCTTGGTGCAGCGGGTGTGGGCCGCGGCGAGTTCCTCGTAGCGGCGGAGCAGCACCGCGCCGCGCTCCGTCCAGGCGCTGTCGGGCGTACGCTCCAGGACCCGGCCGGCCTCGGCGGTCTCCAGCCAGTGGGCCAGCAGTTGGTCGCCGAAGGGCTGCCAGACGGTGAGCGCCTCGCGCTGCGCTTCCACGGCGGCGTTCGGCCGCCGGCCCGTGAGGGTCGTGACGGCGTCGCCGACCGTGCGCCGGTGCACCGCCTCGGCGTCCGGCGCGGGCAGCGCGGACGGCCGGGGGGTGAAGCGCAGCCGGTCGGCGAACGGCTCCAGGACGTCGACGAGTTCCAGCGCGCCGGCCGCGTCCCCGGCCCGTACGAGCCACGCCACCGTCAGCAGCGCCGCCTCCTCCGGCACGGCGGCCTCGTAGCCGCCGCTGTCGAGCAGGTCGTACAGCCGGGACAGGCCGGGCTCGGTGAGGCAGTACGCGAAGAGCGCCCCGCGCTCGGCCGCCACCCCGGCCAGGGCCGCAGCCTCGCGCTCGTACGGCTGGAGCGGGCCCTCGGCGCTCGCGGCGGACGTGGCGAAGCCACCCCGTACGACCTCGGGCGTCACCCAGGCGGGCAGTCCGGCCACCGGGGTGCGCGAGCCGATGGCCAGCCGGCCGTCGGCGATCCCGGCGAGCACGGCGCGCCAGCGGGCGACCCGGGCCTCGGCGCTGCGCCGGGTCTCGGCGTCGGCGTGGGAGTCGGTGCCGGAGTTGTCGTCGGCGTGGGCCGTCGAGGTCAGGAATGCGCGGGCCAGGGCCAGCTGGCGCTGCGGGTAGTGCGCGGATATCCCGGCCCCGGTGGGGTGCTGCTGGTCAGCGTCGTCGTCCATAGGCCGACGTGGCAGGTCCCGCCCCTGCGCCCTCCGGGTCCAGAGCCCGGCGCTCTGCTGCTGAGCTACACGTCGATGGGCGTGAGCCTATGCGTCAGGTCGGCGGCCGTGCAACGCACTTTCGCTGTCTCCGCCGGGCTCGCGGCGTAGCCTGGCCCTTCGGGTGTCCGATGGGGGGAGCCGTCGTGTCGATCGAGTTCGTTCGCCGCCTGGACGGTCTGGTGTACCACTTCCGCGCGGACGGCGTGTTCAACGGCAGGCCGTCGTACAGGCGGGTGGACCTGGACGTGTGGTGCCGGTGGCTGCCGGAGCGGGGCTGGTGCACCGTCGGCGCCGACGGGGTCGCCAACTCCGGGCCGCTGGCGGGGCGGACGGACGACCAGGAGCTGATCCCTCCGCTCGGCCCTTGGCGCAGCTGGAAGGCCGGCAGGTCGTACCTCTACGATCTGCGCCGCGTCGACGATCCGGGCGGTAGCGGTACTGCTGGTGCTGATGGCACTGATGGGACTACTGGCGTTACCGGCGGTACCGGCGTTACTGCTTGACAGGATGCGTAATACTGTAACGCGCATCCCAGCAGCTCGGAGCACCACATGCACCCCTTCCTCGACCACCCCGGGCCGCTCGCCTTCGCACACCGGGGCGGTGACCTCGGCCACCCCGAGAACTCGCTCGCCGCCTTCGCGGCCGCCGTCGCCCTCGGGTACCGCTACCTCGAAACGGACGTGCACGCCACCCGCGACGGCGTACTGGTGGCCTTTCACGACACCCGCCTCGACCGGGTCACCGACCGCACCGGTGCGGTGGCCGACCTGCCCTGGGACACCGTCAGGCAGGCCCGGATCGGCGGCACCGAACCCGTGCCGCTGCTGGAGGACCTGCTCGACGCGTTCCCCGGGGCCCGCTTCAACGTCGACGTCAAGGCGGCGGCCGCCGTCGGGCCGCTGGTCGAGACGATCCGTCGGACCGGCGCCTGGGACCGGGTCTGCGTCGGCGGCTTCTCCGACAGCCGCCTCGCCGCCGTCCGCGCCGCCGCGGGCCCCCGGCTGGCCACCTCGCTCGGCCCGCGCGAGGTGGCCCGGCTGCGGCTGCGTTCGCTGGCCGGGCCGCTGCTGCGGGGGCGTGGGGCGCGCTCCTGGGCGCAGTTCGGGTCGCGGTTCGGGTCGCGGTTCGCCGGGGCGCCGTTCGCCGGGGTGTGCGCGCAGGTGCCCGAGCGGCACCGGGGCGTCCGGGTCGTCGACCGGGCCTTCGTGCGCGCCGCCCACCGCCTCGGCCTCCAGGTTCACGTCTGGACTGTGGACGATCCCACACGGATCAGGGCTCTCCTCGGCCTCGGTGTGGATGGCATCATGGCCGATCGCATAGACGTCCTGCGGGACGTCCTCGGCGAGCGCGGCTGCTGGAGCGACGGCAGCACCGGCTCCAGCACGGTGATGGGATCCCCATGACGAGCACCACGGACAACCTGCCGGACCGTCTCCCGGACGATCTGCCGGACGGCCCGCCGGAGCGCGAGGCGGCCGCCGCCGATGACAGCGCCCTGCGCCGGATACGGTTCGGCTGGTACATCAACGACTGGGCCAACGCAGCCTTCTCGGCCACCGTCCTGACGGTGTTCCTCGGGCCGTACCTGACGACCGTCGCCAAGAACGCCGCCGACGCGGCCGGCGACGTGCACCCGCTCGGACTGTCGGTGCGCGCCGGGTCGTTCTTCCCGTACACGGTCTCCTTCTCCGTGCTGCTCTCGGTCGCGGCGATGCTGCTGACCGGCACGGTCGCGGACCGCACCGGGCGGCACAAGGAGCTGATGTGCGGCTTCGCCTACGTCGGCGCGGTCGCCACGATGGGGATGTTCCTCCTCGACGGCGACCGCTACCTCCTCGGCGGCGCACTGCTGGTGGTCGCCAACATCGCGTACGCGGTGTCGGTCGCCCTCTCCTACGCCTACCTTCCCGGCCTGGCCACCCCCGACGAGCGCGACGCGGTCTCCTCCAAGGGCTGGGCCTACGGCTACGCGGGCGGCGGACTGCTGCTGATCGCCAACCTGGCGCTGTTCCAGGGCCACGACGCGCTCGGCCTGTCCTCCGGCACCGCCGTGCGGATCTGCCTGGCCTCGGCCGGCCTGTGGTGGGCGCTGTTCACGCTCGTCCCGATGCTGCGGCTGCCCTCCCGGGCGGGCGCGGCCCCCGACCGCACCCCGGTCGTGTCCGGCCGTACCCCGGCTGCGCCGGACCGGCCCGCCGCCACGCCGGACCGGCCCGCCGCCGGCAGCCTGCGCGAACTCGCCCGCACCCTGCGCGGGATGCGTCAGTACCCGCTCACGCTGCTCTACCTGGGCGCCTTCCTCTGCTACAACGACGGCATCCAGACCGTCGTCTCCCAGGCCTCGCTCTACGGCAGCGAGGAACTCGGCATGGACCAGACCTCGTTGGTCGCGGCCGTGCTCCTGGTCCAGATCGTGGCGATCGGCGGCGCGCTGCTCCTCGGCCGGATCGCCCGCCGCTACGGCGCCAAGCGGACCGTCCTCGGATCCCTGGTCGGCTGGGTGGCCACCCTCGCCCTCGGGTACCTGATGCCCGCCCACCAGCCCGTCTGGTTCTTCGCCCTGGCCTGCATGATCGGACTGGTGCTCGGCGGCAGCCAGGCGCTCTCGCGCTCGCTGTTCTCCCACCTCATCCCGGCGGGCCGGGAAGCCGAGTACTTCAGCGTCTACAAGGTCAGTGACCGCGGCACCAGTTGGATGGGCCCGCTGGTCTTCGGCCTCGCCTACCAGATCACCGGCAGCTACCGCTCGGCGATCATCTCCCTGCTGGTCTTCTTCCTCATCGGCTTCGTCCTCCTGCTGAAGGTCCCCGTCCGCCGCGCCATCGAGGCCGTCGGCAATCCCGTTCCCGAACGGCTCTGACGTCCCCGGCCGGGGGCGCTCAATCGGTCGCCGTCGAGGGTTTACGGGCCGGGGAAGAGCCGGCCGAGGTGGTAGTGCAGGACCGCCACCGCGTCGTCCGCCGTCCGCTGGCCGAGGAGGACGCTCAGGCCCAGGCCGGCGGAGACCGCCAGGAGGACGACGGCCTCCTGGCGGGCGTCCGTGCGCGGATCGGTGTCCCCGGCCTGCCGGGCGGCGGTCAGCTGGCCGACCAGGAAGTCCTCCATCTCGTTGGGCGCCGCGAGGAACGACTGCCCGGCGAGCGCGGGGTCGGTGATGGAGAGCACCGCGTACTCGGTGTAGACGAGGTGGAAGGTCCGGCTCTCCTCGTCCGTCGGCACGGACTCCAGCAGCACCGCCTCGACGATGTCGCGCGGTGACGCCGAGGGCCCGGCCGCCCCGGCGCGGTCGCGGACCCGTTCCTCGACCCGTCCCTGGACCCGCTCTTGGATCCGCTCGCCCATCCGTGCGGCCAGGCGGGTGAGCGCCGCGAGCAGCAGCTGCTCCTTGGTGTCGAAGTAGTACTGCACGAGCCGCACCGAGACACCCGCCTCGATCGCGACGGACCGCATGGTGACGGTGTGCAGCCCGGTGTCCGCCGCCGTGCGCAGCAGGGCGTCGATGATGTGGGCCCGTCGCTCCTCGTGATCCACCAGCTTCGGCATCGGGTTCCCTCCAGACGTTTTTATGGTACAAACATACCATCAAGTGCTGCTGTTTCGTGCATTCCGAGCACCGGGAGGGACCATGACCAGGACCAGCGTCGGACACTTCGTCAGCGAGAAAGCCCGAACGAAGTTCCTTGAGGCCTACGACCGCGCGATGGAGCTGTGGCCGGCCCCCCGCCGGGAACTCGATGTCGAAACCAGCTACGGCACCGTCCACGTCCACCACTACGGACCCGAAACCGGCGAACCGATCGTGCTGCTGCACGGCCACGCCGGACACCCGTCCAACTGGTACCCGCAGATCGCCGCCCTGGGCGAACACCACCCGGTCTACGCGATCGACACGCTCGACGACCCCGGCCGCAGCGTCCAACGCGCCGTCGCGGCCGGCTCCGAGGAGAACGCGGCCTGGCTCGGCGAGGTCTTCGCCGGCCTCGGACTCGACCGCATCCACCTGGTCGGCCTCTCCTACGGCGGCTGGCTGACCCTCAACCAGGCCATCCACGCACCCGAACGCCTCGCCTCGATCGCGCCGATGGACCCCGGCGGCATCGAGAAGGTCCCCGCCCGGTTCTACGCCCACATGATCGGCGGCCTGTTCGGCATGCTCGCCCCGCGGCCGCTGCGCCCCGCGCTCGGGCGCCTGCTCGCCAACCCCGCACTCAGCTCGCCGCCCGAGATGATCGCCCCCCTGATGCTCGGCATGCGCAGCTACAAGCCGAACACCCGCCCCGCCGCCAGGCCGTTCACCGACGAGGAACTGAGTTCCATCCGCCTGCCCACCCTCGTCCTGCTGGGCAGGCGCAGCGCTCTGCTCCGCCCGCGTCACGTCCTCCAGCGGGTCACCGCGCTGATCCCGGGAGTCCGGGCCGAGATCGTGCAACGAGCCGGTCACGGCCTCAACCTGGAACGCCCCGAGCTGGTCAACGAACACCTGCTGCAGTTCATCACCTCCTCCCGGCAGGGGACCCGGAGCTGACGGGCGGCCTCCACCGCCGGGTTGGCGGCTGACGCCGAATCCGCAGAAGCCGCAGAATCCGCAGAAGGGCTGCCCTCGGAGGGGCGGCCCTTCTGCTTGCCGCACGGGCCTGAACAGGGTGCTCGCCGACCT
This sequence comes from Kitasatospora sp. NPDC043950, assembly GCF_056435345.1. Lineage (NCBI taxonomy): Bacteria > Bacillati > Actinomycetota > Actinomycetes > Kitasatosporales > Streptomycetaceae > Kitasatospora > Kitasatospora sp. NPDC043950. Next base: position 132,493 of record NZ_JBWKER010000005.1, read on the forward strand.
GCCACCGTGGCCAGGGGGAGACGGGTCGCCCGGGCGGTCTGCCACCCGGCCGTGCGGGCCGGGGGGACCGCTCCGCTACCGGCGTGGGCCGTAGCTCCAGTAGTGGTCCGGGTAGTTTCCGCAGGGGTACTGCATCAGTGGGGCGCGCGGGGCGGTGCTGCCGTAGGAGACGGCGAGACACTGGTGGCTGTTGCCGTTGACGAAGCGGATGCCTTTCGGCCACTTCTCGATTCTCCAGGACTGCCCGGGGTCGTTCTTGCACGCGGACTGGATCACCCGGGCGTCGGCCTCGGTGCTGGAGTCCTGGACCGTGAGGCACAGGGCACTGTTGTAGCTGACGAGCCGGTAGTAGGTGTTGCCTTCGGCGTCCGTGAAGGTCTTCTGGCTCTCCCAGAAGTGGTCGGGGTAGTCCCCGCAGGGGAACTGCTGGGCTTCCTGGCCTTCCTCCCGGGTGCCGCCGGATGTGGCCACGCACTGCAGGCTGTTGCCGTTCTTGATGGAGACGGACCCCGTCGGCGGGACCATGGGGGTTCCGCCGAGCCGGTCGGGCGTCCAGGGTTCCGCCGTCGGCGGCGATATGGAGCTGGGCGACGGCGAGGACTTCATGGGCGCGCGGTTCCCGTCCGAAGGGGAGGGGACGACGGATTCCGGTGGGGTGCTGGACCCTGCGGTGGGGGTCGGCGTACCGGCCGGTGCCGGTACCAGCGGCGCGCTCCCCGGTCCGGCGGTCCGAGGATCGGCCGGTGAGGCGGGCGGCGGGACGGTCGGTGGGACGGCCGGTGAGGCGGTCGGTGAGATGGACGGCGAGGCGGTCGGCGGCGTGCTGGGTGCCGACGGCGAGGGGCTGTCCCCCGCCGGCGCCGAGGGGCCTGCGCCCGCGCCGGCCGCCCGGGTGAGCGCGTCGACGGGGGCGGGCGCCGTGCCGAGCCGTATGCCCACCAGCACCCCGGCCAACACCAGCGCCCCGGCCAGGAGCACCGCGGTCGCCCCCATGGCCGCACCGGTCCGGGCCGTGCGATGCCGCCGCGCATCGGCGGGCCCTCCTCGCAGCGGCCCTCCTCGCAGCGGCCCCACGAGCGGCGGCCCGATGACCGTGGGGCTGATGACCGTGGGGCTGATGACCGCGGGGCCGTTGGGCGGGGGGCCGAGCGCGAGCGGGCTGGTCGGCGGGTTGTCCGGGGCCCGGACCAGTTCGCCGCGGACAATCCCGGACCCGGCCGCGGTGGGCCGGACCATCCGGCTCACCTCCCGGCACTGGTCGGCCAGTGCTTCCCGCACCTCCACGAGGTCGGCCTCCAAGCGCCGCAGCACCGGCAGGTGCGCCTGGACCCCGCCGTCCACCACCAGCTCCGCACCCGGCTGCTGACCACCGTCTTCCTGGGCCCGCGCCCGCTCCTGGTCGACCAGGAGCCCGACGGTGTCCTCCTCCCAGCCCGCCGTCCGCTGCACCTGGCACGCGTCCTCCCTGATGCGCCGCACCTCGGCCAGGCAACGCGTCGCCTCCCGCAGCCGGGACCGCCGCGACTGCGCCGCGTACCCGCCGTCCGAGACCCGTCCACCGGGACCCGCCCCGTCCTCGGTGCCGGCGCTCAGCTCGCCCCGCAGTTCGGCCACGATCGCCACCAGCACGCGGATCAGGTCCTCGGCCTGGGCCACGCCCGCCTCGGCCTGGCGCTGCGCCTGCCGGGCCCGTTCCAGGGCCTGCCGCGCGGCCGACCGCCCTTCCGCGTGCGAGGGGGCTGTCCCGGCCGCCGCCCGGCCGGCCTGCTCGTGCAGGGCGCGGGCGCGGACGAGCAACACCGTTCGGGCCTGCGGGTCCACCGCGCAGTCGTGGACCAGCCGTTCGAGCAGGTGCCACGGAATGTCCTTCTCCGCGGAGCGGTACTCGCTCCAACTGGTCTTGCTGGCCGGGTACCGCTGAGCGAGCTCGCGGACCGTGGCCCCGCCCGTCACCTCCCGTACGAACCGGGCCAGGGCGTTCGCCTGTTCCGTCTCTCCCTTGAGCTGTCCTTGCGGTCGTCCAGCACTACCCACCGTGCCTCCTGTCCTGTCCGACCCTTTGTGCGGTCCTGTCCGGCGGCCGAAGCGGGATTGTCCGCCGCTCACCTGGGCCGTGTCGGTTTTTTGTTGATGGACAATCAAATTAGCCCGCACGGTGGAGTCTCCATCGGATCTTCGGACACTTCAAGGTCCCGTGACGCGGCCCCCCCACGGCGGCGTTCCGGACCGGGAACCCGAAGACGGAGCCGGGGGCCGACGGCACCACCGCCACGAACGGGGGACGTGGCGGCACCGATGGACCGGCCCCCCGTACCCGTCGCACCGAAACGCACCCGAACCGGGATCCGCCCCGCCTCGGGGCGTTCGGACTCCAGGAGGAAGACCATGAAGACTCGACGCATCCTCACCACCCTGCTGCTCGCGGGGACGGTGGCCACCGCGACGCTGGCCGTGTCGCCCGCCGCGCAGGCCGCGCCGAACAACCCGAACTGCCTCGGCGCCAGGGCCTTCTGTCTCTGGTACAACGCCAACCAGAGCGGCTCGGTGGCCGGTTGGGACCTGAGTACCGGGTTCAAGGGCTTCGACAACCTCGCGAACGCCGGCGCGTTCCTGACGCCCGGCCCCGGACAGGGCACCGCGGTGAAGAACAACGCGGCCTCCGCGACCTACCAGTACCCGGGCCGCTGCGTCGGCAACGTCCAGGTGTTCTACAACCAGAACTGGTCCGGGCCCTCGGACCTCATCGTGGCCTGCGGCAACGGCAACCTGGTGAGGACGAAGAACGAGGACGCCTCGTTCCTCGTCAACGGCTGACCGCAGCAGCACCCCGCCGGGCCGTCCGACTGGTCGGACGGCCCGGCGGCGCAGAGATTCGAGGCCACGTCACCATGAACGCACCACGGCTCGCCGCCCCGCTCGCGGCCCCGCTCGTAGCTGTCGTCACCTGCTGCCTGTTGCTCGCCTCCTGCTCCACTTCCACGAGCGGAGGGGGCGCCACCGGCACGCCGCCCTCCGCCGCCGCCGTCACGTCGGAGGCCGTACCCGGGGTCACACCTGAGGTCACACCTGAGGTCACACCTGGGGCCGCCACCGACGGCCCCGCCGTCATCTCCCTGCCGCTGGACCCGTACTTCCTCCCGCCCGCCGACGAGGCCCGGTTGCACACCGCCCTGGACCGATTGGTCGCCGACTGCCTGCGAAGCGCCGGCCTCCAACCGCCCGCCCCGGCCGGCGTCCAGGCACCCCTGCTGGGACGGTACGAACGGCGCTACGGTCTGACCAGCGCCACCGGCGCCCGCACCGTCGGCTACCACCTGCCCGACCACCCGGCCCCGACGCAGGCACCGCTCTCCCCGGCACAGATGAAGGCGCTCACCGGCCCGCAGGGCTGCCAGGAGTCCGCCGCGCGGCGGATCACCGGCACTACCGGCTACCCGGGAGACGCCTACGTGGTCCGGTCGGTCAACCAGGAGTCCTTCGAGCAGTCGGCGAAGACGCCGGAGGTCGTGGCCGTCGTCACCGCGTGGTCCCGGTGCATGAAGCGGGCGGGGTACGACTACGCGACACCGCTGCAGACCGGCACCTGGCCGTCCGAACGAGCCACCGGCGAGGAACGGACGACCGCCCTCGCGGACGTCGCCTGCAAACAGGAGACCGGGCTCGTCCGGATCTGGAACGAGGCCGAGACCGCCGTCCAGCGCACCCTGATCCAGCAGAACGCCACCGCGTTCGACGGCGTTCTGGCCGAACGGCGGCGCATGCTCAGCGAAGCGGACGCCGTCCTCGGCCGCCCCGAACCCGGACCGTAGCGTCGTCGTCGCCGTTGCCGTTGTCGCTGCCGTCTTCGACCGCACTCGGCCGAAACGCGGTGTCACATTTCCGCCAGCGCAGGTGTCTCGCCCACGAGAGAGTCGGCGACGGTTCGTGTTCCTGATCGCGGACCTGTTCGTCCGGCACTTCGCGAAAGGCACAGCGCATGCACGTCGTCCCCGGGCTCAAGGTCCTGTACTTCGGAACTCCGGTGGTGCTGATCAGCTCACTCAACGAGGACGGCACGGCGAACCTCGCGCCGATGTCCTCGGTGTGGTGGCTGGGCCAATCCTGCATGCTCGGTCTCGGCAACAACGGCCAGACCACCGCGAACCTGCTGCGGGAAGGCGAGTGCGTGCTCAACCTGCCCTCGTCGGCGATGGTCGATGCCGTCGACCGGATCGCGCTCACCACCGGGAAGCCGGTCGTGGCGGACTACAAGGTGAAGCAGGGCTACCGGTACGAGCCGGACAAGTTCTCGGTCGCGCAGTTGACCGAGCAGGCGTCGGACCTGGTCCGGCCCCCCAGGGTCGCGGAATGCCCGGTCCAGCTGGAGTGCAAGGTCGTCTCGGCCCACCCCTTCGGCGGTCCCGAGCCGCACGCCACCGCCTTCGAGGTCGAGGTCCTTCGCGCCCATGTCGAGGAGAGCCTCGTCATCCCCGGGACGCACTACGTGGATCCGCTCGACTGGGATCCGCTGATCATGAAGTTCTGCGAGTTCTTCGGCGGGGGAGCCAACGTTCACCCGTCGAGGCTCGCCGAGGGCTGGAACATGCCGCACCAGCTCCGGTCGACGACCGTCTGAGCGGGCATCTGGAGATTGCGTCGGCGTCCGGATCGTGCTGCGTTTCGTTCGTCCTCCTACCAGAGGGTGGCCGGTCCCGCGAGGACCCAACCGGCGTTGGTGGGCTTCACCCAGAAGCTCAATGACACCTCGATGACCCGCGCGCGGTAGGTGATCTCGACGTAGAAGCCGGTGCCCTCGTGGCCCCTCGGGGATCCGGCCGGCTCGGAGCAGACTGAAGTAGCGACAGACGACCGCTTCGAGATCGGCTTTGGCAGGGCGCTCCGTCCAGATCTTCACCGTGGGATTTTAAGGGAGCGCCTTACGGATCCCGCTCTCAGCACGGGAAGTCGGCCGGTCCGACTTCCCGTGCTGCGAAAGCCCCAAGCGCCGCTGCCAAGCCCTGTCCCGGAGTTCATCACTCCAGTCTGCTCACATCACTGCCGCCTGGTGACCGTTCCCTGCCGATCACACTGCCGTGGCCCCTGCCAGGGCCCTGGCGATGACCGGCGCCTTCGTAGCCAGTGGGCTACCGACCGCGGCGGTTGTCCTCCCAGTCGTCGAACCAGCGGAGCCAGATGGGCGTGCCGACACCGCGGTGCCACTGGTCGCGAGCGGCTTTCTCCAGCTCCGGGGTCGTCAGACCCTCCTCGTGCTCCAGCCAGTCGATGTACCACTCGCCGAAGCCGGCCGGTCGCCCCGCATCCGTCAGCAGCGGGTTGAGGCGATCGCAGGTCGGCCGCCCGTCGAACCACATACTGCCGCGATCCGGACCGCTGACGATGAGCAGGGTGCTGAAGTTGTGGCCATGGCCCGCCAGAAACACACCGCCCGTGACCCGGTCCCGCTCCGCCGCCTCCACGGCCTCGTTCCGAGCGTCCCGGGCGGCTTCGAAGTCGGCAGGGTCGGCGTAGTCCTCTTCCCGTACGAACTTCTCCCACACCTCGTCACTCGCCGCCAGCGCGGTGTCGTGATCGGGGAACGGCACGTGCAGCCGCTCCAGTTGGGTGTCCGTGTCCTCTGCCCAGTGCCATCCGTCGGGTCCCCGCCGCAACTCCCTGGGCCACCGTCCACCCGCACTCACCCGCAGCAGGAACTCCCGGTAGTCCGCCGGAAACGTGATCCCGAACTGCCGCTCCGCCTCCACCACCTGGACTTCGGTCAGCGGCGCAGCCAGCTCAGCCCCCGGCCCGCTCCACCCCTGCTCCTCGCGCACCGCGCATACCCGCCCCCGGACGTCGTCCCAGTCAATGCTCTGCATGATCGGCCAGGATATGACCTTGGTGTTTCAAGGCCCTGGCGGCCGGGGGTGCTGCTGAGGATCTGATTCAGGCGGTGATTCGAGGCACTGCTGAACACCTGGGACGGGGGGTTCGACCTCAGCTCCGTCTGGGCGGATGTGGGCCCGGAGTCCCGTGGATACGTCGGCCGAGGCCGTCGACTTGGTCGGCAAACCGAAACCGAGACCACGGAACGACGATGGCCCGGGCCGCTGAGCGGGCCGGGCCATCGTTTGCGGTGGGTGGGTGGGTGGATGGGGTCAGGGGGTGGGGCGGAGGGTGGCGGTGGTGGTGCGGGCCAGCCAGACGCCCAGGAGGGCTTGGAGGAGGCTGATCAGGAGGGTTGCGGTGATCATCAGGGAGGCGAGGGCCGGGAGGCCGGCGAGGGCGGCGAGGGTGCGGGCGGTGCCGGCCACGGCTTCGCCGGTGGCGGCGCGCCACAGGAGGGGGGCGGCCCAGCCGGCGAGGGCGGCTGTGGTGGCGGTGAGGACGGCGGTGCGGGCTCGTTGGCCGCGCAGGGCCGTGGTGGTGCCGAGGGCGAGGCCGCAGAGGAAGGGGAGGTACCAGAGGGAGTAGAGGGAGCCGAGGGCTATGACCACGGTGGCGAGGAGAGTGGGGAGGAGGGTGCGGAGGTGGGGGGTCGTCATGGTGGTCAGGCTCCCGGTCGCAGGGTCCACACCTTGGTGGAGGCGGGTTGGTCGGCGGCCATCAGGAGCGGCGGGTTTCGGCCCTCCCACCAGTACGGGATGAAGTTCCGGTACCAGGGTGAGGCCGGGTTCTCGCTCTGGCCGCCGGGGTAGACGGCCTGCGCGGTGGCAGTGTTCGGGCCCTTCCAGTCGACGACCATGCGCCAGCTCGGGCCGAAGGTGGAGTTCATGCCGCCGTCGGCCGCGTTGACGGTCCAGCGGTCGCCCTCGGCGGGCTCGGGGCCGTAGCCGAGGGCTTCGGCGCCGGTGAGGGAGGGGATCTGCCGGGTGTGGACGCGGTCCCAGGTCCAGGTGGCGGGGTCGTTGCCGAGGTCCTGGGACAGTTCGGAGACGGCCTGGGCGAACGCGGTGCGCATGGCGTCAGTGGCGGTGCGGGTCGGGCCGCCGGGGGAGGTGAAGGCCGGGTTGGTCGGGTCGTGCAGGGTCCAGGCTTCGAGGTTCTCGTCGAGGCTGGGCAGGGCGCTGGAGACCTTGAGGTACAGGCGGTCGCGTTCGACCGGCACCTTGGCGTGGTCCCACCAGGGCTGGAAGGTGGTCTCCAGGTAGTCGTTCCAGAAGGTCCACCAGATCGGGCCGCCGGCGACGCCGGGCTTCATGGTGTGGTCCCAGCGGTTCAGGACGTCGAGGGCGGCCTGTTGGCGGGGGTCGAGCTTCTGGTCGGCCAGGGCGGTCTTCAGGTGCGGCAGGATGACGGTGGCGAGGTAGTCCGTGACGTCGTTCTGCAGGGTGGTGAAGTCCGCGCTGGTCATCGCCTGGTGGCTCTCCAGGTACTGGTAGATCCGGTTGGCCCGGTAGCCGTTGTCGAAGGCGTTGAGCGTGGTGCCGATGTAGTACGGGTAGTCGGCGGAGACGGGGCGCTGGTTGGCGGTCGCGACCACGTGGTTCGGCGGGTTGTAGACCTGCGGGGTGGCGTCGAAGGGGATGGCGCCGACCACGTCGTACTCGCCGGTGCCGGGCAGCGGGAACCAGGGGTTGCCGCCCTTGGTCAGGGGGAAGTACCCGGCGGCGACCACGCCGATGTTGCCGCCGCCGTCGGCGTAGGCGAAGTTGAGCGTGGGGGCGTGCCAGTCGGCGAGCGCGGTGCGGAACTCCTGGTAGTCGCGGGCCTTGTTGACGGAGAGCAGGACGGCCAGGTCGGGGGAGGGGATGTTGCCCATCCAGCTGACCGAGGTGGTCTGCCCGGCCCGGGTCAGGACCGGCCCGTGCACGGTGAGGTCCACGGCGAGGTGTTCGGTGTCGCCGCCCCGGACCGGGATGGTGTACTCCACCCGCTGCATCGGGTGCCACGCGTTGTTCCAGAAGTACTGGCCGGGGTGGTCGGGGCTGGTCTGCTCGCTGTAGAAGACCGTCGACTGGTTCTGCCCGTCGGTCAGGGACCAGGAGATGTTGGCGTTGCGGCCGATCAGCACGCCGGGCATGCCGGCCATGCTGGCGCCGGTGACGTCGGTCTCCGGCGAGGACAGCGCGATCTGGTACCAGTACGAGGGCAGGGTCATCGGCAGGTGCGGGTCGCCGGCGAGCATCGCGTTGCCGCCCGCCACGGCCGGGCCGTTCGCCGCCCAGGCGTTGCTGTCCGGGAAGGTGTGGACCTGGGTGGCCGGGAGCGCGCGGATGGTGTCCAGCAGGGTGTGGGCCGCGGTCGCCTCCCCGGCGGGGTCGGGCTTCCCGGTGGGGGCGACGGGCGCGGGGCGCGGCTCCGACCGGTTGGCGGCGGCTTGGCCGTCGGGCCCGGCGGTGTTGACGTTCGGGGGCAGCGGCGCGATGCCGAGGTCGCGGTACGGTCCGACGTCGTACGGCCGTTGGTCGTTGGGCGCGTGGACCGGGAACCAGTCCATGGTGCGCTCCTCGCCGAGGGACTCCCGGAAGATCGCGTAGTCCAGCGGGGTGCTGGTGAAGTCCATGCTCTGGGTGAGGAGTTCCTGGATGACCAGGCTGTCGACCGGCGTCCAGTCGGCCGGGTAGACGCCGGTGAGGGAGAAGATGGCCGGCCACTGCCCGTTGTGGCGCAGCTCGGAGATCCAGGCGTTGACTCCCCGGGTGTAGCTGGTGAGGGCGCGGCCCGCCGGGCTGTCGGGCGCGGTGGCGGCCCAGGTGGCCTCGGCGGTGCGCAGGAGTCCCATCTGGAGTTCGAAGCGGTCGGACTCGACGCTCCCGGGCCCGTTGAGTTCCGCCAGGCGTCCGCGTCCGGCGCGCCGCTCCAGGTCGAGCTGGGCGAGCCGGAAGCGGGCGTGCAGGTAGCCCTGGGCCTGGAACAGGTCGGTGTCGGAGGCGGCCTTGACGGTGGGGACGCCGTTGTCGTCGAAGGCGACCGTCACCGGCGCGTTCAGGCCCGCCAGGGTGAGGGTCTCGGTGTGCGGGAGTTCGGCGCCGGCGGCGGAGTCCCACGCACCGGCCCCGGGGACGAGGGCGGTTCCGAGGGCCGGGACGGGCCCGATGCCCAGCGCGAGCAGCGCGAGGACCAGGCCGGAGACTACGGCTGCCACCGCCGCGTGGGTGGCTGTGCGTATGCGCCGCGGCAAGTTGACTCCAGGGGTGCGAGGTTGGGCGGGGTGAAGGGGGCTGGGGTCGAGGCAGGGGGGCTCAGGGAGCCGTCAGGACCAGAAGTCGGCCATCGTGCGGTGGATGCCCTCGACGGTGGCCCGGAGCTCGGGGTGCCCGGGGACCGAGCCGTAGACCGTGCCGATCAGCCACTCGGTGCCGGCCCGCCAGTCGGCCCGCCAGGACGGGTCGATCGTGGCGTCCACCAGGTCCACCCCGGGGAGGTGGTGGAGGCCGTCGAGCACCTCGCCGGGGCCGGGGGCGAGGCCGTCGGCGGGCGGGGAGATGAAGTACTGGAACGCCACCTTCGGGCAGCCCGCGCCCAGGGCGAGCACCGGCTCGGGCGGGTCGAACGCGCCGAGTGCCAGCCGGAGGGCGAGGGCGAGCAGGTCCGTCCCGGCGGAGCGCTTGAGGACGTCCGAGACGTGCCCGCCCAGGCGGCCGTTGACCTCGATCAGCCGCGGCCCGTCGGGGGTGAACTTGATCTCGGTGTGGGTGACGCCCTCGCGGATGCCGAGCGCCCGCAGCGCGCGCTGCTCCAGGGCCACGACCTCGTCGGCCAGGCCGGCGGGGAGCAGGGCCGGGGTGAAGTAGCCGGTCTCCCGGAACGGGGGGGCCAGTGGCAGCTTGCCGGTGACCGCGACGGTGCGGATCTCGCCGTCGCGGATCGCGGACTCGACCGAGACGTAGTCGCCCCAGAACTCCCCCACCACGGTGGGGTCGCTCACCAGGTACTCCTCCAGCACGAACACCGCCGGGCTCGCCACGCCCTCGGTGAACTCGGCGTACCGGTCGGCCAGTTCGGCGGCGGTGCGGACCAGGCAGGTGTCCACGCTGCCGGCGCCCGAGCGGGGCTTGAGGACGGCGGGCAGCCCGGTCGCGGCGAGGGCCGGGCCGAGGTCGGCGGCGGAGTGGACCGTCCGGCAGGCGGTGGCCTGTACGCCCGCCGCCGCCAGGGCCTCGCGCTGGTGGAATTTGTCGACCAGGACCTCGACGGTGGCGCGGTCGTGGAACGGCACGCCGCACCGCGCGGCCACGGCGGACGCCGTCCGGAGCAGGTGGTCACTGAAGGTGATCACTCCGGAGGCGCCGAACTCGGCGGCCCGGTCGCACAGTTGCTCCTCGGTCAGGCCGGACGTGTCCACCACGGTGACCGACTTCGGCAGCTGGGCCAGGTCGGCGGCCACCTTCGGGTCGCCGAGGTCGCCGAAGAAGACCGCCGTGCACAGCCGCCGCCCGGCGGTCAGGACCCCGCGCGCGGTCGCCGAGCCCCGGCCGTAGACGACCAGCAGCACCGGGGGCGTCGGGGACGAAGGGGGCGAAGGGGACTCCGGGGGCGCCGGGTGGTCCGTCGGGTTCGAGCCGCCCATGTCAGCGCTCCCGCGGCTGGTTCGGGCTGAACGCCGCGCGCTCGGCGGCGACGGACCGGTGCTCCCAGGCCTCCCGGTCGCGCAGGTAGAGCGGCCGGTCGGCGACGACGGCCCGGGTCTCGGCCGAGCCCGCCGAGAGCCGCCACCGCACCGAGCCGGTGACGTGCGCCGAGCAGACCTCGATGAACGCCTGGCTGGCGCGGCGCAGTTCGCCGAACCAGCGGCCCTCCAGCGCCTCGCGGACCCACAGCTGCTCCTGGTTCAGCTTCTCCCGCAGCAGCTCGGCGGAGAGGGTGGCCGTCTCCAGGTGGCGGCGCGAGCGCAGCAGCAGCCAGGCGGCGGGCATCTCGCGGATCTCCAGCACCTTCGGCCCGTGGCCCAGGTGTTCGAGCCCGCTGTACCGGCCGAGGCCGTGCGCGCCGACCAGGTGGTTGAGGGTGTCGATCAGCTCGGTCAGCGGCAGCCGGCGGCCGTCCACCGCGACCGGACGGCCCGCCTCGAAGGCGACCTCGACGGCCTCCGGGGCCTCGGCGGGGCGCAGCGCGCTCCACTGGTAGAGCCGCTCGGGCACGGCGTGGTCCTCGGGGTCGTCGAGGATCCCGGACTCGAACTCCCGGCACCACAGGTTGGAGTCGCCGCTGACCAGCCGCTCGCTCAGCTGCTCCAGGCCGGCTTCCTTGAGCTCGCGCATCTTCTGGTCCCGGTCCACCGGGTCCAGGTCGTACGGGCTGCCGTAGCGTCCGGCGAAGCCGAGCAGTTCGAGGGCGCCGTTGAGCCGGCGCAGGGTGTTCTGGGAGCGGTTGGCGGTGTGCAGCACGGTGGTGGCGCCGAGTTCGCGGGCGGTGTCGACGGCGACCTTGGCGATCAGCGGGCGGCTGAGCGAGGAGCTGACCGGGTGGGTGTCGAGGTAGACGGCGTGCGCGGCGATGGCCGGGCGGACGTAGTCCTCGGCGAACTCCTGCCGGCCGTCGACCAGGTGCAGCCGGATGCCGAGCCGGTCGGCGATCCGCTGCTTGTGCTCGCTGCTCTCGTCCTCGCCGAGGTCGACGCTGACCGCGTGGACGTTGCGGGCGCCGGCCCGGGCCAGGCGGTGCAGCAGGTAGCTGCTGTCCAGCCCGCCGCTGAACAGGGTGACGACGGGGGCCGACGGATCGCGGGCGATCGCGTCGAGCTCGCCGAAGGAACGGACGACCTGGGCAGTCACCGCGATCCCTCCGGTCCCTGCTCGGCCAGGGCGGCGGTGAAGGCCGTCACCGTGGGCTCGTCGTACATCAGGTGCATCGGGACCTCGACGCCGAGCAGCGCCTCCAGCTTGCGGGTGGCGCGGACCACCTTGAAGGAGTCCCCGCCGATCTCGAAGAAGTCGTCGTCCGGGCCGATGGCGGGCAGTCCGAGGACCTCGCACCAGACCGTGGTGACGGTGGCGGCCACGCCGTCGCCGGGCGGTGCTTGCGGTTCGTCGGTGACGGCGGGCAGGACGGCCCCGGCCCGCTCGGTCAGCAGGGCGCGGTCCAGCTTGCCGTTGGCGGTCAGCGGCATCGAGTCGACGGTGGCCAGCGACGCCGGGACCATGTACGAGGGCAGGGCGCCGCGCAGCGTCTCGCGCACGGCGGCGGTGACGCTCGCGGGCTCGGCGCCGGGTGCGAGCACCAGGAAGCCGACCAGCCGGGCGTCGCTGCCGCGGCCGTGGGCCACCACGGCCGCCTGCCGGACCTCGGGCACCCGCAGGGCGGCGGACTCGATCTCGCCCAGTTCGATCCGGTAGCCGCGGATCTTCACCTGGAGGTCGACCCGGCCCAGGAACTCCAGGCCGCCCACCGGGTGGGTGCGGACCAGGTCGCCCGAGCGGTAGAGCGGGCCGGGGCCGTCGCCGAGGTGGTCCGGGACGAAGCGCTCCGCGGTGAGCTCGGGCCGGTTGAGGTAGCCGAGGGCGAGGCCCTCGCCGCCGATGTAGAGCTCGCCGGGCTCGCCGTCCGGTACGGGCTTGCCGTCCTCGTCGAGGATCCACAGGGTGGTGTCCTCGATGGCCGGGCCGATGTAGACGGTGTCCAGGCCGGGGTCGCGCGGGGGCACCCAGGCGGTGCAGTAGATGGTGCACTCGCTCGGCCCGTAGAGGTTGGTGAGCGGCGCGGTGGACTGGGCGTGGAAGCGGCGGACCAGCTCGGGCGCGAGCGGCTCGCCGCCGGTGAGGACGCGCCGCAGGCCGTCGAAGCGCTCCTCGGGCCCGCGGGCCAGCAGGAACAGCTCCAGCAGCGAGACCACGCAGTAGAAGATGGTGATGTCGGCGGCGCGGATGGTCTCGGCGAGGTAGTCGGCGTCGCGCTGGCGGCCGGGGGCGGCGATGACGATGGTGGTGCCGGTGATCAGCGGCCAGTACACCTCGATCAGGAACATGTCGAAGCTGCACGCGGTGTGGTGCAGCATCCGGTCGTCCGGGCCGAGTCCGTGGCTGCGCTGGAGCGCCCGCAGGCGGGTGGTCACCGCGCGGTGCGGGATCAGCGAGGCCTTCGGCCGGCCGGTGGAGCCGGAGGTGTAGATGACGACCGCGGGCTGCTCGGCGAGGTCGGCCGCCGGCTCGAACGGGCCGGCCGGGCGGGCCGCCGCGCACTCGTCGACGGTGACGACCTCGGTGCCCGGCAACTCGGGGAAGCGGGAGCGCAGTTCGGGGGTGGTGATCAGCAGCCGGGGCGTGCAGTCGGCCAGCATGTCGAGGGTGCGGGCGACCGGGTCGTTGACGTCGAAGGCGACCTGGGCGGCGCCGGCCAGGATCACCCCGGCCACGGCGACCACGAAGTCGGCCGAGCGCTCCAGGTAGACCGCGACCCGCTCGCCCGGGCGCACCCCCCGCTCGCGCAGCAGCGAGGCGACCCGCACGGTGCGGTCCCTGAGCTCGCCCGCGAGCAGGACCCGGTCGCCGTCGACCACGGCGGGCTGCGCCGGGTCGGCCTCCCAGCGGGAGAGCAGCAGGGTGTCGAGCCGTCGTTCGCCGTCGTCGAGAATCGTGGCCGTAGAGCTAGCCATGGAGGTTGTGTCCAATCGGTGTGGTCGGTGCAGGGGCGTCCCGGCGGCCGGGGCCGGCCGGGACGCCGGTTGGTTCACTGGTCGGCGTCGGAGCCCGGGGCGTCGGCGTCGGCCGGTGCGTCGGCGTCGGCGTCGGCCAGGGCGGGGCCGATGGCCGCGGTGAGGTCGCGGACCGTGGAGGAGTCGAAGAGCAGCTCGATGTCGAGCGAGCAGCCGAGTTCCGCCTCCAGCCGGGAGACCAGTCGCAGGGCGCGCAGCGAGTCGCCGCCCAGCTCGAAGAAGTCGTCGTCCAAACCGACCTCCGGCAGTGCCAGGACCTCGCGGAACAGCCGGGCCACCAGCGCCTCGTGGTCCGCCGTGCCGCCGGGCCCGCCGCTCGGCGCGGCCTCGTCGGCGAACCCGGCCGGGGTGGGCAGGGCGAGCAGGTCGGTCTTGCCGGCCGGGGTGAGCGGCAGCTCGGCGAGGACGGTGACCGCCTCGGGGACCATGTACGAGGGCAGCGAGCGCCGCAGCCCGGCCTGGACCCCGGGGGCGTCGAGCGGGGCGCCCCGGTCCGCGGGCACCACCCAGGCGACCAGGCGGCCCTCCCGGACGGCGACCGCGGCGGCCGCCACCTCGGGCAGGGCCAGCAGGACCTGCTCGATCTCGCCGGGCTCGATCCGGTAGCCGCGCAGCTTGAGCTGGCGGTCCATCCGGCCGAGCAGTTCGATCCGCCCGTCGGGCAGGCGGCGGGCGTGGTCGCCGGTGCGGTACATCCGGCCGCCCGTGAACGGGTCGGTGACGAACCGCTCGGCCGTCAGCTCGGGCCGCTGCCAGTAGCCCTGGGCCACGCCGTCGCCGCCGATGCACAGCTCGCCGACGCAGCCGACCGGCAGCAGTTCGCCGTCCACGGTGTCCAGCACGTGCAGCACGGTGTTGGCGATCGGGCGGCCGACGGTGACCCGGGTGGTGTCGGCGGTGATCCGCTCGACGCTGGAGTACACGGTGGTCTCGGTCGGCCCGTACATGTTCCACACCGACTCGCCGCGCTCGGCCAGCGGCGCCGCCAGGTCCGCGGGGAAGGCCTCGCCGCAGCTGTAGAGCCGGGGGCGGCCGGCGCCCTGCCAGTCGGAGTCCAGCAGCGCCCGGTAGCGGGACGGGGTGGCCTGGAGCGCGGTGATGCCGTGCTCGACGCTGTAGCGGTCGAGTTCGCGGCCGCTCAGCCCGAGGGCCTGGCCGCCGACGTGCACCGTCGCGCCGACGGCGAGCGGCACCAGCAGCTCGGCCAGCGAGGTGTCGAAGCCGAGCGTGGTGAGGGCGAGGAAGCGGGTGTCGCCGTCGAGGCCGGGGTGACGGCGGGCCAGGCTGTCCACCAGGTTCGCCAGTGCCCGGTGGCCGACGGCGACGCCCTTGGGGCGGCCGGTGGAGCCGGAGGTGAACATCAGGTAGGCGAGGCCGTCCGGGGCTGCGCCCGGCAGCTCGGCGGCGGCGGGGTCGGCGGCCTCCTGGAGCATCAGGTCGAGGTCGGCCAGGTCCAGGGAGGCCAGGTCGACGGCGGTGCCGTCCCAGCCGGCCAGCGCGGGCGCGCCGGTCGCGTCGGTGAGCACCACGGCCGGGGCCGCGTCCGCCAGGACGAGGCCGATCCGCTCCACCGGGTGGGCCGGGTCGAGCGGGACGAACGCGGCCCCGGCCCGGGCGACGGCCAGCACCGCGGTCACCAGGTCGGCGCTGCGGCCCAGGCAGACGCCCACCCGGTCGCCGGGGCGCACGCCGCGCGCGGCCAGCTGCCGGGCCAGGGCGTCGGCCCGCCGGTCGAGTTCGCGGTAGCTGTACCGGGTCTGCTGGTCGACCACCGCCGGGTGGTCCGGGCGGCTGCGGACCGCGTCGTCGATCAGCCCGGACAGCAGGGCCGACGGCTCGCCGCGGTCGATCTCGCTGCCGTTCCAGGTATCGAGCTGGCGGGCGCGGGCCGCCTCGGGGACGGCGAGCAGCTCGCGGACCGGGCGGCCGGGCTGCGCGGCGATGCGGGTCAGCACCGCGACGACGTGGTCGAGCAGCGCGCCGGTCTCCTCCGGGGTGATCCGCCCGGCGTCCACCACCGCCTGGAGCTGCATCTCGGCGGCGGCCCGCACGACCAGGGTGACCGGGTAGTTGGTCCGGGTCTCGTAGCGGACGTCGCTGACCGTGACCGCGCCGTGGGAGAGCACCGCCTCGGTGCGGTCCGGGTAGTTCTCGACCACCACGACGGTGTCGAACAGCGGCACGCCGGGCGCGGTGTCGGCCCAGCGCTGGATGTCGGTCAGCGGGGTGTGCTGGTGGTCCAGCAGCGGGTGGCGGGTCGCGGCGTGGCCGGCCAGCCACTCGTCGCCGGGCAGCTCCCGGTCGATCCGCACCCGCACCGGGACGGTGTTGATGAACATCCCGAGCATCTGGTCCGCCCGGTGCAGGTCGACGGGGCGGCCCGAGACGGTCACGCCGACCACCACGTCGTCGCGGCCGCTGTGGCGCGCGACCGTCCCCGCCCAGGCGGCCTCGACCAGGCTGCTGAGCGTGGTCGCCCTGCCGGCGGCCAGCCGCCGCAGCGCGGTGACGGTCTCGGCGGGCAGCTCGGCCCGCACCGTGCGGAAGTCGCCGGACGGCTTGGCGCCCGGGCGCACGCCGGGCAGGCTCAGCGTCGCCGGCTCGCGGTAGCCCGCCAGGTAGCCGGTCCAGAACGCGCGGTCGCGCTCGGCCTCCTGACGGCCCAGCCAGGCGATGTACTCGCGGAAGGCGGGCGGCGCGGGCGGCTCGGCGGCGTCACCGGACAGTCCGGCGGTGACCTCGGCCAGCAGCAGCGCGGCGGACCAGCCGTCCAGCAGCAGGTGGTGGTACGTCCACACCACCAGGTGCTCGTCGGGCAGGCGCAGCACCAGCAGCCGCATCAGCGGCGGCCGGGCCAGGTCGAAGCGCTCGCGGGCGCGCTGCTCCAGCTCCTCGGCGACGGCGCGCTCCCGGGCCGGCTCGTCCAGCCCGGACAGGTCGCGGAACTCGATCGGCAGGTCCGCCTTGGGCAGCACCACCTGGTGCGGGGTGCGGATCCGCTCGCGGACGAAGGCCGTGCGCAGCACCGGGTGCCGGGCGATCGCCCGCTGCCAGGCTGCTCCCAGCTCCGTCAGGTCCAGTTCGCCGCGCACCCGGAAGGTGGTCAGCTCGACGTACAGGCCGTGCTCGGGGGAGGTGGTGCTGTGGAAGAGCATCCCCTCCTGGGTCGGCGAGAGCGGGTAGATGTCCTCGATGTCGTTCACTTGGTGTCCTCTCCTGACCGGAACAGGGCGAATACCCGGGCCAGGTCGTCTTCGCTGAGGTCCGCGTCCGAGAACGCCTCGCCCGCCCCCTTCGCGGGGGCCGGATCGGGCTCGGTGGGAGCGGTGGGCGGGGCGGGGGTGTCGGACGCCGGGGCGGCGGCGGGCGTGCGGTCCGCGCGCAGCCGGGCGGCGAGCTGTCCGACGGTGGGGTGGGCGAAGAGGTCGCCGGGGGAGACGGTCAGGCCCTGCCGCTGGAGTTCGGCGGTGATCTGGACGATCAGCAGGGAGTCGCCGCCGAGTTCGAAGATGCTGTCCTCGGGGCCGATCCGGGGGACGCCCAGCAACCGGGACCAGACCGCGGCGATCTGCTCCTCCAGCCCCTCGGGGCCGGTCGCCGGTGCGGACGCCAGGGCGGCCTCCGGCGCGGCCTGCGATGCGGTCGGGACGGGCGTGGCCGGCCCGGCCGCGCGGGGGCTGACCAGCACGTGCGGGAGGTGACGGTTGGCCAGGATCCGGTCGAAGGCCAGCAGGCCCTCCCGGGTCGGGATGCCGCCCTGCTCGGGCCCGGCGTCCGCGGCGTGCCCCGCGTCCGGGCCGGGGGCGGCCGGGGCCGGGCGCAGCACGAAGCCCTCGACGAGCACGGCCGGAGCGCCGTCCGGCCCGGCGACGACCACGTCGACGACCAGCGTGTCGCCCGCCCCGGCGTCACCGGAGCGGCGGTCGACCCGCACCACGGCCTCGGGGCCGAGCGGGCCGAGCACCACCAGGCGGCGGTAGGCGACCGGCAGATGGCTGCCGGTGCGGGCGGTGACGGCGCCGGTGGCGGTGTCCAGCAGCGCGGGGTGCAGCGGGTGCGCGGCCAGGTCGCCGTGGAACGCCTCGGGCAGGCGCAGCCGCAGCATCGCCTCGCCGCGCCCGTCCTCACGGACCTCGGTGACGCTCTCCCAGCGCGGCCCGGTGCGCAGCCCGCTGGCGCCGCCGGGCCGCTCCCCGGCGGCGGCGGACACCGCGACCTGCGGCACCGGGGCGCAGCGGGCCGCGAGGCCGTCGAGGTCCAGGCGCTCGGGGGAGTCGCCCCCGTACGGCGCGATCCGGCCCTGGGCGTGCGGCCTGGACGGCACGGCAGTGGAGCGCACCTCCCACAGGTGCCCGCCGTCGGGCGCCGGACGCAGCCGCAGGGTGACCTCGGGCGGGGCGTCGGCGGGCATCCGCAGCGGGTGGGTGAAGACCGCGTCCAGTTCGACCGGCCCGTCCCCGACCGCCAACCGGTGCCCGGCGACGGCGAGTTCGAGCAGCGCGGTGCCGGGCAGGACCGGGACGTCGCCGATCCGGTGCTCCTCGGCCGGCCAGGCGCTCTGCCCGGTGCGGCGCAGCCGCAGCTCCACCGTCCCGTCCGGCTCCGCCCGGCGGGCGTCGAACAGGGCGTGGTCGAGCACCTCGCCGCCGTCGAGCCAGTCGCGCCGGCCGGACCGCAGCGCCATGCCGGTCTGCGACCAGCGGTCCCAGCCGATCGACACGGCGGCCCGGGAGCCGGCGGCGAAGCTGTCCAGGAAGGCGTTGGCGCCGGTGTAGTCGGCCTGGCCGACCGCGCCGGTGACCGCCAGCACCGAGGAGCAGAGCACCAGCACCGGCCGGTCCACGGCCGTCAGCCGCTCCAGCAGGACGGTGCCGAGCACCTTGGGGGCGAGCACCCGCGCCATCTCCCCGGCGCTGCGCAGGGCGGTGACGCCACCGCCGGGCACCCCGGCGGCGTGGACCACCCCGGCGATCGGGCCGTACGCGGCCCGGACCCGGTCGAGCGCGGCGCCGAGCGCGGCCTCGTCGGTGACGTCCGCCTGGACGAGGCAGAGCCGGGCGCCGTGCGCGGTCAGCCCGGCGAGGGCCTCGGCCAGCTCCGGCGGGCAGCTCGCGGCGGGCGCCGCGTCCTCGGGGCGCAGGCTCCGCCAGCCGGCGCCGTCGGGGACGGCACGGCGGGTGAGCAGGACGAGCGTCCGGTCGGCGTCCTCGGCGAGGTGGCCGGCCACGGCCAGACCGATCCCGCCCAGGCCGCCGGTGACCAGCCACACGCCGGACGGCGCGGCGGGCTGCGGCCCGGCCGGGTCGGTGAGGACGGGCCGCTCCGGGGCCGGCACCAGGTGCGCCCGGCCGCGGACGGCGGTCAGCGGCGCCGCAGCGTGCCCGGCGCGCAGCTGCGCCACCACGGTCTGCGCCGCCAGGGCCAGTTCCTCGGGTTCCCGGGTCGGGCAGTCCAGGTCGAGGGCCTGGACGGTGACGCCGGGCAGCTCCTGCGGCAGCACCCGCACCGCGCCCAGCCCGGCGGCGGCCTGCGGGGTGCGGGCGGGCTGCCCGTGCACCCCGTGGGCGGCGTCGGTGACCAGCAGCATCCGCAGCGGCCGGCCGGGGAACGCCTCGCCCAGGGCCCGGGCCAGCTGGACCGGGACGGTGAGGGCGCGCAGCGCGCCGTCGGCCGCCTCGCCCGGGGTGGCCGAGCGCAGCGGCGGGGTGTCCAGGGCCCAGCAGGAGAGGACGGCGTCCGGCGCGGTGCCGCGCGCGGCCAGGGCGGCGGCCAGCGCGGGGAAGGCGGCGGGGTCGTCGGCGTCGAGCGTGAACGGGGTGCCGTGCGTGAGCGCGGTGGACGCCCCGGCGCGGACCAGGCTGACCTGGGCACCGGCGGCGGCGAGCTCTCCGGCGACGGCCTCGGCGAGGCCGGACTCGTCGGCGAGCAGGAGCACCGACGGCGGGAGCGGCCCGGTGCCGGACGGCGGCAGGGCCTGCGTCCAGGACACGACGTGCAGCCAGTCGTCCACGCCGCTCGCACCGTCGGAAACCTGCGCGGGCCCGGCGGGGCCCTGGACGGTGACGGCGGCGGGCTCGGCGGCGGTGGGCTCGAACCAGTGCCGGGTGGGCTCGAACGGGTAGCCCGGCAGAGAGACGTGCCGGCGCCCGGCGCGCTCGCCGAGGGCGGACCAGTCGACCTCGGTGCCCCGCTCCCACAGCCGGGCCAGCGCGGTGAGCCGGGCCGGCGGCTGGTCCGGGGCGGGCGCGGCGCCGCCGAGGGTGGGCAGCGCGGGGCGTCCGGCGCCCAGGGTCCGTACGGCGAAGCCGCTCAGCCCCCGGCCGGGGCCGAGCTCCAGCAGCGGGCCGTCGCCCGGCAGCGCGGCGAGCGCGTCGGCGAAGCGGACGGTGTGCCGCAGCTGGCGCGCCCAGTACTCCGGTGACGCGGCCTCCTCGGCGGTGAGCTCACGCCCGGTCAGGCCGGAGACGAGCGGCACGGCGGGCGCCTGGACCGGGACGGTGGCGACCAGCCGGGCGAACTCCTCCAGCAGCGGTTCGGCGTCCCGGGAGTGGAAGGCGTGCCGCACGGCCAGTTGCCGGGCGGCCACACCGCGCGCGGCCAGCCGCTCGGCGAGCCGCGCGACCGCCTCGGGGGCGCCGGCCACCACGCAGCGGTCGGGCGCGTTGACGGCGGCCAGCTCCGGCCCGGCCGGGTCGTCCAGCAGGGCGCGCAGCTCCGGCTCGGGCAGCGGGACGCTGAGCATCGCGCCGGGCGCCATGGTGCCCATCAGCCGGCCGCGTTCGGCCACCAGCCGGGCGGCGCCGGGCAGGTCGAAGACCCCGGCGGCGCAGGCGGCCGCGAACTCGCCGACGCTGTGCCCGGCGAGTGCGACCGGCCGGACGCCGAGCCCCGTCCACCACGCGGTGAGCGCGTACTCCACCGCGAACAGGGCCGGCTGGGCGGTCTCGGTCCGGTCGAACAGGTCCGGGTGGGCCGGGTCGAGCAGCAGCTCGCGCAGCGGCGCCGTGGTCCACGGCCGCAGGGCGTCCAGGCAGCGGTCGAGCGCGGCGCGGAAGAGCGGCTCGGCGCGGTACGGCTCGGCCGCCATGCCGGGGTGGCCGGCCCCCTGCCCGGGGTAGAGGAAGGCCACCTTCCGACCGGTTCCGACGGCCTGGACGGCCTGGGCGGCGGGGGACGCCTCGCCCGAACGCCCGGTCAGGACGGCGCGCCGCCACGGGTGGTGGCGCCGCCTGGTCTGGAGGGTGAACGCGGCGTCGCCCGCGCCGGGCGCACCGGGGGCGGCCAGCGCCGTGCCGATCCGCTCGGCGGCCCGGTCGAGCGCCCGCTCGCTCCTGGCGGACAGCGGCAGCAGCTCCCACTGCGCGGGCTCGGCGGCGGGCGCCGCGGGCAGCGGCGGCGCGTCCTGGAGGATCAGGTGGGCGTTGGTGCCGCCGATGCCGAAGGAGCTGACGCCCGCGATCCGGGCGCCGTCGCGGCCGGACCACGGCTCGGCCTCGGTCAGCACCCGGAACAGGCCCGGGGCCAGTTCGGGGCTGGGGCTCTCGAAGTGCACGGTCGGCAGCAGCGTGCGGTGCTGGAGTGCGAGCACCGTCTTGATCAGCCCGGCCATCCCGGCGCAGGTGTCCAGGTGGCCGACGTTCGACTTGACCGCGCCGAGCACCCGGCGGGAGTCCGGGGCGTCCGCGAACACCCGCCCCAGCGCGGCGAGTTCGATCCGGTCGCCGAGCGCGGTGCCGGTGCCGTGCGCCTCGATGCAGGAGACCTCGCCGGGCGTGACCCCGGCCACGGACTGGGCCGCCGAGACGACCCGGACCTGTCCGTCCAGGCTCGGCGCGGTGAAGCCGACCTTGCGGTTCCCGTCGTTGTTGACCGCCGAGCCGAGCAGCAGGGCCCGTACGGTGTCGCCGTCGGCGACCGCGTCGGCCAGCCGCTTCAGCACCACCACGCCGACGCCGCTGCCGAAGACCGTGCCGGTCGCGTCGGCGTCGAAGGGGCGGCAGTGCCCGTCGGCGGAGAGGATGCCGCCCTCGGCGTGCAGGTAGCCGAGCCCCTGGCCGATCCCGGCGGAGACGGCGCCGGCCAGCGCCACGTCGCACTCGCCGCTGAGCAGCGCCTCGGCGGCCAGGTGGACCGCGAGCAGGGCGGAGGAGCAGGCGCTCTGCACGCTCAGGCTCGGGCCGGTCAGGCCCAGCCGGTAGGAGGTCTGGGTGGCGAGGTAGTCCTTGTCCCCGGCGGCCAGCCACTGGACGTCGGCCCGGTCGGCCAGGTGGGCCGCGTTGGGCAGCAGGTGGTGCGTCAGGTAGGAGTTGAAGCCGGCCGAGGCGTAGACGCCCACGCCGCCCTCGACGCCGTCGGTCAGCTGCCCGGCGTCCTCCAGCGCGGTGACCGCGCACTGCAGGAACAGCCGGTGCTGGGGGTCCATCAGCTCGGCGTCGCGGGGCGGGATGCCGAAGTACTCGGCGTCGAACTCCGCGAGGCCCTCCAGCACGCCGCCCGCCCCGACGAACCGGGGGTCGGCCAGCCGTTCGGCGGGGACGCCCAGGGCCGCCAGCTCCTCGGGGCTCCGGAAGGTGACGCTCTCGCGGCCCGCGACCAGGTTGGCCCAGAAGGCCCCGGCGTCGGGAGCTCCGGGGAACCGGCAGGCGAGGCCGGTCACGGCGATCGCGTCCGGCAGGTCCGGCGGTGCGGCGGCCGGGCCCCCGGGGGCGTGGGTGGTCATCGGGCTTTCTCCTCATGGGTGGTGATGCGACGCGGCTCGCGGGGGTCCGGCGGCCGACACCCGGCACGGGGTGCGGGGTGTCGGCCGCCGGCCGTCGGGGTCAGCCGGTCGGGCCGGTGCCGGAGCCGCCTCGGCGGGCGGCGCGGCGCCGTTCGTGGTGCTGCCGGCGGTCGCCGCCGGCGGGCTGCGCGGTGTCGGATGCGGCGGTGTCGGGTCCAGCGGTGTCGGGTCCGGCCGTGTCCGAGGCGGGCTCGGGTGCCGATGCAGCCGGTACCGCCTGCGGCGCCGGGGCGCCGGCCGGCCGGTCCAGCAGCTCGGCCAGGTGACGGATGGTCGGCCGGTCGAACATCTCGACCACCGAGAGCTCCTGCCCGAAGTCCTCGGCGATCCGCCGCTGGACCCGGACCAGGTGGATGGAGTTGGCGCCGGCCTCGAAGAAGTTGGTGTCGACGCCGACCTCCGCCCCGTCCATCACCTCCCGCCACAGCTCGGTGAGCCGCTCCATCGCGCCGAGCGCGCTCGGCCCGTGCGCCGCCGCTCGCGCCACCGGTGAAGCCGGGGCCGCCGCGAGGGCGGGGGCGACGGGGACGGCGGAGACGACGGCGGGGGCGGGCACCGCGGCGCCCAGCCGGGCGAGCGCCGCCCGGTCGACCTTGCCGTTGGCGGACAGCGGCAGCGCCTCGACCGCCCGCACCCGCTGCGGAACCATGTAGCCGGGCAGCCGCTCGGCGAGCGCGTCGCGCAGCGCGGCCGTCCAGTCGGTGCCGGAGCCGGGCTCCTCGGCGGACGCGTTCAGCGGTCGGCCGCCGACGAGCGTGTGCAGCACGCGCTGGCCCTCCTCCAGCCGCAGCGCCTCGCGCAGTGGATCCGGGAAGACGTCGCCGATCGGGCAGAGCGCCACCGCGCAGTCGGCGGCGCGGTGGCGCAGCAGCTGCGCCATCGCCCCGGCCTCCAACAGGCAGAAGCGGTCGGCGAGTTCGCCGTACACCGGGGCGATCGCGGCGGTCCGGGAGACCAGGAAGACGGCGAAGCCGGCCTGGTCGAGCAGCGGCCCGTTGGCCTCGCTGTAGAGCGCCCGGTCCAGCGCCCGGGCCGAGCCCGGTGCTCCGTCGAGGGCGACCAGCGCCGGCCCGGCCGGGTCGACGTAGTAGGTGCCGGCCGGCAGGCCCGCCACCCTGCCGGGGGCGACGGCCAGGTAGGTCTGCACCGGGTACAGGCCGCCGGCCGAGCCGTAGGCGTACCGGGGCACGCCGTCCTCGTCCTGGCGGGCGAGCACGGTCAGCAGCGCGTGCAGGTCGGCCAGCCGCACGGGGGCGTCGGCGAACCCGGTGGCGGCGCCGCGCAGGGCGGCGGCCCGGCGCAGGTCCAGGGTGTCGGTCGGCAGGGCGAAGGGCAGGACCTCACGGCCCGCCAGGTCGGCGCGGCGGCCGGGCTGGCGCAGGCGCGCCTCCAGCCGGCGGACCCGTTCGGCGTCCAGGGCCGGGGCCGCCGCGGGAGCGGGGGCGGCGGGCTGCGGCCGGGCGGCCTCGCGGACCACGAAGGCCGCGAGCCG
Organism: Kitasatospora sp. NPDC043950; assembly: GCF_056435345.1. NCBI lineage: Bacteria > Bacillati > Actinomycetota > Actinomycetes > Kitasatosporales > Streptomycetaceae > Kitasatospora > Kitasatospora sp. NPDC043950. Next base: position 156,334 of record NZ_JBWKER010000005.1, read on the forward strand.
GGCGCCGAGCCCGTTGCCCTCGACCAGCGCCGCCGCCTCCCGGACGCCGTCCATCCGGACCAGCGCCGATTCGATCTCGCCCAGCTCGATGCGCATGCCGCGCACCTTGACCTGGCAGTCCTCCCGGCCGAGGAACTCCAGCTCGCCGTCGGGCAGCAGCCTGGCCAGGTCGCCGGTGCGGTACAGGCGCTCCCCGGTGACCGGGTGGGTCGGGAACGCCCGGGCGGTGAGCTCGGGGGCGTTGCGGTACCCGACGGCCAGGCCCACGCCGGTGATGAACAGGGCGCCGGCGACGCCGACCGGGCGCGGCCGGAAGGCCTCGTCCAGGACGACCATGCCCTGGTTCCGCATCGGCCGCCCGTACGGGATGCTCGGGCGGCCCGGCTCGACCGCGCCGATCGGGTGCAGCACGGACCAGATCGACGCCTCGGTGGCGCCGCCCAGGCTGATCACCTCGGCCTTGGGCGACAGCGCGCGGACGTGGTCGGGCATGCCGACGGGGATCCAGTCGCCGCTGAGCATGACCAGGCGCAGCGACTCCAGGTCGGCGGCCGGGTTGCCGCCGGCGTACGCGAGCAGCATCTCCATCAGCGCGGGGACGGAGTTCCAGACGGTGACGCCGTGCTCGGCGACCAGCCGGGACCAGCGCGCGGGGTCGCGCTCCTCCCCGGGCCCGACCAGCACCAGCGCGGCGCCGGCGGCGAGGGTGCCGAACAGGTCGTAGACCGAGAGGTCGAAGCCGAGCGAGGAGAGGCCGAGGACGCGGTCGGCGGGGCCGACCCGGAACCGGTCGTTGACGTCCACCACGGTGTTGAGCGCGCCGCGGTGGTCGATCATCACGCCCTTGGGGTCACCGGTGGAGCCCGAGGTGTAGATGACGTACGCGAGGTCCGCCGGGGTGGTGGGCGCCGGGGCCGGCTCGGCGTCGGCCGGGGCGGCCAGCGCCTGTTCGAAGCCCAGCAGGGTGACCCCGGCCGGCACCGCGCCGGCCGCGTCCCAGGACTCCCGGGCGAGCAGCGCGGTGGCGCCGGCGTGTTCGAGCGAGCGGGCGACGCGGGCGGCCGGCAGTCCGGCGTCCAGCGGCAGGTAGGCGCCGCCGGCCCGGATCACGCCGATCGCGGCCGCGACCTGCTCCCAGCCCCGGTCGGCGCGCACGCCGACCAGGTCGCCGGGGCCGACGCCGGCCCCGCGCAGCGCGTGGGCCACGGCGGCGGAGGCGCGCTCCAGCTCGCCGTAGGTCACGGTGCCGGTGGCGGAGACCACGGCGGTCCGCTCGGGGGCGGTGCGCGCCTGGGCGAGGAACGGCTCGTGCAGCAGACCGTCGGGCCGCGGGCCGTCCGTGGCGTTGAGCGCGCGGTAGGCCTCGGCGTGGGCGGCGGGCAGGGCGGCCAGGTACGGGTCCGTCCAGGCGTCGGGCCGCTCGGCGAGGGCGGTGAGCAGGCCGGTGTAGGCCTCGAACATCGCGTCGAGCAGGTCCTCGGGGAAGAGCTCCTCGACGGCGTCCCAGGTCAGCCGCAGCCGGCCCTCGTCCTCGGAGATCTGGTGGTCCAGCCAGACCTGGGGGGTCTGGGTGATGGTGTGGGCGACCCGGGCGCCGAGCTCCCGCAGCACCTGGCTGCCGCCGACCTCGCCGGCGCCGAGCTCGCTGGTGAAGACGACCGGCATGGCGGCGTCGGCCACCCCGCGTCGGCGGGCCAGGTCGCCGCCGACCCGCACGCCGCTGACCAGCTGGTGGTCCAGGTCCTCCCAGAGCCGGTCCTGGAGCCGGCGGGCCCGCTCGGCGAAGGAGCCGGCGGTCGCGCCGTCCACCTCGAAGAGGCTGAGCGCGGTGAAGTCGCCGACCATGGCGGCCAGGTCGGGGTGGTCGCCGACGCGGTTGAACAGGGTCAGGTTGAGGGTGAAGCGGTCGGCCGCCGCCCAGGTGCCGAGCACGGTGGCGTAGGCGGCCAGGGCGAGCGCCGAGGGTGTGACCCGGCCGGCGGCGGCCCGGCTCTTCAGCCGCTCCCACAGCTCGGCGGGCAGGTGCGCCTCGCGGCGGTGGAACCTGGTCTGCGTCAGCTCCTCGGGACGCCGCGCCAGCGGCAGCGCGGGGGCGGGCGGCAGGGTCTCCAGGCGGCCGTGCCAGTAGTCGAGGTCGCGTTGCAGCGCGGGGCCCTCGCGGCGGGTCCGCTCGGCCAGCACGTAGTCGCGGAACGAGAGCTCCATCGGGCGCGGGTCGAGCGAGCCCTGGTAGATCGCCAGCAGCTCGCGCAGCAGGATCTGCACGCTGCCGCCGTCGGCGATCAGGGTGTCGATGCTCAGGTGCAGCCGGGCGTCGGTGCCCTCGGTCCGGCTGGCGTGCAGCTCGAACAGCGGCCAGGTGTCGGCGGGCAGCACCTGGTGCGACATCCGGGCGCGGGTCCCGGCGAGGGCGGCGGCCCGCTCGGGCTCCGGCAGCCCGCGCAGGTCCTCGACGGCCAGCTGGTACGCGGGCACCTCGGGCAGGATGCGCTGGGTGCCGTCCTCGGCGAAGACCAGGCGCAGCGCGTCGTGCCGCCGCACCAGGGCCTGCCAGGCGTCCTGGAGGCGCAGCGGGTCGACGTCGGCGACGTCCACTTCGAGGTAGAGGTGGCAGGCGACGTCGCCGCCGACGGCGCCGCTGCGGCCGATCCAGTACGCGCGCTGCACGTCCGTCAGCGGGAAGGGCTCGTGGCGGCGGGCCGGGTCGGGCAGCAGCTCGACCGGTTGGGCGGGCGCCGCGGTGGCCCCGCCGGCGCCCAGCGCGTCCACGGCCCGGGCGAGGGCGGCGACGGTCGGCGAGTCGAACAGGGTGCGCAGCGGCAGCTGGACGTCCAGGTCGCGGCGGATCCCGGCGACCATGCGGGCGGCCAGCAGGGAGTGGCCGCCGAGCTCGAAGAAGTCCTCCTCGGTGCCGACCTCGTCGAGCGTCAGGGCCTCGCGCCAGATCGCGGCGATCCGCTCCTCGGTCGGCGTGGCGGGCGCGGTGCGGTCGCGGCCGGCGGCGGGGACGGTCTCGGGGGCGGGCAGCGCCGCGCGGTCGACCTTGCCGTTGCCGGTGAGCGGCAGCGCGTCGAGCGGGATGAACCGGGACGGGATCAGGAAGCCCGGCAGCTGCCCGGCCAGGGCGGCCCGCAGCTCGGCCGGGGCGGGCGGCGCGGCCGGGTCCTCGGGCACCAGGTAGGCGGCCAGCGCGGCCCGGGCGGTGCCCAGGCCGTAGGCGGTGACCACGCACTGGCGGATGCCGGGCAGCGCGGTGAGCGCGGCCTCGACCTCGCCGGTCTCGATCCGGAAGCCGCGGATCTTGACCTGGTGGTCGTTGCGCGAGAGGTACTGGAGGCGGCCGTCGGGCAGGGTGCGGACGAGGTCGCCGGTGCGGTACAGCCGGGCGGCGGGGTCGGCCGAGCCCGGGCCGGCTGACTCGGAGCCGGCCGACTCGGGGCTTGCCGAGGCGGGGTCGGTCGCCTCGGGGTCGGCGACGAAGCGTTCGTCGGTGAGCCGGGGCAGCCCGAGGTAGCCAGCCGTCACCCCGGCGCCGCCGATCAGGAGTTCGCCCGGCACGCCGACGGGCACCCGCCGCCCGTACGGGTCGAGGACGCGCACGGTGGTGCCGGCGATCGGGCCGCCGATGGTGACCAGACCCTCGGCCGGGTCGACCTCGGCGGTGGTGGACCAGACGGTCGTCTCGGTCGGCCCGTACATGTTGCGGATCGGGCCGCCGAGGTGCTCGGCCAGCCGGCGCACCAGCTCGGCGTCGAGGGCCTCGCCGCCGAGCAGCAGCTGCCGCAGGCCGCGCAGGGCCTGCGGGTCGGCCTCGTCGAGCAGGGTGCGGGCCCGCGAGGGGGTGCACTGCAGGTGGGTGACGCCGTGGGCGCGCACCAGCGCCGTCAGCTCGGTGTCGGCCGCGACCGCGAGGGCGGCCGGGGCGGGGGCCGGTGCGGCGGCCGCGGTGCGGCGCAGCTCGGCCAGCCGGGGCAGGGCGGCCAGCGCGACGTCGGTGTCGACGCCGAAGTCGACCAGGCAGCCGATCTCGTCCACGCCGGCCGCGGCCAGCCGGTGCACCAGCGGCAGGCACTCCTCGGCGGTGCCGATCAGCGAGCCGTGGCCCAGGTAGCGGGCGCAGGCGTGGTCGAGCAGGGCCTCCTGGTCCTCCGCGGTGAAGTCGCTGCTGCGCACGTCCATGCCGAGGCCGCGGGCCAGGTTCTCGATCAGGCCGACCGAGCTGCGCAGGTAGTCGCGGAACGGCTGCCAGGCGTGCGCCCGGACGTCGGCGGCGTCCGCGCCGACGTAGCTGTGCAGCATCAGGGTCACGTGCGGCTCGCCCGGGTGGCCGGCCTCGTGCCAGGCCTCCCGGTAGAGGGCGATCTTCTCGCCGAGTTCCTCGACGCTCTGGCCCAGCAGGTGGGTCAGCAGCCGGGCGCCGACCCGGCCGGCCGTCCGGCAGGTCTCGGGGTTGCCCGAGGAGGTGAGCCAGTACGGCAGCTCGGCCTGGACGGGGCGGGGCAGCACCTGGACGTCGACGGTGCGGCCGCCGGGCCCCTCGAAGGGGAGCCGCTCGCCGCGCCACAGCCGGCGCACCTGCTCGATCCCGCTGACGGTGAGCGCCTGGCGGTCCTGGTAGGCGTCCTTGGCGAGGACGAAGTCGTCCGCGTGCCAGCCCGAGGCGAAGGAGAGCCCGACCCGCCCGCCGGACAGGTTGTCGACGACCGACCACTCCTCGGCGACCCGGACGGGGTGGTGCAGCGGCAGCACCACGCTGCCGGCCCGGATCCCGATCCGCTCGGTGGCCTGGGCGATCGCGGCGGCCAGCACCGAGGGGGCCGGGAACGGCCCGCCGAAGGCGTGGAAGTGCCGCTCGGGCAGCCAGACGGCGGAGAAGCCGTTGGTGTCGGCGAAGCGGGCGCCGTCCAGCAGCAGCCGGTACTGGTCGGGGCCGGGCTCGGCGCCGGCGGTGTCGCTGGCGAAGTAGAAGAGGCTGAACTCGGGGACGGCCGGGGCGTCCTGCGAGGCCGGTGCGGCCGGTGCGGCCGGGGCGGGGGCTGCCGTGCCGGGGTCGGGGTTGACCACGACGCGGTGGCCCCGGCTGAGCGTCCAGAGCAGTTCCAGGACGGAGATGTCGAAGGAGACGCTGGTGACGGCCAGCCAGGTGGCGGGCTCCCCGTCGTCCGCCAGCACGCGGTCCATCGCCGCCAGGAAGGCGGTGAGGTTGCGGCGCAGCACGACGACGCCCTTGGGGCGGCCGGTCGAGCCGGAGGTGTGGATGACGTACGCGGGGGCGTCCGGATCCACGGGTGCGGCTGTGGGCGCGGGTCCGGCGGACTCGGCCGGGGCGTCGAGGTCGAGCAGCGGGGCGCCGGCGGGCGCGGCGTCCCGGGTCGCGGCGTGCACCACGACCACGGCGGGCTCGGCGTCCTCGACCACGTGGCGCAGCCGGGCCGCCGGGTAGTCCGGGTCGAGCGGCAGGTAGGCGGCGCCGGCCCGGAGCACGGCGAGCATGGCGGCGGGCAGGTCGGTGCCGCGGCGCAGGCACAGGCCGACCCGGTCGCCGGGCCGCACCCCGGCGGCCTGGAGGCGGGCGAGCAACTCGTCGACCCGGGCGTCCAGTCGGGCGAAGGTGAGGGCCAGCTCCGGGCGGCCGCCGGGCAGCACGGCCTCGGCGTCCGGGCGGGTGCGCACGGCCTCGGCGAAGGCCGTCACGACGTCCGGCGCGTCCGCGGGCAGCGCCGGGCCGTCGCCGGCCGAGGCCAGCAGGGCCTGCTCGACGGGGGTGAGCGCGAGCAGTTCGGAGAGCCGCAGTCCGGGGTCGGCGGCGCCGCGGGCCAGCACCCGCTGAAGCGCCTCGGTCAGCGTGCGCACGGTGTCGTCGTCGAACAGGTCGCCGCTGAACTCGCAGACGCCTGCCGTGAGTTCGCCGTCACGGGCGAGTTCCAGGCTCAGGTCGGTGCGACACAGGCCGTTGTCCAGCTCGACCAGCTCGACCGTGACGCCGGGCAGGGCGATGTCGGGGGCGGGGACGTTGCGGTAGCCGAACTGCACCTGGTAGAGCGGGGCGTGGCTGAGGTCGCGGTCCGGGCGCAGCTCGCGGACCAGGCGCTCGAAGGGCACCTGGGCGTGGGCCAGCGCGCCGAGCGAGGTCTCCCGCACCCGGCCGAGCAGTTCGCCAAAGGTCGGGTCGCCGGAGAGGTCCGAGCGCAGCACCAGGCTGTTGACGAACATGCCGACGAGCCCGGCGAGTTCGGGCCGGTCGCGGCCCGCGGTGGGCACGCCGACCACGACGTCCTGCTGGCCGGAGTGGCGCATCAGGACGGCTTGCCAGGCGGCCAGCGTGACCATGAACGGGGTGGCCCGGGCCGCCCGGGCCGCGCCCTCCACGGCCTCGGTGGTGGCGGCGTCCAGGGTGAAGTGCACCCGGCCGCCCCGGTGGCCGGGCACGGCCGGCCGGGGCCGGTCGGTGGTCAGCTCCAGGACGTGCGGGGCGCCCTCCAGCCGCTCGCGCCAGTAGCCGAGCGGCTCGGCCAGCGCGGTGTCGGTGAGTTCGCGGCGCTGCCACTGCGCCCAGTCGGCGTACTGCACGGCGAGCGGCTCGGGGGCCGGGCCGCCCTCGCGGAAGGCCCGGTAGCGGGCGCAGAGCTCCTCCACGAGCACCGCGCGGGACCAGGCGTCGCCGACCAGGTGGTGGTTGACCACGACCAGCAGGGCGCGCTCGGGCGCGGAGCGGATCAGCAGGGCGCGCAGCAGCGGGCCGTGCTCCAGGTCGAACGGCAGGGCCGCCTCCCGCTCGGCCAGCGCGCGCTCCTCGGCCTCGCTCCAGCCGGCCTCGCCGCCGGCCGGCTCGACCACCCGCAGCACCGGGGCGGTGCGCTCCAGCACCCGCTGCACCGGGCCGTCCTGGCCGGCGGCGATGACGGTGCGCAGCGCCTCGTGCCGCTCCACCAGGCCGTCCAGCGCGGCCTCCAGCGCGGCGACGTCCAGCGGGCCGCTCAGGCGCAGGCCCACGTACTCGTTGAACACCCCGAGCCCGGGGGTGAGCTGCTCCAGGAACCAGAGCCGCTCCTGGCCGAAGGACAGCGGCGCCGGCAGCGCCGGGTCGCGCGGCGGCACGGCGGGGGCGGTGGCGGCGGGGCCGGCCGTGGCGGCCGGGGTGGTGCCTGCGCGGCCCCGGGCGCGCGCCTCGAAGGCGGCGCGCTGCTCGGGGGTGAGCCGGGCGAGGCGGTCCTCGCGGCGGCCTGCGGGGTTGGTCACTGGTTCTCCAGGTCGGCGAGGATGCGGTCTTCGATCTCGGTGGCGAGGTCGGCGACGCGGCCGCCCTCGAAGAAGACCCGGGCGGGGACGTCGACCTCGAACTCGGCCCGCAGCCGGGCCGCGATCTGGGCGGCCAGCAGCGAGTGCCCGCCGAGCTCCAGGAAGTCGTCGTCCACCCCGACCCGGTCGAGGCCGAGCAGTTCGGCGTAGATCTCGGCCAGGCGCTCCTCGGTCGGGGTGGCCGGGGCGGTGTACGGCGTGGCGAGCTCGGGGCGGGGCAGGGCCGCGGTCCGGGGGGCCTCGGCGGCCGGGGCGGCGGAGGTGCGCAGCGTGCCGTCCGCGATCGCGGCGCCGGCCCGGGCCACCACGGCCCGTCCGGGCGGGCCCTCCAGCAGGGCGGCGAAGGCGCGGGCGCCCTGCTCGGGGGTGAGCGCGCCGGCCAGCATGTCGGCCTGGAAGGCCCGCAGGGCCTCGGGGACCTCGGCCCGGCTGGCCATGCCGACGCCGGCCCACATGTCCCAGTCGACGGCCACCGCGTGGCGCTCGCCGCGCGCGGCCTCGGCCTCCGCGACGGCGGCGAGGTAGGCGTTGGCGGCCGCGTAGTCGGCCTGGCCGTAGGTCGGGATCAGGGTGGCGAGCGAGGAGCAGAGCACCAGCACCTCGGCCTCCCCGGGCCGCAGCGCGGCGAGCAGGTGGCGCAGGCCGGCGGTCTTCGGGGCGAGGACTGTGCGCATGCTGTCGTCGGAGCGCAGCTCGATGGAGCCGCCGCCGGGCACGCCGGCCGCGTGGACGACGCCGTCGATCCGGCCGAAGGCCGAACGGGCCTGTTCCAGCGCCCGGTCCAGCGATTCGGCGTCGGTGACGTCGGCCTGGACGGCCAGCACCTCGGCGCCGCTCTCGCGCACTGTGGCGAGCGCGGCCTCGTCGGCGGCGCCGCGGCCGAGCAGGACGAGCCGGGCGGCGCCGGCCCGGGCCAGGGCCCGGGCGAGGGTCAGGCCGATCCCGCCGAGGCCGCCGGTGAGCAGCCAGGTGCTGCCGGCCCGCACCCGGGCCGGGGCGGTCGGGACGGGGCGCTCGGCGGGCTCGACCGTGCGGGTGAGCAGGGCGCCCTCGCGCAGGGCGAGCAGCCGGGCAGGGCCGGTGAGCACGGCGCGCACCACCGCGTCGGCGGCGGCCTCGTCGAGCGCGGCGCCGACGGCGAGGTCGACCTGGGTGCAGCGCAGGTTGCGGTACTCCTCGCCGAGCACCTGGACCGGGCCGCTGAGCAGGGCCGCGGCGGGCCGGGGCTGCTCGCCGGGGGCGGCCGGGAAGGCCCCGGCGGTCACGACGCCGAGCCGGACCTCGTTCAGCACGCTCTCGGCGGACATCGCCCGGGCGAGGTGGACCAGGCCGAAGTAGCCGGCGGTCTCGTCCGGCGTCTCGTCCAGGCCCCAGGCGTACAGGACGGCGGTGGGCGTGCGGACCAGGCCGCGCAGGTCGGCCAGCAGCTTCGCGTACTGGGCCGGGTCGGCGGGGTCGAGCTCGTAGACGCCGCGGCGCACCCGGCGGTAGGCCGGGCCGGGCCGGACGGTGGTGACGATCTGGCCGCGCGCGGTCAGCAGCTCGACCAGGGGCTGGGCGGCGGCGGCCCGGTCCAGCAGGACCAGCCAGGTCTGGCGGCGGCCGGCCAGCGGGTCGTCCCCGGCGCTCTCGCCGAGCGGGCGCCAGTCGACGGTCGCGTGGACGGCGTCGAGGTCCGCGGCGGGCAGCGCGGTGGCGGGCGCCCGGCCGGGGACGGCGGGCTCGATCCAGTGCGGGAGCCGCTCGAACGGGTAGCCGGGCAGGTCGGCGGGGCGGGCGTCGGCGTCGACGGGCTCCCAGTCGACGGCGGCGCCGTGCGCCCACAGGCTGCCGAGCGCGAGGACGGCGCTGCCGGGCTCGTCCTCGGCGCCGCGCCGCCCGCGGGTGGGCAGCGGCGGCAGGGCGAGCCGCGGCCCGGCGGTGCCCTCGGCGGCCGCGCGGGCCAGGTCGGTCAGCACGCTGCCGGGGCCGGTCTCCACCAGCACCATCCGCTCGTCGAGCGCCGCCAGGCGGGTGAGCCCGTCGTGGAAGCGCACCGGGGCGAGCATCTGGCGCACCCAGTAACCGGGGTCGGTGGCCTGCTCCGGGGTGATCCAGTCACCGGTGAGGTTGGACAGGAACGGCACGGTGGGCTCGTGCAGCGTGACCTTGGCGAGCTCGGCCGCGAACTGCTCGGCGGCGGGCGCGCACAGGGCGCTGTGGAACGCCCGCTCCACCGGCAGGCGCAGGGCGCGCAGGCCCCGCTCGCCCAGCTCGGCGGCGGCCCGCTCGACGGCCTCGGCGCTGCCGGACAGCACCGAGGCGCCCGGTCCGTTGACGGCGGCGAGGTCCAGGCCGTGCGCGGCGGCGAGGTCGGCCGCGGCCGCCTCGTCCAGCGGGACGGCCAGCATCGCGCCGGGCGCGCTCTGCTCCATCAGCCGGCCGCGGGCGGCGACCAGGGCGAGCGCCTCGGGCAGGTCGAGGACGCCGGAGAGCAGCGCCGCGGTGTACTCGCCGAGGCTGTGGCCCAGCAGCGCCGCCGGGCGCACGCCCCAGTGCCGCCACAGCGCGGCCGTGGCGTGGCCGACCGCCAGCACGGCGGGCTGGGTGACGGAGCTGCGGCGCAGCAGGTCGGCGTCGCCGCCGCGCAGCAGCTCGACCAGGTCGAGGCCCAGGTGCGGGCGCAGCAGGTCGGCGGCCTCGTCCAGGGCGGCCCGGAAGACCGGGTGCGCCCGGTGCAGGCCCAGGGCCATGCCCGGGTACTGCGCGCCCTGGCCGGGCAGCAGGAAGGCGACGGGGGCGGCGCCCTGCCCGGCGCGGGCCCGGACCGACTCCCGGCGGCCGGCGCCGCGCAGCGCGGCCACGGCGGCGGCGGTGTCGTCCGCGACCACGACGCGGCGCTGGACCAGCTGGCGGCGGCCGGTGCGCAGGGTGCGGGCGACGTCGGCCAGCGGGCGGTCCGGGTGGGCGGCGAGGTCGTCGGCGAGCCGTTCGGCGGCGGCGTCCAGCGCGGCGGCGGTGCGGGCCGACAGCGGCAGGGCGACGGGGACGGCGTCCGGTGCGGCGGCCTCGCGCGGGGCCGGCTCGGGGGCCTGCTCCAGGATCACGTGCGCGTTGGTGCCGCCGATGCCGAAGGCGCTGACGGCGGCCCGGCGCGGGCCGTCGGCGACCGGCCAGTCGGTGAGGCCGGCCGGGACGAAGAACGGGCTGTCGGCGAGGCCGAGTTCGGGGTTGACGGCTTCGGCGTGCAGGCTCGCCGGGATGCGGCCGCCGCGCACCGTCAGGATGGCCTTGATCAGGCCGGTGACGCCGGCGGCGGTGTCCAGGTGGCCGAGGTTGGACTTGACCGAGCCCAGGCCGCACCAGCCGGTGGCGGACCTGTCGTCGGCGTCCTGCTCGGCGCGGAAGGCGGCGGTGAGCGCCTCGACCTCGATCGGGTCGCCGATCGGGGTGCCGGTGCCGTGCGCCTCGACGTAGCCGATGCTGTCCGGGGCGACGCCCGCGACGGACAGCGCCTCGCGGATCACGGCGGTCTGGCCGGCGACCCCCGGGGCGGTGTAACCCGCCTTGTTCGCGCCGTCGTTGTTGACGGCCGAGCCGAGGATGACGGCGTGCACCCGGTCGCCGTCGGCGAGCGCGTCGGCGAGGCGCTTGAGCACCACGACGCCCGCGCCGTTGCCGAAGACCGTGCCGGCCGCCTCGGCGCCGAAGGGCCGGCAGTGCCCGTCCGGGGACTCGATGCCGCCGGGCACCGGCAGGTAGCCGGAGCGGTGCGGCACGGTGACGGTGACGCCGCCGGCGAGCGCGAGGTCGCACTCCTCGGACAGCAGGCTCTGCACCGCGAGGTGCACCGCGACCAGCGAGGTCGAGCAGGCGGTCTGCACGCTGACCGCCGGGCCGCGCAGGTTGAGCTTGTACGCGGCGCGGGGGGCCAGCTGGTCGGGCTGGTTGCCCTGGAAGAGCATCGGCACGCCGAGGGAGTCCCGCAGGTCGGTGCGCGGCAGCAGGTTGTGGATCAGGTAGGTGCTCAGCAGCGACCCGGCGTAGACCGCGATCGGCCCGCGCGCCCGGTCGGGGTCGCAGCCGGCGTCCTCCAGCGCCTCCCAGGCGCATTCGAGGAAGATCCGCTGCTGCGGGTCGATGACCGAGGCCTCCAGCGCGTTGTAGCCGAACAGCTGGGAGTCGAAGCCGGCGACATCCGCCAGCACGCCCTTGGCGGCCACGTACCCGGGCTTGCCGGCCTCGCCGTCCGGCACCCCGGCGGCCCGCAGCTCCTCGGGGCCGAACCGGCTGATCGCCTCGGTGCCGGAGGCCAGCAGCTCCCACAGCGCGTCGACGGAATCGGCTCCGGGGAAGCGGCCCGAGAGGCCGACGACGGCGACCCGGCCGTCGGTCTCGGCCTCGTCGGGGATGACCGGCTGTGCGTTCAAGGTGTTCTCCGTGGGTGAGGTGGGCTCCGCGCGCGGCGGGGCGGGCAGGACCGGGTACGCGGCCGGGGCTCAGACCGCCATGGGGTTCAGGGCCGCCGTGCGGCTCAGACCGCCATGAGGTAGCGCTGGAAACGGGGCATCAGGAACTCCAGGGCCCGGACCTCGACGGGCGTCAGCTCCGGGTGCCAGACGTCCCAGAGCAGGACGGCGCGCTGCTGGGTGCCCTTGTTCCAGGCCTCGTGGATGAAGCTGTCGTCGAAGAGGATCACCTTGCCCTCCTCCCAGCCCCGCTCGTCGTCGCCGACCTTGATGGCGCAGCCGGGCGGCACGATCAGCGGCAGGTGCGCGGTCAGCAGCAGGTTCACGCCGCCGGTGTGCGGGGTGATGTGCACGCCGGGGTTGAGGATGGTGAACATGCCGTCGCGCGGCCCGTGCGGGCTCGCCGAGACGGCGGCGTGGGTCTCGGGGCAGCGCTCCAGGACCTCGTCGCGCCAGCTGCCGTTGCGGTACAGCTGGTAGGTGTCCCAGCCCTGCCAGCCGAGCTCCTTGGTGTACAGGTCCTCGTACGGGGCGAAGCGGGCCTGCTCGGCGCGCAGCTCCAGGAACTCGGCCTTGATCCGGTCGTACGCCTCCTCCATCCGGGCCACCCAGGGCAGTTCGGCGGTGTCGTGCCAGGGCAGGGCGCTGATCCCGGGGAAGAACAGCCGGGTCGGCTCCTGGTCGTCGTGCAGGTACTCCGGGGCCTGTTCGCCGGTGAGGATGCGCAGGCACTCCTCGACCCGCTCCAGCCCCTCGGTGCCGAGGATGCCGTGCAGCTCCGTCATCACGCCCTGAACGTCCATGTCAGTCCCTCCCTGTCGGTGCGGTCCGGGTCGTCGGCCCGGCCGGTGTGTGCTGGTCGGCGGCCGGGCCCTCGGCCCGGTCCCGGGCCTCGCGGCGGGCCCTGGCGCGGGCCCGGACGGCGCTCTGGCGGCGTTCGCCGCGCGGCTCGGCGGTCTCGGCGGCGGCTCGGCCGTCCGGGGCGGCGCCCTCGGTGAGGCCGGCCGCGAACTCGGCGATGGTGGGCCGCCCGAAGACGTCCACCAGCCGGACCGGCCGCTCCAGGCGGCGGGCCAGCTCCAGCTGGAGCCGGGCGGCCAGCAGCGAGTCGCCGCCGGCCTCGAAGAAGTTGGTGTGCCGGCCGACCGGGCCGCCGCCCAGCAACTGGCGCCAGGCGTCGGCGACGAGCTGCTCGACCCCGGCCAGCGGGGCGGCGTCGGCGGGCCGGGCGGCGGCCCCGGGCAGCGGCAGCCGGGCCCGGTCCCGCTTGTTGGTGCGCGTCCTGGGCAGCGCGTCCAGCAGCAGCACGGTGTCCGGCACGACCGCGGCCGGGAGCCGCTCGGCCAGGTGCGCCCGCAGCTCGGCGCCGGTGACCCCGGGCGCCGCGACGGCGTAGCCGACCAGTCGGCGGGCCCCGCCCTGGCCGTGCGCGGCGGCGGCCGCTTCGCGGACCCCGGGGTGCAGCTCCAGCAGCGCCTCGATCTCCTCCAGCTCGATCCGGTTGCCGCGGATCTTCAGCTGGCTGCCGATCCGGCCGACGAACGCCAGCTCGCCGTCCGGGAGGCGGCGGCCCAGGTCCCCGGTGCGGTACAGCCGGCCCCCGGCCTGCCAGGGGTCGGCGACGTACGCCCGGGCGCTCTCCTCGGGCCTGCGGTGGTACGAGCCGGCCAGGAAGTCGCTGCGCAGGTGGATCTCGCCGACCACGCCGACCGGGCAGAGCCGGCCCCGGCGGTCCAGGACCACCGCCTCGCGGCCCGGGATCGGGCTGCCGATCGGTACCCCGGCCGGGAACTCCTCGCCCGGCGCCAGCTCGCGGTGCGTCGCCAGCACGCACTCGGTGGGCCCGTAGAGGTTGTGCAGCCGCGGCCGGTCGGGACGGTGCGCCCAGGCGGCGGCCAGGGCCACCGGGAGCACCTCGCCGGCCATCAGCACGTGGGCGAGGTCCGGCAGGTGCGATCCGGTGGCGTCCAGCGCCTCGGTGACCAGTTGGAAGAAGGCCGGGACGGTCTGGATCTGGGTGATCCGCTCGGCCCGCAGCCACCCGGCCACCGCGAGCGGGTCGCGGCGCAGCCCCTGCGGCGGCAGGCAGAGCACCGCGCCCGAGCAGAGCGCGGCGAACACCTCGGTGTACGCGGCGTCGTAGGTGAACGGGGCCCACTGGGCGATCCGGCTGTCCGACCGGATGCCGAAGTGCTCGCGCTGCCAGTGGGCGAACTGGGCGAGCGCCGCGTGCGGCAGGGCGATGCCCTTGGGCGTGCCGGTGGAGCCGGAGGTGTAGACCAGGCAGAGCGGGTCGCCGGGGCCGGCGGGTGAGGCGGCCGGGGCGGGGCCCGCGGGCTCGTCGGCGGCCGGCACCCGCGGGTCGACGGCCTCGACCGGGATACCGGCGAAGTGCCCGACGCCTTCCCGCAGTTCGGGGTGCAGGGCGAGCGTGCTCTCGGCGGCCAGCAGGCACACCGGTTCGGCGTCGGCCAGCAGCGCGGTCAGGCGGGCGTCCGGGTCGGCCGGGTCGAGCACCGCGAAGGCGGCCCCGGTCTTGGCGACGCCGAGGATCGCGGCGCTCTGCACCGGGCCGGCGGGCAGCAGCACCGAGACGAACCGGCCGGGGGCGGCGCCGCGCTCCAGCAGCCGGGACGCGATCCGGTCGCTCCAGACGTCGAGCTGCCGGTAGCCGACCGTCACGCCCTCGGCCCGGATCGCGGGGGCGTCCGGACGGGCGGTGGCCCGGGCCCGGAACAGCTCGGACACCGAGACGGCGTGCCCGGCGCGCGCCTCGCCCGCGGGGCGGGCCGGGCGCGGGGCGGGCAGAGCGGGGTCGGTGAGCTCGACGGCGTCGAGGGGGGCCTGCGGCGAGGCCAGGGCGGCCCGCAGCAGGACGTGGAAGTGCCGGGCGAAGCGGTCCGTGAACTGCGGGCCGAAGCGGTCCGTGGCGTACTCCAGGGCGCCGGCGATCCGGTCGGCGCGCTCGTCCAGGGCCAGGGTCAGGTCGTACTTGGCCGCCCCGGTGGGGACCTGGCGCAGCACGCCGGCGGCCGCGCCCAGCCGGACGTCGGCCGGCGGCGCGTCCTGGAACACCAGCGAGGCCTGGACCAGGGTCGGGCGGCCCGGGTCGCGGGGCAGGCCGAGGCCGGCCACCAGCCGGTCGAAGGCGACCAGCGGACGGCCGAGGTCGCCCGCCAGCGCCCGCCCGGTGCGGGCGGCGAGTTCGGCGAAGGACGGCGCCCCGGCCAGGTCCACGCGCACCGGCAGGGTGTTGGCCAACGAGCCGACCAGCGACTCCAGTTCGGGCCGGTCGCGGTTGGCGACGGGCACGCCCACCAGCACGTCGTCGCTGCCCGCGTAGCGGCCCAGCAGTGCCGCGTACACGGCGAGCAGCAGGGTGAAGGGCGTGGTGCGCAGCCGGGCGGCGCCCTCGCGCAGCGCGGCCGTCAGCTCCGGGGCGAGCGCCACCGGCAGGGTCTCGCCGGCTCCCGTCGGCCGCGCCCGGGTCGGTGCGTCGGCGGGCAGGTCGAGCACGCCGGGGTGCCCGTCGAGCCGCTTCAGCCAGTACTCCAGGTGTTCCTGGCGCAGCCTCAGGCCCGCCTCGTCGGCGCAGTCGGCCGCGTAGCCGGCGAAGTTCAGGTCGAGCGCGGGCGGCGGCTCGGCCAGCCCGAGGCGGGCGGCGTACAGCGCGGCCAGCTCGCGCACGGCCACGCCGATCGACCAGCCGTCGACCGCGAGGTGGTGCGCGGTGCACAGCAGCACCGAGCGCTCGGGGCCGGTGCGCACCAGGGTGAGCCGCAGCGGCGGCTCACCGGCCAGGTCGAAGGGGCGCACCGCCTCCGCCCGGGCCAGCTCGGGCACCTCCTCGGGCGCCGCGTCCAGGACGGCCAGGGCCGGTGCGGCGGGCGGCGCGAGGACCAGCACCGGGCCGTCCTCGCGCAGCTCGCAGCGGGCGGCCAGCACCGGGTGCCGGGCGGTCAGGTCGCCGAGTGCCCCGGTCAGGGCCGCCTCGTCCACCGGGCCGGTCAGGTCGAGCGCGGCCGGCAGGTGGTAGGCGGGCGAGTCGGGGGCCAGGCGGTGCAGCAGCCACAACTGGCGCTGCTGGTCGGTCATCGGGACGGCGTCCGGGGCCGGCCCGGCCGTCCGGACGGCGGGCGCCGGGGCAGCGGGCCGCACCCGCGCCAGGGCGGCGGGGGTGGGGTCGGTGTAGAACTCGGCGAGCGAGGGCGCGGCGCCGAAGCGGGCCCGGACCCGGCCGAGCAGCCGGGTCGCGGCGATGGAGTTGCCGCCGGCGGCGAAGAAGTCGTCGGTGGTGCCGACCCGCTCGGGCGGCAGGCCCAGGACCTCCGCCCAGAGCGCGACGGCGGCCCGCTCGGCCTCGGTGACCGGTGCGCTGCGCCGGGCGGCGGTGAGCTCCCCGGCGCGCAGCAGCAGCGCCGGCCGGTCCACCTTGCCGCTGGTGTTGAGCGGCAGCGCGGGCAGCGGGGCGATCACCCCGGGGACGGCGGCGGCGGGCAGCCGCTCGCGCAGGTGCCGGCGCAGGCGGTCGGGCAGCCCGTCGTCCCCGGTGCGGGCGGTGACGAAGGCGACCAGCCGGGGCCCGGCGGGCTGCCCCCGGTCCACGACCACCGCCGCCTGGCGGACCTCGGGGTGGGCGGCGAGCAGGGACTCCACCTCGCCGACCTCGATGCGGTGACCGAGGATCTTCACCTGCTGGTCGGCCCGGCCGAGCACGACGATCCGGCCGTCCGGCAGGTGGCGGGCCAGGTCGCCGGTGCGGTAGACGGTGCCGCCGGCCGGGTCGACCGGGTCGGCGACGAAGGCGGCGGCGGTCAGCTCCGGGCGGTTGCGGTACCCGGCGCTGACGCCGGCCCCGCCGATCACCAGCTCGCCGACGGCCCCGCGCGGCACCGGCCGCAGCCGCCGGTCCAGGACGTAGCAGACGGTGCCGGCCACCGGGCGCCCCACCGTGACGCCCTCGCCGGGCAGCACCCGCCCGACGGTGGACCAGATGGTCGTCTCGGTCGGCCCGTACAGGTTCCACAGCCCGGCGCAGCGAGCCAGCAGCCGATCCGCGAGGTCGGCGTCCAGCGCCTCGCCGCCGCACAGCGCCCGCAGTCCGGGCCGGCCCGCCCAGCCGCCGTCCAGCAGCCCGCGCCAGAGCGAGGGGGTGGCCTGCATGACGGTGGCGCCGCTGCGCTCCAGCAGCGCGCCCAGCGCCTCGGCGTCGCGGACGCTCTCGCGCGGGGCGACCACGACCCGGCCGCCGGCCAGCAGCGGGGCGAACAGCTCCAGGACGGAGATGTCGAAGGTGATCGAGGTGACGGCGAGCAGGGTGTCGTCGGCCCGCAGGCCCGGCTCGGCGCGGACCACGCTGTGCAGCAGGTTGGCGACGCAGCCGTGCGGCACCGCCACGCCCTTGGGCAGCCCGGTGGAGCCCGAGGTGTACATCAGGTACGCGAGGTCCTCGGGGCCGGCGCCGGGCAGCGGCTGCCCGGTCCCGGCGTCCGGGCCCTCGTCGAGCAGCGCGGCCGGGTCGGCGGCGGGCAGCCCCTCGGCGGGGTCGCCGATCAGCAGGCGGGCGCCGCTGTCGGCGAGCACGTGCTCGGCCCGCGCGGCGGGCATGGCCTCGTCCAGCGGGACCAGCACGGCCCCGGCCCGCCAGATGCCGACGATCAGCGGCACCAGCTGCGCGCCGCGCTCGACGCGCAGGGCCACCCGGTCGCCGGGCGCCACGCCGTACCGGGCCACCAGCCGGCGGGCGACCAGGTCGGCGGCCGCGTCGGCCGCGGCCCGGTTGAACGCGCGGCCGGGTGACTCGACGGCCGGTGCGGCGCCGTCCTGCTGGGCGAGTTCGCGCAGCGCCTCGGGCACGGTGGCCCAGGCGCGCTCGGCGTCGGGCGCCCGGTTGAAGTCCACCAGGACGCGCCGGCGCCGGCCTTCGGAGAGCACCGGAAGCTCGGCCAGCGGCCGGTCCGGGTCGGCCGCGGCGGCCTCCAGCAGGCACAGCAGCGAGTCCGCGAAGTCGGCCGCCGTCGCGGGGGCGAGCAGCGCCGTGCGGTACTCCAGCGTCGCGTCCAGCGCGCCGGAGGGGCGCGGGCGCAGGAAGAAGGTCAGGTCGTACTTGGCCGTGCCGCTGTGTGAGGGCGCCGGGGAGGTGGTGACGCCGGGCAGCTCCAGGGTGGTGGTGGGGCCGCTGTGGAAGGAGTACATCAGCTGGAACAGCGGCGTGCGCCCGCCCGCGGCCCGGCCCAGCCGCTCCAGGACCAGGTCGAAGGGGGTGTCGCGGTGGCGCAGGTCGGCCTTCAGGTGCCGGCGGGTGCGGGCCAGGGCCTGCCGGAAGCTCGGCTCGCCGCCGAGGTCGCTGCGGTGGGCGACGAGGTTGAGCAGCGGTCCGACGACGCCGGCCAGCGCGGTGCGGCCGCGGGTCGCCACCGGCATGCCGACCACCAGGTCGTCCTGGCCCGTCCAGCGGGCGGCGGTGGCGCAGAAGGCGGTGAGCAGCACGGTGGACAGGCTGGCCAGTTCGCCCCGGCCGAAGGCGCTGAGCCGGGCGGCCAGGTCGGCGGGGACGGTGAAGTGGTGCAGCGCGCCGGCCGCCGGGTCGCCGCCGGGGCCGACGTCGGACGGCAGGTCGGCGGTGGGCAGTTCGCCGCCCAGCCGGGTCTGCCAGTGATCGATTCCGCCGGCGTGGCTGGTGTCGCTGTCGTCGCCGCGCTGCCAGGCGGCGAAGTCGCCGAAGTCGGGTCCGGCGGCCGGTTCCTGGGCCGGGTCCGGGTCCGGGGCCTCGCCGCCGAGTTCGGCGGCGTAGCAGGCGGCCAGCGACTCCAGGAAGACGCCGAAGCCCCAGGCGTCGACCACGATGTGGTGGGCGGTGAACAGCAGCAGCGAGCGGTCCCCGCCCAGCAGGAACAGCTGGGTGCGCATCAGCGGGGGCCGGGCCAGGTCGAAGGGCACGGCCACGGCGCGGGCGGTGAGCTCGGCGAGCCGGTCCGCGCGCTCGCCCTCGGGGACGCCGGTCAGGTCGACGGTCTCGACGGCGGGGCGGACCCGGTCGGCGAACAGCTGCCACGGCTCGCCCGCCCCGTCGGCGGTGACGGCGCAGCGCACCACCTCGTGCCGCCGGGCGACGGCGGCCAGCGCCCGTTCCAGGGCGGCCACGTCCAGCGGGCCGCTGACGTGGAAGGCGGCGCTCTCGTTGTGCAGGGCGGTGCCGGGCAGCACCTGCTCGGCCCGCCAGATGGACCGCTGGGCGTAGGACAGCGGCGCGCGGGCGCGGTCGCCGCGCAGCGGCAGGGAGGTGTCGCGGCTCATCGGCGGCCGCCCTCCGGCGAGGCGTCCGCGCGGCCGGCGGCGACGGCCGCGGCCAGCCCGGCGACGGTCGGGTCGCCGACGTACACCCGCAGCGGCACCTCGACGCCGAAGCGGGTGCGCAGCCCGTCCAGCAGGCGGGCGATGCCCAGCGAGTCCCCGCCGAGCAGGGCGAAGTCGTCGTGCCGGCCGACGGCGGGCACGTGCAGCAGCTCGCGCCACAGCTCGGCGATGCCGGCCTCCAGGCCGTCCAGCGGCTGTTCGCCGGTGCGCCCGGCCAGGGCGGCGGCCGGGCTGGGCAGCGCCCGCCGGTCGGCCTTGCCGCTGAGGGTGCGCGGGATCGCGGCGAGCCGCAGGTACAGGGCGGGGCGGGCGGGGGCGGGCAGGCCCTCGGCGGCGTGCGCGCGCAGTTCCTCGTCGGTGGCGCCGTCGGCGACCAGGTAGGCGCAGAGCACCGGTTCGCCGTCGGCCTCCTCGACCAGGGCGGCGCAGACGTCCGCCACCGCGGGGTGGCGGCGCAGCAGGTCCTCGATCTCGCCGAGTTCGACCCGGGCGCCGTTCACCTTGACCTGCTGGTCGCGGCGGCCCAGGACCTCCAGGGTGCCGTCGGCGCCGAGGCGGCCGAGGTCGCCGGTGCGGTACCGGTCCGGTGCGACGAAGCCGCCGGCCGCGTCGCCCAGGTAGCCGCGCAGCGGGAACGGGGTGTGGATCTCGATCTCGCCGATCGCGTCCACCACCGGGCGTCCGCCGAACAGCACCGCGATCTCGACCCCGGGCATCGGCCGGCCGGCCGGGACGGTCTCGGCCTCGGCGTCCTCGGCGGTGAGCCGGCGGAAGACCTTGGTCATGGTGGTCTCGGACGGCCCGTAGAGGTTGACCAGTTCCTTGCCGTCCCCGAACAGGCCCCGCCACCAGGCGATGTCGGCGGGGCGGACCGGCTCCCCGGCCATCAGCACGCTGCGCAGCCGCGGCAGGGAGTCGGCGGCCAGCCCGGCGGCGCGCAGGGTGCGGAACACGGTGGGCACGCAGTGCAGCAGGTCGACCTGCTGCTCGGTCAGCCAGCGGGCCAGGGCCGCGCCGACGGGGATGGCGCCGGGCGCCGGGAGCACGGCGGTGCCGCCGGCGCACAGCGGGACGAGGGCGTCGCGCAGGAAGGCGTCGAAGCCGGGGGAGGTGAGCATGGAGATCCGGGTGCCCGGGTCGATGCCGAACTCGGCGATCTCCCAGTCCAGGAAGTGCGCGACCGCCTCGAAGCTGCCCCGGATGCCCTTGGGGCGGCCGGTGGTGCCCGAGGTGAAGTAGACGTAGCCGGCGTCGGGGCCGCTGATGCCGGTCCAGTCGTCGGCCGCCCAGGGCAGCGGGGTGATCGACTCGGCGGCGAGCAGCGGCAGTTCGCCCTGTCCGGCGACGGCCAGGTGCTGCCCGGCGACGGTCGGGCCCGGCCCGGCGGCGGCCAGCGCGGAGCGGCCGGCGGCGTCGGCGAGCACGGTGCCCGGCCGGAGGTCCTCCAGCAGGGCCGTCCAGCGGGCGGCGGGCTGGCGGGTGTCCACCGGGGCGAACGGGCGGCCGGTGGCGGCGCAGGCGAGGATCGCCGCGACCACCGGGACGGGGTCCGCGCAGGCAACCAGGACCGGGCCGGTGCCGGTGGCGAGGCGGTCGCGCAGGCCGGCGGCCAGCCCGGCCAGCTCCTGGTGGCTCCAGACCCGCTCGGCGGTGGCGAGGGCGGGGGCGGCGGCTCGGCGCTCGACCTGGTCGGCCCAGCGGTCGAGGATGCTCGTGTGGCTCACAACTCTCCGTTCATGATCCGGTGGGCCACGACCGTCAGCGGGTCGAGGGAGGGCAGGGCCTCGCTCAGACCGGCGTCCTCGATCGCCCTGGTGACCAGGTGCAGCTCGGTGCAGGCGGCGACGAAGGCCCGCACGCCGTAGCGGGGCAGGGTCTCGCGCAGGAAGTCGATGGTGCGGGCCGGGTCCTCGCCGCGCTTGAGGCGGTGGATCTCCCGGTGCAGCGCCTCCTGGTCCGGTGGGCGCAGCGCCACCAGCTGGCCAGCGGCCCGGGCCCCGGCGGCGCCCGAGGTGAGGATGCCGGCCCGGGCGGTGCCGGAGGAGCAGAGCAGCAGGTGCGGTTCGCCGGCCGCGGCCAGTTCCCCGTGCACCACGTCGACCAGCGAGACGCAGCGCGCCGCGAGGTCGGCCGGCAGGTCGCCGAGCACGTGGTGGGCGGTGATGCAGGCGATCACCACGCGTTCCGCGCCGGCGGCCAGCAGGCCGCGCAGCGAGGACTCCACGGCGCGGCGCAGCTCGTCGAGTTCGCCGCTGCCGATGGCCTCGGTGCGGTCCACCACGGCCGGGTCGGACCAGAGCAGCACCCGCGGGGTGTCCTGCTCGGGGTGGAGCCGGCAGGCCCGGTAGACGGTGCGCAGCAGTTCGACGGAGGCCAGCGGGCCCATGCCGCCGACCACCCCGACCAGCGGGTGGCGCGGGCGGGTGCCGGGGCCGGCGATCGGCCCGGCGGCTGTGGCGGTCATCCCAGGCACGGCAGATCGAACTCCTCGACGAAGAGGGCGAAGGTCGCGACGAGCATCAGGTAGTCGGTGTCCAGGTGGGCGTGCACCTGCTGGCCGTCGCCGCGCTGACGCTGCGTCAGGGCGGCGATGGTGTCCGGGTCGAAGTAGCCCTGGCGGCGGACGGTCGCGGGGGAGACCAGCTCCTCGAACCAGTCGGCGCCGGTGCTCAGCAGGTGGCTGCTGGTCTGGCCGCGGAAGCCGTACTTCTGCCGGCTGAGCACCTCGCCGGGCACCAGCCCCTCGGCCGCCCGGCGCAGCACGGCCTTCTCCCGGCCGTGGGCGAGCATCAACTCCGGTGGCAGCGTGGTGGCGTGGTCGACCACCGCGTTCGCCAGGAAGGGGAAGCGCAGCTCGACGCCGTTGGCCAGGGCCATCCGGTCGCCGTGGTCGCCGAGCAGGTGGTCGGCGAGCCGCAGGTGGTAGTCGAGGTAGGAGCGCTGGTGCAGCGGGTGGCGCCCGGCCAGCCGCCCGGGGTCGACCAGGCGCTGGTTGGTGACGGAGAACTCGTCCAGCCCGTAAGCCAGGTCCTCGGCGTACAGCTCGCGGCGGAACTCCTGGGCGGGCAGCTGGTCCTGCTCGTAGCCGAGGTCGACGCCCCACATCCGTTCGCGGATCTCGCGCTCCAGCCGGGCGTCCAGGCCGGTGAGCCGGCTGCCGCCGAGCCCGGTGGCGTCGAAGCGGTAGCCGGGGTAGCCGCCGAACAGCTCGTCGGCGCCCTCGCCGCTGAGCGCGCCGACCGTCCCGGCGGCGCGGACGGCCTCGGACAGCGCCAGCGAGCAGACGTTGTACGACTCGCGCACGGGTGCCTCGGCGTGGCGCACCATCGCGGTGATCCGCTCGGCCACCTCGTGCTCGCCGACCGGGACTTCGTGGTGCTCGGTGCCCAGCTTGGCGGCGACCAGCCGCTGGTGCGGGCCCTCGTCGAAGTCGCGGCCGGGGAAGGTGACGGAGAAGCTGGGCCAGGCGTGGCCGGGCCGGGCCCGGGCCATCAGGGCGCCGATCAGGCTGGAGTCGAGGCCGCCGCTGAGGTACATGCCGATCGGCACGTCCGCGAGCAGCCGGCTGCGCACGGCCCCGTCGAGCAGTTCGGCGGTGCGGTGGGCGTACCGCTCCAGCTCCCGGTCCAGGGCCTCGGGGGCCACCGGGTCGAGGTCGGCGGCGAGCGGGAAGTCGAGGTCCCAGTACCGTTCGGTGCGCACGCCGGAGCGGTCGGCGATCAGCCGCTCGCCGGGGCGCAGGGCGCTGATGCCCTCGAACATGGTGCGCGGGCTGACCAGTCCGGGCAGCGTCAGTACCTGGTCGAGGCCGCGCAGGTCGACCCGGGCGCTGACGGCCGGGTGGCGCAGGATCGCCTTGATCTCGGAGGCGAAGATCAGCTGGCCGTCGGCGACGGTGTAGAAGAGCGGGACGATGCCGGCCCGGTCGCGGGCGAGCAGCAGCCGCTGTGCGGTCCCGTCGTGCAGCGCGAAGCCGAACTGGCCGTCCAGGTGGGCCGTCAGGTCCTCGCCGTACTCGCGGTACAGGTGGAGCAGCACCTCGGTGTCGTTCTCGGTGCGGAACCGGTGGCCGCGGCGGCTCAGCGCGGTGCGCAGCTCGCGGTGGTTGTAGATCTCGCCGTTGCAGACCGAGACCAGGGTGCCGTCCTCGGTGCGGTGCGGCTGGTTGCCGCCGGCGAGGTCGTTCAGGGCCAGCCGGCGAAAGCCCAGGCACAGGCCGTCCGTGGCGTAGTGGCCGTCGTCGTCGGGGCCGCGGTGCACCAGGCACGCCGTCATCTCCCGGACCACGGCGGCATCGGCCGGGCGACCGCCGCCCAGGACGAATACGCCGGTTATTCCGCACATTCTGTCCGCCCTCTCCCGTCGTGCGTTCGGAACTCGTCGTCGGAACTCGCCGATCGAAATACTCTGGAAATATCCGAAAGAAACCCGGACGAGGAGCACCGTAACAGAGCTCGGTGTTCCGGGAAAGACTCAAGATCCTTATGCGCCAACCAACTATTTCAGGGCACAACTGAGCTGCGGCATCGCCCGGTTGGACCTTCTCGGGGCATGCCGGAATACGGGCTGGACCAACCCGTGAATTACCGCATAAAGTCGTGCGGGAGGCCTGTTCAGGCTTCGCGTAATTGACTGGGGAAGAAAAAGGAGCAGCGATGACCGGTTCGTCCGCCGTACAGCACGACGAGGTGGCCCGATGGACGCCGTGGCACCGGGACGCCGCGCCGAACGGGCGGTCCGGGCCCGTGCGCGTCTACTGCCTGCCGCACGCCGGCGGCTCCGCGAGCGCCTACCTGCCGTGGGCCCGGTCCGGCGAGCAGCCGGGCCTGACGATCGTTCCGGTGGAACTGGCGGGCCGGGGCACCCGCCTCGCCGAGCCGCCGTCGGCCGTCATGGACGAGGTCGTCGACGGCCTGCTCGCCCTGCTGGCGAGCCGCCCGGCGGACGAACCGTTCATCCTCTTCGGCCACAGCATGGGCGCCCGGATCGCCTACGAGACGACCCGCCGGCTCGCCGCCGAGGCGCTGCCGCTGCCGCTGTCCCTCGTGGTCTCCGGCGGCCGGGCCCCCGGCACGCCGGACGTCACCCGGCTGCACGGACTCACCGACGACGAACTCCTGGAGCGCATCGTCGGCCTCGGCGGGACCCCGGCCGAGGTGCTGGAGTTCGCCGACCTGATGCAGATGATCCTGCCGGTGCTCCGGGCCGACGTCACCCTGCTGGGCGAGTACAACGACCGGATCCGGCCGACCGTGCTGCCCTGCCCGGTGCTGGCGCTCGGCGGCGCCGACGACCTGATGGCCGGACCGGAGTGGATCACCGGCTGGCGGTCCACCACGGCGGCCGGCTTCCGCCACCGCATCCTGCCGGGCGACCACTTCTTCCTGCACCAGCAGCGGGCCGAGGTGCTCGCGGAGCTCGCGGCGCAGGCCCGGGCGTGCCTGGACACCGCGGACGGCCCCCAGGAGGGCCGGGCGCCGGGCGCCTGACCCCGGCCGCCCGGTTCCGTATGACGGGGCCGGGCGGCGGGTGGCGGTCCGTCCGGAACGCTCCGGACGGACCGTCATCGCCGGCCCTCGTCGGCCCGTCGCAGGACGGCGGCGACGACCCGGGCGATCTCGTCGATCGGGCCGGCGTCGGCGAGGTCCAGGTGCCGGGCGGCGAGCGGGTGGTCGGCCACCGGCCCGGTGGTGTGGGCCGACCAGACGGCCACCGTCTGCTGCGGCCGGTGGTCGCCGGTCGCGGTGAACGTGGTCAGCGGCGCGTCGAGCACCCCCGGGGTCCACACCGCCATCAGCCCGGCGTGGTAGCGGCAGGAGTCGAGGAACACCGCCAGCTCGTCCTCGTCGCGCGGCGCGGCCTCGCGCAGCGCCACGGCCAGCCGGTCGAGGAGTTCCGAGGGCTTGGGCCGCCACTGCTGCGCCAGGACGGCCGCGACCTCGGCGGCGGGCGCGCCCGTCGCCGTCAGCAGCTCGGCCAGCACGGCGGTGTCGGTGACCTCCCCGGCGTCCGGCGGCGCCGGATGGCTGTCCAGCAGCGCGACCAGGTCGACCTGCTCGCCCTGCTCGCGCAGCAGCACGCCGATCTGGTGCGCGACCAGCCCGCCGAAGGACCAGCCGAGCACCCGGTAGGGGCCGTGCGGCTGGACGGCGCGCATCCGCGCCAGGTACTCCCGCGCCAGGCCGTCCACGTCGGCCGGCCGCTCCCCGCCGCCGACCGGGCCGATGCCCTGGAAGGCGTAGACCGGCTGGTCCGGGTCGAGCCCGCGCAGCAGGCCGATGAAGCCGAGGCCGTCGCCCGTCACCGGATGGACGCAGAACAGCGGTGCCCGGCCGCCCGCGGCCCGCAGCGCCAGCAGCGGTTCGAAGGGGGCGTCGGCGCGCCCGGGCCGCTGCCCGGTCAGCCGCTGCGCCAGCGCGGCCGGGGTCGGCGCCTCGAACAGCGTCTTCACGGGCAGGTCGACGCCGAACTCCGCGTGGATGCGCTCGACCAGCCGGATCAGCAGCAGCGAGTGGCCGCCGAGCAGGAAGAAGTCGTCCTCCGGGCCGACCGCGGGCACGCCCAGCAGCTCGGCGAAGACCGCGACCAGCGTGCGTTCGGCCGGCGTGCGCGGCTCCCGGGCCCGGCTCTCGACGTGGGTCTGCGGCTCGGGCAGCGCCCGGCGGTCCAGCTTGCCGTTGGCCGTCACCGGGAGCGCGCCGAGCAGCGCGTAGGCGGTGGGCACCATGTGGTCGGGCAGGTGGCCGCGCAGGTGGGCGCGCAGCGCGGCGGCCGTGGGCGGCTGCGCGGCGCCGTCCGGCACCACGTACGCGACCAGCCGTACGGCGCCGGCCCGGTCCTCGCGCACGGCGACGGCGCAGGCCGTGACCGCCGGGTGCTCGCCGAGCCGGGTCTCGATCTCGCCGAGCTCGATCCGGTGGCCGCGCAGCTTCACCTGGCTGTCCACCCGGCCCAGGTACTCCACCACGCCGTCGGGGCGGTGGCGGGCCAGGTCGCCCGTGCGGTACATCCGGGTGCCCGGCGCGCCGTGCGGGTCCGCGACGAAGCGCTCGGCGGTGAGCGCCGAGCGGCCGAGGTAGCCGTACGCGAGCTGCTCGCCGGTCAGGTAGAACTCGCCCGGCACGCCCGGCGGGACGGGGTTGAGGGCGGTGTCCAGGACGTAGCCGCCGGAGTTCCAGACCGGCCGCCCGATCGGCACCGGGTGCGCCTGCTCGTCCGCCGGGCCGCACTCCCAGGCCGTCACCTCCACGGTGGCCTCGGTGGGCCCGTAGAGGTTGTCCAGCCGGACGCCCGGGAGCACCTGCCGGAACCGGCGCACGGTGGCCGCGGGCAGCGCCTCGCCGCTGGCCACGACCAGGCGCAGCCCGGTGCACTCGGCGGCCCGCGGGTGCTGGAGGAAGACGTCCAGCATGGACGGCACGAACTGGGCGACGCTCACGCCCTCGCGCTGGATCAGCTCTGCCAGGTAGGCCGGGTCGCGGTGCCCGTCGGGCTTCGCCAGCACCAGGGTGGCGCCGGTGATCAGCGGCCAGAAGAACTCCCACAGCGAGATGTCGAAGCTGGCCGAGGTCTTCTGCAGCACGCCGTCCCGGGCGCCGAGCCGGTACTCCTCCTGGCCCCAGCGCAGCCGGTTGGCGATGGCGTGGTGCGGGACGAGCACGCCCTTCGGCCGCCCGGTCGAGCCCGAGGTGTAGATCACGTAGGCCGGGTCCCGGGGGCCGGGGGCGGTCGGCGTGACGCCCTCGGGCGCCGGCAGGTCCTCCGGTGACAGGCACGGCACGCCCTCGGCGGGGCGCAGCGCGGAGGCCTGCTCCGGGGCGGCGATCACCGCGGCCGGGCGGGCGTCCGCCAGCATGTACGCGAGCCGGTCGGCCGGGTAGTCCGGGTCCAGCGGGAGGTAGGCGCCGCCGGCGCGGTGGACGGCGCACAGCGCCACCACGAGCTCCACCGAGCGGGGCACGGCCACCGCGACCCGGCTGCCCGGGCGGACGCCGACCGCGGCGAGCCGGCGGGCCAGCGCGTCGATCCGGCGGTCCAGCTCGGCCGGGCCGAGTTCCCGGCCTTCGAACACCAGGGCGGGGGTGTCGGACGGCGCGGCGAGCCCTGCCGACACCAGGGCGGCCAGCGTGGTCGGCGCCAGCTCCCGCCGCTCGCCGGCGGAGCGCTCCAGCAGCCGAGGCCGCTCGCCCTCGGCGGACAGTTCGAGCCGGGAGATCGGCCGCTCGGGGTCGGCCGCGGCCGCGCCGAGCAGCCGCGTCAGGTAGCCGGCGATCGCCTCGACCGTGGCCCGGTCGAACAGGTCGGCGCGGTACTCGACGGCGCCGGTCAGCTCGTCGTCCGGGCCGGCGGGCGTGCCCAGGGTGACGGTGAGGTCGAACTTGGCCGGCGCCGGGCCGGCGGTGAGCAACTCGCTGTCGAGGCCGGGGATCTCCACGGCGGCGCCCGCCTGCTCCATCACCAGGGCGACCTGGAAGAGCGGGTGGCGGCCGGGGGAGCGCTCCGGGTTGACCAGCTCGACGATCCGCTCGAACGGCAGGTCCTGGTGGGCGTAGGCGGCGAGGTCGGCGTCCTTGACGCGGCGCAGCAGCTCCCGGAAGCCCGGGTCCCCGTCGGTGTCGGTGCGCAGCACCAGCGTGTTGACGAAGAAGCCGACCAGGTCGTCCAGGGCCTCGTCGGTGCGCCCGGCGATCGGGGTGCCGATCGGCAGGTCGGTGCCCGCGCCGAGGCGGGTGAGCAGCGCCGCCAGACCGGCCTGGACGGCCATGAAGAGGCTGGCGCCGTCGGCCCGGGCGAGCTCCGCCAGGGCGCGGTGGTCCGCGCCGCTCAGCCGCAGCGGCACCCGGCCGGCCTCCTGGCCGGTCTCGGCGGTGCGCCGCCGGTCCACCGGCAGCGCGATCTCCTCGGGCAGGCCGGCCAGCGCCCCGCTCCAGTACTGCCACTGCCGGGCGGCGGTGCTGCCCGGGTCCTCGTCGTCCCCGAGCAGGGTGAGCTGCCACTGGGTGTAGTCGGCGTACTGGACGGGCAGGGCGGTCCACTCGGGGGCCCGGCCGGCCGTCCGGGCCTGGTAGGCGGCGCCCAGGTCGCGGGCGAGCGGGCCCATCGACCAGCCGTCGCAGGCGATGTGGTGGACCGTCAGCAGCAGGACGTGCCGCTCGGGGGCGAGGGCGAAGAGGTGGGCGCGCAGCGGCGGCTCCGACGCGAGGTCGAAGGGCTGGGCGGCGGCGGTGCGCAGGGCCTCGGCCAGGCCCTCCTCGGTCACCGTGGCGGTGCCGGAGTGCCGTAGCAGCGGCGGGAGTTGCTCCGGGGCGAGGATCCGCTGGTGGGGAGCCGCGTCCGCGCCGCGGGGGAGCGGGAAGACGGTGCGCAGGGCCTCGTGGCGCGCGGCGCAGTCGTGCAGCGCGGCGGCGAGGGCGTCCCGGTCCAGGGCGCCGGTCAGGCGCAGGGCCAGCGGGATGTGGTACGCGTCGCTGTGCGGGTCCAGCTGCTGGAGGAACCAGAGCCGGCGCTGGGCGTGCGAGAGCGGGATCCGCTCGGGGCGGGCGGCGGCGGTCAGCGCCGGGCGACATCGCCCGGCGTCCACCGCGCGGGCGAGCCCGGCGGCCGTCGGGCTCTCGAAGACCGTCCGGATGGGCAGTTCGGCCCCCAGGGCGGTGCGCACCCGGCTGACCAGCCGGGTGGCGAGCAGGGAGTGGCCGCCGAGCGCGAAGAAGTCGTCGTCGGGGCCGACCTCGGCCACGCCGAGGACCTCGGCGAGCAGCGCGCACAGCGCGGCCTCGCGGGCGTCCCGGGGGGCCCGGGAGCGGCCGGTGGCGGCCCGCAGCTCGGGCTCGGGAAGAGCGGAACCGTCCAGCTTCCCGCTGGAGTTGAGCGGGAGACGGGCCAGGACGGCGTAGGCCGCCGGGATCATGTAGTCGGGCAGCTGCCCGGCCAGCAGCTCGCGCACCTCGGCGAGGTCGGGGGCGTTCCCGTCCTCGGTCACCAGGTAGGCGGCGAGGTGGCGCTCCTCGGCGCCGGCGCCCCGGGCCAGGACGGCGGCCTGCACGATCGCGGGGTGGCGCAGCAGCACCGCCTCGATCTCGCCGGGCTCGATCCGGAAGCCGCGGATCTTGATCTGCCCGTCGGCCCGGCCGAGGTACTCCACCTGGCCGTCGCGGCGCATCCGGGCGAGGTCGCCGGTGCGGTACATCCGGGCGCCGGGCGGGCCGTACGGGTCGGCGACGAAGCGCTCGGCGGTCAGGGCGGGGCGGCGCAGGTAGCCGCGGGCCAGGTGCGGCCCGGACAGGTAGAGCTCGCCGGGCACGCCGAGCGGGACGGGGCGCAGCAGGTCGTCCAGCAGGTACGCCCGGGTGTTGTCGAGCGGGCGGCCGATGACGGGGGTGCGGCTGTCCGCCAGGGAGCAGGCGAGCGCGTCGACGGTGCACTCGGTCGGGCCGTAGTAGTTGAACACCGCGACGTCCGGCAGGGCGGAGAGTTCGGTCCACAGCGCCGGCCCGACGGCCTCGCCGCCCAGCATCAGCACGGCCGGGCGGTGGTGGCCCTCGGCGAAGAGGCCGGCGGCGGTGAGCGCCGGGACGTACGTCGGGGTGAGGTCCAGGAAGTCGAGGCGCTCCCGGCGGACGTAGCCGACCAGGGCCTGCGGGTCGAGCCGGACCTCGTCGCTCAGCAGGTGCAGCGGGTGGCCCTCCAGCAGCCAGAACAGCGGCTCCCAGGCGGTGTCGAAGGTGATCGAGGCGACCAGGCCGAGCTGGAGCCGCCGGCCCTGCGGGCCGCCGGACGGGCGGACCATGCGGGTGCGGTGGTGGTGCATCAGGCTGCTGAGGCCCCCGTGCGGGATCACCACGCCCTTGGGCACGCCGGTCGAGCCGGAGGTGTGGATGACGTAGGCCGGGTCGTCCGGGCCGGTGGGGCCGGTGCGGTCGGCGTCCGTCAGGTTCCCGCCGGGGTGGGCGGCGACGGCGGCCCGCGCCCCGGGCTCGTCCAGCACCAGGACGGGCGCGCCGTCCGGCAGCCGGCCGGCGTCGGCGGCCGTGGCGAGCACGCAGACCGGGGCGGCGTCGGCGAGGATGCCGGCCAGCCGCTCGCGCGGCATGGCGGGGCTGACCGGTATGTAGGCGGCGCCCGACTTGAGGACGGCGAGCAGCGCGATCAGCAGGTCGGTGGTGCGCGGCAGCGCCAGGACGACGTAGCGCTCGGGGCCGGCCCCGCGCCGCACGAGCTCCCGGGCGAGCCGGTTGGCGCGCTCGTTGACCTCGGCGAAGGTGAACCGGCCGTCCTCGGCGACGAGGGCCGTGACCTCGCCCTCCAGGGCGGCGCGCTCCTCGAAGGCGCCGTGGTACGTCACCGCGGGGGCGCCGTGCTGGGTCGCGGTGAGGGCACCGTCGTGCGGCACCGCGGGGGCGTCGTCGTGCGGCACCGCGGGGAAGGGCAGGGCGGGCCCGTGGGCGCGCTCGAACAGGTCGAGCCGCTCGTCGGCGCCGAGCAGGTCGTACTCGCCGATCCGCTGGTCCGGGTCGGCGGCGGCCGCGGCGAGCAGTCGGCCGAGCCGGGCGGTCAGGGCCTCGGCGCCCGCGCGGGTGAACAGGTCGGTGCTGTACTCGACGAAGCAGCCGAGCCCGGCCGGGGCGCCGTCGGCGTCGTGCACCTCGCGCATGTTGAAGGACAGGTCGAACTTCGCTCCGCCCGGGCCCGCCTCGGCGATCTCGGTCTCGATGCCGGGCAGCGCGAGGGAGGCCTCGGGGGTGTTCTGGAAGGCCAGCATCACCTGGAACAGCGGGTGCCAGCCCAGCGAGCGGTGCGGGTTGAGCGCGGTGATCAGCCGCTCGAACGGGAACTCCTGGTGGGCGAAGCCCTGGAGGTCGGTGCGGCGCACCCGCTTGAGCAGCTCGCGGAAGGTCGGGTCACCGGAGGTGTCCAGACGCAGGACCAGCGGGTTGACGAAGTAGCCGACCACGTCGTCGTAGCGCTCGTCGGTGCGGCCCGCGATCGGGCTGGCGATCGGGATGTCCGTACCGGCCCCCGACCGGGTCAGCACCGTCGCCAGCGCCGCCTGGAGCACCATGAACATGCTGACCCGGCAGGAGCGGGACAGCGCCAGCAGCTCGCGGTGCAGCTCGGCCGGGAGGTCCCACGGGAAGTACTCGCCCCGGTGCGACATCGCGGCGGGGCGGGGGTGGTCGGTGGGCAGCTCCAGGAAGTCCGGCAGGCCCGCCAACGCCTGGCGCCAGTAGGCGAGTTGCCGCCCGCCCTGGCCCTGCGGGTCGTCCAGGTCACCGAGGTTCGCGTGCTGGCGCACGGCGTACTCGGCGTACGTGCCGGGCAGCGGGGACCAGACGGGCGCCCGGCCCTGGCTGCGGGCCAGGTAGGCGGTGCTCAGGTCGCGGGCCAGCGGGGCCAGCGACCAGCCGTCGCCGGCGATGTGGTGCAGCACCATGAGCACCACGTGCTGCTGCGGGCCGAGCACGAACAGGTGCACCCGCAGCGGGGCTTCGGCCTCCAGGTCGAAGACGTGCCCGGCCCCGGCCTCGATCAGGGCGGGCAGTTCCTCCTCGGTGACGGGCACCACGGTGAGGACCGGCGGCAGCTCGGCCATCGCCAGCACGTGCTGGCGCGGCACGCCGTCGCGCTCGGGGAAGACGGTACGCAGGGCCGCGTGCCGCTCCACCACGTCGGCGAGGGCGCACCGCAGCGCCTCGTGGTCGACCGGGCCGGTCAGCCGCAGCGCCACCGGGACGTTGTACGAGGCGTCGCCGCCTTGGAGGCGGTCGTTGAACCAGAGCGCCAACTGTGCGTACGACAGCGGTGTCTCCGCGGGCAGGCTGTGTTCGCCCAGCACGGGGCATCCCTCCAGGTGGAACCGCCCCGCCGGCCGGGTGGGTCGGGCGGGCCGGACGGTGGTTTCCGGTGGCTCTTGGCCGTTGTGGGCCCCGGCCGTGGTGAGCCGTGGTGAGTTGCGGCCACGGTGAGTCGCGGGGCGTCGTGGGCCCCGGGGCCGTCGGGGGCCGCGGCCGTGGTGAGTTCAGGCCGTGGCGAGCCCCGCCGTGGTGATGAGCGGGCCGTGGTGATCTGCGGACCGCGGTGATTCACAGACCGTGGTGGTGTGCGGGCCGCCGGGGGTCCCGGGGCCGTCGCGGGCCCCCGGCCGTGGTGGCCTCCGGGGGTCCTTGTGGGCTCCGGGGCCGCGGGGGCCCGCCGACGTCCCTCGGCGGGGGGGGGGCTACCGGCTACCGCGCTGTGCGGGCGGGAGTCACGCGGTCCAGCGGTAGGTCATGTCCGGCTCGTTCTCCTCGTTGCGGCTGCCGTCGTTGGTGTCCACCACGACGAAGCCGTGCCGCTCGTAGAAGGCGCGCGCCTCGGTGTTCTTCTGGAAGACGTGCAGCGAGAGCTCCTGCGGGCTGGCCGACTTGACGGCCTCCAGCAGCACCGTCCCGATGCCGCGGCGGCGCACCTCGGGGCGCAGGTAGAGGTGGTCGAGCAGGTTGCCGTCGAGCGAGGCGAAGCCCAGCACGGCCCCGGTCCCGGCGTCCTCGGCCAGCCACACCCGGGTGTCCGGGAGCACGACGTGGGTGATCCAGCTCAGGGTGGCCTCGTCACTGTGCAGACGGGGCAGGTACGGCATGGTCGCGGTGCGGGAGGCCAGGAAGACCTCGGTGACGACACCGGCGTCCTCGGCTACCGCGGCCCGCAGGCGGACGTTCGCGGTGAGCGGTCCGTCGGACTGCATCCACATCTCCTCGGTCAGGTGTGTGAAGGGGCGGTGGTGCCGCGGGTGACGACCGAAGGAGGAATACGTGATCGGCACCCGTCGCACACCGACGCTACGGTCGCGAACTACGGGCGATGGAGCCGAATTTCCCCCCGGATGGGCCGACATAGTGCGTCCCGGCGGCATTGATCTTCGAGCAACCTAACACCTGGTCATGGACAGGGGAACCCCCGAAAGCAGGTTCCTGACAAGTCGATTCTGCGGTTAGATGATCGCGCGGGCCCGGCCCCCGGGGAGCGAGGATTTCGGCGCACCGGGCGGTGACATTCCCCGACTTCCCTTGTACCTTCCCCGACGCCGAACTTCCCCTGGCTTCGCCCGACTTCCTCCGCCTTCCCCTCGCCTTCCCCCGCACATCCCCTGCACATCCCCTGCGCTTCTCCTGCCTTCCCCGACTCCCCGAAAGGAGCGCCCGCATGGACACTCCTGCCGTCCGAATCAGCGGCGCGGTCAAGACGTTCGGTGCCACCACCGCGGTGGGCGGCCTGGACCTGGAAGTGCCGCCCGGCATGTTCCTGGGCCTGCTCGGGCCCAACGGCGCGGGCAAGTCCACCACCATGCGGATGCTCACCGGGCAGACCCGCGCGGACGCGGGCACCGTGGAGGTGTTCGGGCACCGGATGCCGGAGGACTCCCGCCGCGCCCGCTCCCTGGTCGGCGTCGTCCCGCAGCACGACAACATCGACCCCGAACTGACGGTGCGCCAGAATCTCGACGTCTTCGTCCGGTTCACGGCCCTGCCGCGCGAGCGCTACCGTGAGGCGGTCGACCAGGCGCTGGCCGCCGTCCGGCTGACCGACCGCGCGAACACCCGCGCCGACGCGCTCTCCGGCGGCATGCGCCGACGGGTCCTACTGGCCCGGGGCATCGTCAACAACCCACGGCTGCTGCTCATGGACGAGCCCACCGTGGGCCTGGACCCGCAGATCCGGCAGGACCTGTGGGACGTCATCGACGGGATGCGCGAGAGCGGCACCACGGTGGTCATGTCGACCCACTACATCGAAGAGGCGGAACGGCTCGCCGACGAGGTGGCCGTGGTGACCGGCGGCCGGGTGATCGCCCGGGGCACCCCCGCCGAACTGCTGCGCGCGCACGCGGGCGCGCAGGCCGCCGAGTACCGGGGCGACGCGGCCCGGCGCGAACTCGTCGAGGCCGAGGCCGCCCGGGCCGGACTGCCCAGCCGGCGGACCGGGCCGGCGGTCTCCGTCCTGCGCGCCGAGACGATCTCCGCGCAGCTGCGCGAGCGTCTCGGACCGCCGGACGTGCTGCGCCCGACCTCCCTGGAGGACGTGTTCGTCGCGCTGACCGGAGAGCTGTTCGGCTGAGCCCGGGCCGGCCGCTCCCTCGCCCCCCTGGCCCACCGCCCGCCTGCCCGCCCGCCTGCTCGCCCCCACAGAGAGGACACCCGATGACCACGGCGACGCCCATGCCCCGCACCGAGGCCCAGACCGGTCCCGCCCCAGGCCTCCCGCCCGCCCTGTGGCCGACCATGCGGGCGGTGTGGCTGCGCGAACTGCTGCTCTTCCGTCGCTACTGGCCCGCCATCACCTTCGGATCGCTGATCGAGCCGCTGGTCTACATGACCGGGTTCGGCATCGGCTTCAGCCGGCTGATCGACTCGGTCCAGGGGCACCCGTACCCGCAGTTCGTCGGCGTCGGCATGGTGGTCACCTCGGTGCTCTTCGCCTCGGCCTTCGCCGGGATGTTCGAGAGCTTCAACCGCCGCAAGTACCAGAAGATCTACGACGCCGTCCTGTGCCAGCCCGTCGACGTCTGGGAACTGGTCACGGCCGAGGCGTCCTGGATCGCCGTCAAGTCCTCCGTCTACGGCACCGCGCCGCTGCTGGTCTGCCTCGCCATCGGCCTGCCGCCGGGGCCGGAGCTGCTGCTGGTGCCGCTGGTGGCGCTGGTCTCCGGCTTCGCCTTCGCCCTGCTCGGCATGTGGGTGTCCTGCCTGGTGCCGGCGATCGACTGGCTGCGGCTCGTGGTGTCCGGCGTGCTCACACCGCTGGTGATGGCCGCGGGCGTGTTCTTCCCGCTGGACGGGCTGCCCGACTGGGTCCAGGGGGTGGCGGCCGTCAACCCGATCTACCACTGCACGCAGCTGGTGCGCCACGCCGCCTTCGGGACGCTCGGGGCGGGCGACGCCCTGCACGGGGCCGTCCTGGCCGCATTCGCCGTCCTCGCCTGGTTCCTGGCCGTCCGCGGGATGCGCCGCCGGCTCGTCGACTGAACGGCTCCCGGACCTTCCCGGACCTCCGGAGCAACACGATCACCACGCACCACGCACCACGCAGCACACAGCACGCAGACCGAGGAGAACCACCCCGATGACAGCCCGCGTCGCAAGCCAGCGCCGTTTCCTGATGTGCCGGCCCAGCCACTTCGGCGTCAGCTACTCCATCAACCCCTGGATGCACCCGGAGAAGCCGGTCGACGGCGCACTCGCGCTCGCCCAGTGGACCAGGCTGCGCGACCTCTACCGCGAACTCGGCCACACCGTCGAGGAGATCGACCCGCTGCCCGGACTGCCCGACATGGTCTTCGCGGCCAACGGCGCGACCGTGGTCGACGGGAAGGTCCTGGGCGCGCGCTTCCGCCACGCCGAGCGCACGGCCGAGGGCCCGGCCTACCTGTCCTGGTTCCGCGAGCAGGGCTGGTCCGAACTGCTGTGGCCCGAGCACATCAACGAGGGCGAGGGCGACTACCTGCTGGCCGGCCGTCGGCTGCTGGCCGGCACGGGCTTCCGCACCGACCCGAGGTCGCACGCCGAGGCCCAGGAGTTCTTCGGCGTCCCCGTGACCAGCCTGACCCTGGTCGACCCGGAGTTCTACCACCTGGACACGGCGCTCGCCGTCCTCTCCGACGACGAGATCATGTACTACCCGGAGGCCTTCACCCCCGGCAGCCGGGTGGTACTGCGCGAACTGTTCCCGGACGCCATCCAGGCGACCGCCGAGGACGCCGCCGTCTTCGGCCTCAACGCGCTCTCCGACGGCCGCCACGTCCTGCTCCCCGAGTCGGCCACCCACCTGATCGGCGAACTGCGCCGACGCGGCTTCGAGCCGATCGGCGTGGACCTCACCGAACTCCTCAAGGCGGGCGGCAGCGTCAAGTGCTGCACCCTGGAACTGCGCGGCCGCTGACCACACCGGCAAGCTCACCGGTTTTCACCAAGCACGAGAGGACGACGTGGTGACGAATCCCTTCGACGACCCCGACGCCGACTACCTGGTCCTGGTCAACGGAGAGGGCCAGCACTCACTCTGGCCCGCCTTCGCCGCCGTGCCCGAGGGCTGGAGGACGGTGTTCGGCGCGGCGCGTCGGCAGGCCTGCCTCGACCACATCGAGCAGACCTGGCCCGACATCCGCCCCCGAACCCTGACCCACGACTGACCGCCGCCCCGCCCCGCTGCCCCACGGGATGGCAGAGTTCCTGCTGAGGCCGCTGCGCGACGAGTTCGACGAATCGGCCGATCAGGAAGCGTGCTTGGAGCTGCCGGAGGGGCCCCGGGAGTGGCCGGCCGCGCCCGGTTGAGAACCTTTGGGGTGGGACGTTGTACACGGAGAGGCCGGTCAGGGAATCGGCGCGGGTGATGTGGGAGCACAAAGGCGCTGCTGCTCCTGCCCGGGATCGCCGGCGTGGTGCTCGCCGGGTTGGTCGGGGCGCTCGCCCTGGGGGTGACGGGGCTGTGGTCGGGGGCCGTCCTGGGGAACGTGGCCTTGGTGGTGGTCGCGATCCTCGTCGGGGCGGTCTGCGCCACGTTCTTCAACGCGGTGCTGGTCGCCGCGGCGGATGACGCGATGCAGGGGCGGCCGGTCGGGATCGGGGCCGGCTACGGGCGGGCGCTGCGGCGGCTGCCGGCGATCGTGGTGTGGGCACTGGTCGGGGTGGTGGTGATCTTCTTCGGGTCGCTGCTGCTGGTCGGGCTCTCGTGGGCGATGGCCTCCTACCTGGTACTGCCGGCGATGATGATCGACGGCATCGGGGTCCGTGAGGCGATGCGGACTTCCCGGCAGGCGTTCCGGGCCCGCGGCGGGGACACCGCGCGCAGTTCGACCTGGATCGCTCTGCCCGTCTTGTTGTCCTTCCTTCCGTCGGTGGCGGTCTTCGGCCTGGGCCTCACGGCGGTCGACCGGGTCTTCGGGGTGCTCGCCATGGCGGGCGCTGCCCTTTGGCTGGCGGTCGCCGTGACGGTGACGGCGAGCCTGTCCGGGGTGTTCCGGGTGCGCCATTACCGCGAGTTGACGGGACGACCGGCCACGGCCCCAACGCTTCCCGCGCTGCACGTTTCGCCGGTGGAGTAGCGGGGGGGGGGGGGGGGGGGGGGGGGGGGGGGGGGGGGGGGGAAAGGGGGGGGGGGGGGGGGGGGGGGGGGGGGGGTGGGGGGGGGTGGGTGGG
>NZ_JBWKER010000005.1:193612-245196 GCF_056435345.1 Kitasatospora sp. NPDC043950
CGGGGGTGCCACCGGAGCAGGGTGAAGGGAAAAGCCGGACCACACCCCCACCCCTCCCACCCCGGCGTTTTTCGGGGGGGGGGGGGGGGGGTTCTTCCCCCCCCCCCCCCCCCCCGCGCCCTGGCACTCACCGAGGAGACGGCGTCGAATGACGCACGCGCTCGGCCGGTGCTACTTGGAGTCGACCCGGCCGAGCGGGTCGGCTTCGGCCGCCAGCGCGTCGCATGCGGTCTGCCAGGCGGGGTCGCCGGGGTGGAGCGCGGTGCGCAGGTAGGCCCAGGTGAGCCGTTGGAGCAGCGCGACCCGTGCGGGGTTCTCGTCCGTGGTCTCGGCGACGTCGTATCCGGAGATGCCGCCGAGCCCGTGCTCCGCGTCGAACAGGGTGAGCAGCGACTTGGGGCCGGGGGAGAGGGTGTACGGATCGGTGTGCCAGTCCGGCCCCCGGACCGTCAGGTGGGCGGAGGCGTCCTTGTCCCCGGCGACCACGAGCGCGGGCGTCGTCATCCGGGAGAAGTCCGGGGTCGAGAGGAAGGGGTAGTTCTCGGCCACCAGCGGGGTGAGGGCGTCACCTCCCCTGCCGGGTGCGGCCAGGAGGACGCCCGCCGTGATCCGGGGTTCGGCCAGGTCCACCGTCGTCCCGTCGTCGGGGTCGGTGAGCCGGGCGCCGAGCAGCAGGCTCGCGGTGTGCCCGCCCATCGAGTGCCCGGCGACGGCGACCCTGCCGTGGTCCAGGCGTCCGAGGAGTTGGGGGACGGCGGCCTCGATCGCGTCGAGCCGGTCGAGGACGTGCGTCATGTCCTCGGCCCGGGACCGCCAGTACATGGGTGCCCCGGGGGTGTCGGGGGCGAGGTCCAGCGTCGTCGAGCTGAGATGGGTGGGCTGGATCACGGCGAAGCCGTGCGCGGCCCAGAAGTTGACGAGGGGGGCGTAGCCGTTCAGCGAGGAGAGGTTGTTCGAGTGGCCCTGGCCGTGGGAGAGGAGGACGACCGGCAGGTCGCTCCCGGTCAGCGGCGCGGAGACCCGCACCTCCAGGTCCACGGCCCGGCCGGGCACCGGCAGGACGACCGGACTGACGGAGAGGACGGGAACGGGCGGGCCGAAGGTGTCGGCCGGGTGCGTCGATTCGCTCATGGTGCGCATGTCCCTTCAGGGGCCTCTCCCGGCCGGGCCTGAGCGGCCGGCGGCGGGCGAGGCGGTCGGGAGCGTCCGGTTTCGGCTATGCTGAAACCGGAACCTTGTTCCACTTACTATACGGAACAGCGTTCCGCTTCGTCAACGACTATCGGGAGGAGAGCGTGGTGTCCACTGCGGGCCAGTCCGGGGAGACCCGGTCCGGGGAGTCGCCGGCCAGAGGAAGGCGGGCCGACGCGCAGCGCAACCGGCAGACGCTGCTGGCCGCCGCCGCCGAGGTGTTCGTCTCCTCCGGCGTCGACGCACCGATCCGCGAGATCGCGGCCAGGGCGGGCGTCGGAACGGGGACGATCTACCGCCACTTCCCGACCCGCGCGGACCTCGTCGTCGCCGTCTACCGCCACCAGGTCGAGGCCTGCGCCGAGGCCGGCCCGGCCCTGCTGGCCGAGGCCGACTCCCCGTTCGCGGCACTTCGCCAATGGGTCGACCTCTTCGTCGACTTCCTGGTCACCAAACACGGACTCGCCAACGCGCTGCAATCGGACGGCGGCGGCTTCGACGCGCTGCACGCCTACTTCCTCGACCGCCTGGTGCCCGTCTGCGCCCAACTGCTCGCCGCCGCGGCCGAGGCCGGCGAGACCAGGCCCGGAACGCAGGCCTACGAACTGATGCGCGGCATCGGCAACCTCTGCGCCGGCCGCGACGACGACCCCCGCTACGACCCCCGCCGCCTGGTCGACCTGCTCCTCCAGGGCCTCCAGCGACCGCCGTCATCCTGACGGGCCACGGCCTTCCGCAACCGTGAGCTCTCCTCGGTTCGGCCGGTCCTGGCCGGCATGGCGTGGATGGACCTGATCACTATGCCCCGCCCCGGCTGCGGCCGTGGTGCCCAGCTCGTGTTCGACGGCGGTGAACGCCTCGTCCACCACGGGCGGACGGATCGGTGCTGGTCACCAGGGGTGGAACTGCTGCTCGGGCCCTCTCAGGCCAACCCGCCAAAGCGGGCTGTCTCACCCAAGGCTGACAGAGAGGGCCAGTGCGGCGGGCAGGTGCACCACGAGTGTGAAGTAGAGGATGGCGGCGGTGCCCGCCAAGCGCGCGCCGCCGCAGGTCGTCCGCAGCGGCGCGCGTACCGGGTCGGTGCTACGGCGCGGTGACGCTCGGCTGGCCGCCCGCGCCGAAGGCCCAGCCCTCCACGTCGCCGGGGGCCGGCTGGTAGCTGGCGGCGCCGAGTTGAACATCGGTACAGCCGTTATCGGTGAGAACGATCATGGTCGTCCAGCACAGTGGTCACCGCCATCCTTCCGGCCGCCGGCGCCCTGAGCCCGCTTCGGGACCCTGATGCGCCAGAGCTGGACGAGGATGAGGATGAGGACGAGTCGGTCGGCTCGGAGTGAGCCGGGGCCGTCACTGCCTGCTTCCCTACCGACCGTCGCCCGGCGTCACAGGAGAGCGCCGCCGGAGACCTCGATGCGCTGGGCGGTGACCCAGCGCAGTCCCTCGGAGGCCAGCGTAGCGATGGCGTCGCCGATCTCCTCAGGTTCGCCGACGCGGCCGAGCGCGGTCTGTCCGGCCAGAACCTGGCGCATTCCGGCGTCGTCCCGCATCGCTCCACCGTTGAAGTCGGTGGCGGTCGGCCCCGGGGCGATGGAGTTGACCCGGATGCCGCGTGGTCCGAGTTCTGCGGCGAGGGTGCGGCTCAGAGCTTCGACGGCGGCCTTCGACGCGGAGTAGGCCGAGGTGGCGGGGCTGGTGTGGCGGGTCAGTGACGTCGAGACGTTGATGACCTGGCCGCCCTGGGCCAGCAGCGGCACGAGCGACTGGATGAGGAAGAACGTGCCCCGGACGTTGGTGCCCATCACCGTGTCGAAGTCGTCGATCGTGACAGTCTCCAGCGGCCCGAAGACTCCCACTCCCGCGTTGTTGACCAGGATGTCGAGCCTCGAAGTACCCCAGCGCTCCAGCTGCGCGCCCAGTTCGGAGGTGAAGGACGCGAAGGAGGAGACGTCGCTGATGTCGAGCCGGAGAACAGCGGCAGTCCCACCCACGGCCCGCACCTGTTCCGCCGTCCTCTCAGCCCCGGCCACATCGCCGCGGTGGGTGACCACGACCCGCACTCCGCGTGTGGCCAGGGCGATGGCCGCGCTGCGCCCGAGGCCGCGATTCGCACCGGTCACCAAAGCGATCTTGTCGATTGTCATGAACTTCCTCCACCGTGCGACAACCAGGATCCGCCCAGGTGCCACAGATCAGATGCGAGTCACTTGACTCGCCTTGTTGGTGCACCGTAAGCGGGCCCCCGAGGCGAGTCAAGTGCCTCGCCTCGGGACTGCGGCATACTCTCCGCATGGCAGCAGAACTCACCGCGCATCACCGCAGGCTCGCCCAGCAGAAGCGCGAGGCGATCACCTCCGCGGCCACAGAACTGTTCTTGGACCGTGGCTACGCCGGCACTTCCCTCGCACGGATCGCCGAAGCGGCCGGGGTCTCGAAGTCCACCCTGTTCAAGCGGTTCCCCACCAAGGCGGCCCTCTTCGAGGCCATCGTCACCGAGTCCTGGCAGCGTGACGCCGGCGATACCGCCGCCCGGCCGCAGGCGGGAGATCTGCGCTCCGGGCTGACAGCCATCGGCCACCGCTACGCCGACCTGATCAGCCAGCCCCGCATGACAAGCCTGTTCCGGATCGTCATCGCCGAACTGCCTCGTTTCCCCGAGCTGGGACGGATGCAGTTCCAGCTCGGCAAACTGCCCTACTTCGCCTCCGTCCAGCACTACTTGGAATCCGAGCATGAGGCGGGCAACGCCGATGTGCCCGACGCTGAGAGCGCCGCGAACCAGTTCCTCGGCATGATCGCCAACTACGTCCTGTGGCCCCGCATGCTGCTGACCGGCTGGAACCCCGCAGCCTCCGACATCCACAACGCCGTCGAAGAGGCCGTCGAGACCATGCTCGCCAGATACACCCCCGACCCGCCGGCCTGACCCGAAGCCGGAACTTCGACACTGACGCGCAATGCCAAAGACCGCGACGCCTTCACCCGCGATACCTGTCGGCAAACGAAGGCGAGCTCAAGCGGTCAGCGCATCACCGCTGTTCAGGAGCACCCCCTCGACCTCGGCGACAGCACCCCCCGCTTCGAACTGTTCCTCGGCACGCTGCTCCGCGGCCTGCCCGCGCAGGAACCGGGCGTCGAACGTGGCGTCGAACGGAGCGCCGAATGACGCGCCGAACGGCGATAGGCCCCGGCACCGCACCTCAGGGCCCCGGCCGACCGCGTTGAGATGGTCCGGCGGAGTGACTATCTTCGTGAGGTGAGTGAACGTGTGATGCAAGAGCCCACCCTGATGGTGCTGACAGCCCTCGCGGACGCGCCCCGGCACGGATACGCCATCGCGCAGGAGGTCAAGACGATGACCGGCGGCCGGGTCGCGCTGCGCACGGGTGCGCTGTACGGGGCCCTGGACCGGCTGCTGGCCGACGGCCTGATCGACATCGACCGCGAGGAGATCGTCGACGGCCGGGCCCGGCGGATCTTCACCTTGTCCCCGGCGGGGCGGGAGCGGCTCGCGGTGGAGGCCGAGCGCCTGGCCGCGGCGGCGAAGGAGGCCACCCGCCGCCTGTCCGTCGCCAAGCCGCCGGCGGCCTCCGCATGATCGAGCGCGTCCTGCGGCTCTATCCCGCCGCCTACCGCCGGGCCCACGGCGGGGAGATCGTCGCGACCTTCCGCGAGATGACCGCGGGCGAGCCGCTGGGTTCGCGGCTGCGGGAGGGTGCGGGTCTGGCGGCGCACGCGATGAGGATGCGGATGGGGCTGGGCCCGGCCGCTCCCGTCGCGAAGGTCCTCGCGCTGGCGTACCCCTTCGCGCTGGCCGCCTCGGCCGCCGCCTGCGGCCTGCACCTGCTGACCTGGTACGCCGATGTCGTCTCCTCGCCCGCCCCGTTGGGGGTGCGACTCGAAGCCGACCTGTCGGGGGCGTGGGGCGCGCTGCTCGTCTCGTCGCTGGTCGTGGTCGCGGGGGCGGTAGCGGCGCTGGCCGGCCGGTGGCGCGTGGGGGTGCCCTGCGCGGTGGCCGGGCTGCTCTCCTTCGCGGTGGCCGCGGTGGTCAGCGGGCCGGGGTTCGGTGACCCGGTGGTCACCCCGGCCGCGATGGTTCTGGCGGCGGCCGTGCTGCTCGCCTGCCCGCAGGACCGGCGGGCGGAGGGCGTCGCGGCGGGGCGAGCGGGCGAGGCCGCTGCCGTGGTCGCGCTCGTGGTCGTGCCGCGGGCGGCCATCGCCTCGCACGGGGTGCCGTGGGTCAGCACCGACTACGGGTGCTGGCCGCTGGTCGTCCTCGCCGCGACCGGTGTCGCGCTGACCTGGTCCAGTGGATCGCGGGGCGGCCGCGAGCTGGCGGCGATGGCCCTGGCCTCCCCGCCGCTGCTCGCCCACGCCTACACGGTGGCGTGGGGCGAGGCGGCTGTCGTGGCGTGCCTGGCGGCCGCGCTGCCGGCCACCGTGGTGGCCGTCGGGCTCGCCGGCCGCCTGAAGCGAAGCGGTCGCCTCCTCCGCTGACCGGCAGCTCGGGGACGGTGCAGCTGGGCGATGACCGGCACGCGGTTCCCGCCGGCCGAGGCCAGCAACATCATCGCCCGCCGGTAGCGCACCGAACCCGTACTGCCACGCCGCACAATCCGCTGTAACTGCTGGCCCTCCTGGCCGGCCAGTCTCCGGACCTTGACCGGCTCCGCCACCACGCCTCCCCGAACCTCGGACGTCCACCCACGTCCAACCGGTCCGGACCGTGCCACCGCGAACCCGGTGAACCTTCGCGGTCAGAGCACCAGGAAGGCGCCGGGGTTGTCCGCGCAGACCAGGGTCGGCGACCCGAACTCGCTCACGCAGACGACGATCCGAGTCCCGCACACGGTCGCATCTGCCGGTACGGTGACACGACCGTACTCACTGCGGTCCTGGGCGTCTCGCTCGGTCGCACACCGCATGGCGAAGTCGTCCTCGAGGCGCGACACAAGGTCTCCGAACAGCGCGTACCGGGTGGACGTCACGTCGCCGAGGTGCCCGGCCGCGCGGCGAGGCCAAGGCACCCACAGGCACGACGCCTGGCGTACCGCCACCACCGGCGTCCTCGCAGCAGTACGCAGCTTGTCACCCGAGCGGTGGGAGGCGAGACGTCCGCAGTGGCCAACCGGCGGCGACTGTGAAAATCGCTGTCCGATCACCGGAGCACGGTGATAGACATCCGGCGTGGAAAAGAATCTTGAGTTCCCTGACCTGCTGCGACTGATCGATGAACGGTCGACCGCATTCCGCGCCGTGGTCGCCGCCGCGCCCAGTCTTGACGCACAGGTGCCGACCTGCCCCGGGTGGACGTTGTTCGATCTGGTGAAGCACCTGGGTGGGGGAGACCGTTTCTGGGCCGCCATCGTCGGTGCGGGGCCTGCCGACGCGCCCCCGGCCGAGGCCGTCGCCGCGCGCGCCGCTCTGGTAGTGCCGCGGGAGCGTGAGGCCCTGCTGGCCTGGCTGGCCGCGTCGACGCAGCTTCTGCTGAGCGCCCTGCGCGAGGCAGGACCGGAGAGCGGTTGCTGGACGTGGTGGCCCGCGTCGCAGTCACCGCCAACCTCCGGCGGTGTCGCCCGGCACCGGGTCCAGGAGACCGCGGTGCACACGTACGACGCCCAGCTCGCCTGGGGCGCCCCGCAGCCGCTGCCGGTCGAGGTGGTACTCGACGGTGTGGAGGAGTTCCTGTTCACCGTCTGCGGAACGCCGAGTGCCTGGCCGCACAAGCCCACGGCCTTCGACTTCCACGCCGCCGAGGGCCGCTCCTGGCGCCTCACCGTCGACGGCGACGGCGCACGCACCACCCGCATCCCCGCGCCCACCGCCGCGACCGGCGAGGACTCGGACGCAGCCGGCGCCTCCGTCCACGGCACGGCCAGTGAGTTGGTCCTCTACCTGTACGACCGGATCCAGGCCGATTCCTTGCACGTTGACGGAGACGCAGGGCTGCTCGACCTGCTCCGCGCCTGGGAGCCGGGGGAGAAGTAGGACGTAGCGGGGACGGGGCGGGGCGGGGACCGGGCCTCGAGCCGGTAGGACACGATTGTTCGCCGCCTCCGCCGGTTCGGGCCGCGCCGGTTGCACACCGGGAGCCGGCAGACCCTCGGAGGCGGCGGGGCCGACGACGGCGTCGTTGCCCGGGGCCAGTACCTCGCCAACGCGTGAGCGGGCGATGACCCACTCGTTCCACTCCCGCTCGGCCACGGCCAGCTCCGCCTGGAGGCGGTCGGCCTCCTCCCGCAGATCGTCGACACGACGGCGAGCGGTGAGCTCACGCTGTTCCAGCAGTCCCACAACCGACGGCATCCTCGACCTCCACCAAAGCGACGACACGACACGTCACCACTGCCACGAG
The DNA here is from genome assembly GCF_056435345.1 of Kitasatospora sp. NPDC043950. Lineage (NCBI taxonomy): Bacteria > Bacillati > Actinomycetota > Actinomycetes > Kitasatosporales > Streptomycetaceae > Kitasatospora > Kitasatospora sp. NPDC043950. Next base: position 201,156 of record NZ_JBWKER010000005.1, read on the forward strand.
ACCGCCGACCCTATGCCTGACCAGCGAGAACGCAGTCCTCAAGCCTGGAAAGACGACAACCTCTCTGCACCGGGAAGTCGGGTTCGACCAGGTGGCGTTCGGTGCTTCCTTCCAGGGCATTGAGTTCGCCGGTGGTGAGGGTTGGCTTCTGCGAGCGGACCCGCCGCGACCGTGACGGGGAGGATGGGGAGGATGCTGGATTCCGGACGGCGTTCAGGCCCATCTGGCCTATCGGGCCTTGGGCATCGACAGCACGGTCGCCCGCCGCAGCCGGAGCCGCGAGGGATGACGCGGCGCATTCGCCAGAGGTCATTAGTCCGTTTGACGTAGCATTCCGTTCGACGGACTATTGAGGTCTGCGCGAGAGGATGCTCATGCCGTTCACCCTGGCCCACCCCGCGGCCGTACTGCCGTTGCTGCGGAGACCCTTCAGCCGGGCCGCGCTGGTCGCCGGAGCCGTCGCACCGGACCTGCCCTACTTCGTCGTCACCACGGGACTGCCCGTCAGTGCGCAGTCCTGGTACGAACCGTTCGTCAACGCCACGACCTCGCACAGCGCTCCGGGCGCCGTCACCGTCGCCCTGCCGTACGCCCTCGCCCTGTGGGGACTGCTCCGCGCCGGCGAACGCCCGCTGGCGTCCCTGCTGCCGCTGCCGGAGCCCAGCGCCGCGTCGCGGCTCCGCGCTGCCGGCGCGCTGGCGCGACGAGCCGGGTGGATCGTGCTGTCCGCCCTGATCGGCATCGCCACGCACCTGGTCTGGGACGCCTTCACCCACTTCGACGGCTTCGTGGTCGCCCGTACGCCCTGGCTCAACTCCACGCTGGTGGGCAGCCTCACCTGGGCGCGGGCGTTGCAGCACGCGAGCACGATCGGCGGCCTGGCCGCCATCGCGGTGTACGTGTGGCCGAGGCGGGCCCGCTTCCTCGCCACTGAGGGCCGCACGAAGCCTGGCAGCGAAACCCGGCGCCCCGTCCTCCTCGCCATGGCCCTGGTCACGCTCGTCGGAGCCGTTGCCCACGCCTGGCGGTGGCTCGCCGGCCCGGAGGCGGTGGCCGACGGGCTGCCGCTGAGCGCCGTCGTCGAAGGGGTGCTGTCCGACGCGGCGAAGGGCGCGGGCGCCGGCCTGATCGGCAGCCTGGCCCTGTACGTCCTCATGTGGTGGAGTCGGCGCGCCCTCACGGCAACCCGCCTCCGCCGGGGCAGAGTTGACACAGTACGCCCGGGTCCGCAGGGAGAACGCGGGGCCGTTCACCGACAATCGGAACACCAGGCAGAGGCCGATGGCCGGTTCGGTACCCGGCCGACCAGATGAGGGGAACACGTGCGTCCAGATCATGATCAGGATTCGCTGAGCTTCGCGTTACTCGGCGAGCTGCGGGTCCGGCGCGCCGGCACGGACCTGCACTTCGGCGGCCCGCAGCAGCGGTCGGTACTGGCCGCCCTGCTGCTGCGCCCGAACGCGGTCGTGACGGTCGACGAGCTGATCGACGGCCTGTGGGGAGACCGGCCGCCCGGTGCGCCCGACACCAGCTTGCGCACCTACGTGTGGCAGCTGCGGAACCTGCTGGAGCCCGTGCGCACGGCGCCCAGGGTGCTGGTCTCCCGAACGGGTGGCTACCGTCTGGCCGTCGAGCCGGACCGCGTGGACCTGTGGCGGGTCAAGCGCTTGCAGGAACTGGCCGGGACGTGCGCCGCCAAGCGCCCGCAGGACGCCCGGAACGCACTGGGAGAAGCCCTGGCCCAGTGGCGCGGGGAGCCGCTCGCCGGCCTGCCAGGGCCGCTCATGTGCCGCGAGCGGGAGCGGCTTTCGAGGCTGCGCCTCACCCTCCTGGAGGAGCGCCTCGCCCTCGACGTGGCCCTCGACGTGGCCCACGGTGCGGGACTCGGCGCGGCCCTCGACGCTCCCTCCGGCTACCTGTCGGAGCTGGAGCAGCTGGCCGGTGACCACCCGCTCCACGAGCGCCTCCAGGAACTGCTCATCCGCGCGCTGCGGCGGCAAGGGCGCACGTCCGAGGCGCGTGCGGTCTACGACGCGCTTCGATTACGGTTGGTCGAGCAGCTGGGGATCGAACCGGCGCCCGCGCTCACGGAGTTGTGTCACGATCTCGGTGTGGATGCCGCCATGCGATCGAGGACCGCTGCACCCGGTCCGGGCTTACGCCCAGACGTACCGTTATCGCCCGCGTCGGCTGACCGAGGCGCCGAACGAGACGTCGAACGAGACGTCGACCGCAGCGCAGGCGATGCGGCCGACAGTGAAGCCCTGGACCAACTCCCCCCGATGTTGGCGCAGTTCATCGGACGGCAGGACCACATCGCCGGAATCGGACAAGCGCTGACCGGGCAAGCACCGGCCGGACGGACCAGCCCCGCACTGCGACTGGTGACCGTGACCGGGATGGCCGGGGTGGGGAAGACGACCCTCGCGGTGCGAGCCGCCCACACCGTGCGCCCGGACTTCCCCGACGGCCGGCTGTACGCGGACCTGCGCGGCGCCGACCTGGTGCCCGCGAACGCGTCCGACATCCTGGCGGACTTCCTGACAACGCTGGGCGTCCGGGCGGCAGTTGTGCCCAAGGACCTCGAAAGCAGGTCGGCGCTGTTCCGGACCGCCAGCGCGGGACGACGGCTGCTCATCCTCCTGGACAACGCACGCGACGAGGCCCAGATCCAGCCGTTGCTGCCCGGCTCGTCGGACTGCGCGGTCATCGTCACCAGTCGCACGGTGCTCACCAGTGTGCCGTCGGTCCTGCACGTCGCGCTGGACGTGTTCAGCGAGCCCGAGGCGATCGGCCTGCTCGACTCGGTCATCGGCGCGGCACGCCGGTCCGGACAGGGCCCCCAGGCCAGGATGCTGGTCGATGCCTGCGGCCGGCTCCCCCTGGCCGTACGGATCGCCGCGGCCCGGCTCGCCGCCACCCCGGATCAGCCGATCGCCGAGCTCGTCCGGAGCCTGGCCGACGACCGCGAGGGCATCGACGCCCTGCGCACGGGCGACCTGGCGATCGAGCAGGTCTTCGAGCTCAGCTACCGGCTGCTCCCACCACCCCTGGCCACGGCGTTCCGGATGCTCTCCTGGGCGGAGCCCGACCTCGGTCTGGCATCGGCAGCCGCAGTCCTGGGTCTGGCGGAGTACCAGGCGGAGCGGCTCGCGGAGTCGCTGGTGGACCAGGCGCTGCTGGAGTCGACGGGCGCCGGGCGCTACCGCTACCACGACCTGGTGCGCGCCTTCGCCCGCCGGGCGTCGCTGCGGACCGGCGACCACGAACGGGCCGGCGCCCAGCAGCGGCTGCTGACCCATCTGCTCGGCTGCGCCCGTACGGCCTTCACCCTCGCCGTACCCGGCGACCCGGTCGCCGACGTCTTCGGCGAGCCGCTCCAGCAGCCGGCCGCCCCTCCTGGCCGCTCCCCGGCCGCCCGTCCAGGCCGCTCCCCGGTCGCCCCGGCTTCCTTGCGCCCCTCGGTCTCCCCGGTCTCCCCGGTCTCCCCGGTATCCCCGGTCTTCGCGGATCTGGCGGACGCCCGCCGGTGGGCCCGGACCGAGACACCCGGCGCCGTGGCGCTCGCGGCCGCCGTCGCGACGGACACCCTGCGCGCCCTCGCCGACGGCCGGCCCTCGGCGATGACCGACCTGCGGGCGGCCGTCAACCTGCTGATCGCCCTCAGCCCGCTCGGCCTCGGCGCCGTCGGCGGCCGAGCGGAAGACGCCACCCGCACGCTGATCGCCGCCGCCGTCGCGGCCGGCGACCGTTGCGCGGAGGGCCGGTCGCGGTTCCTCCTCGGCACGGTCCTGCTGGCCCGGGCCCGGCTCGGCGAGGCCGGCGCACAGGCCCGGCAGGCGGCCGAAGCCTGCCGGGAGGCGGAGGACCCGGCCGTTCTCCGGCAAGCCCTCAACGACCTGGGCCTCATCGCCCAGGCCGAGGGCCGGCACGAGGAGGCGATCGCCGCCTTCGACGAGGCGGTGGCGCTCGCCCGGCAGCTCGGCCACCGGTCCGGCGAGGTGGCGAGCACCGCGAACGCGGCCCTGTCCCGCATCCGCACCGGTCACGTGGCCACGGCGGTGCAGACCTGTCAGCGGATCCTCGCCGAACCCGGGGGGACCGCCGACGTCGCGATGACCGCGTACGTGCACTACGTCCTCGGCCTCGCCTACCAGGAACTGGGCCGACTCGACGACGCCGCGGCGCAGCTGCGGTCCTGCATCTGCTGCGCGGGCGTCACCGGCGATCTCAACCGGGAGTCGGCCGCCCGAAGCCGCCTGGCCGACGTCCTGCGCCTGCTCGGACGGCTCGACGAGGCCGTTCAGCAGGCGGAGCGGGCACTGGACCTCGCAGAAGCAGGTGGGCGACAGCGCGAACGCGCTCTCGCCCACCTGGTGTTGGCCCATGCGATGACCGCCCGCAGCGACCACCACGCCGCCCGGCATCAGGAAGCGAAGGCGCGCCTACTGCTCAGCCGCCTCAGCGCCCCGGAGGCCGCCGACGTGACGTCGATGCTGGCCGCCCTGGCGACCGCCGACCGGACCCCTCACCCCCGGTAGCGGATGACGAGACCGGTGCCGTTCCACGCGATGCGCCCCGAGAGGCAGTGCACGTCGGCCGACCCGCCGCAGGCCTGCGCCGACGGCTCGGTCGGCGAGCCCTGTCGCACGGGGGCCCCCGCGCCCACGGCAACAGCGCCCACCACCGGCACCAGCACGGCCGCACCGGCAACAGCCGTACGGACAACAATCGTTCGAAACACGGATGACGCTCCCTACGTACCTACGGCAAGACGTCCGAACGCTCGCAGGGGCCGGTAGACATCAGATCAACGCAACCGTCACTCCCGTCACTCCCGCACACGGACACCGCACCGCACCGCACCGCACCGCACCAACAGGAGGTTGGGAACCATGGCCCAGCAGTTCGGTGACTACCAGAACGAGATCTACTTCGAGGGCCTGCGCGGGGTGCAGCCCGCCCTGCCGATGACGTACGCCGGGCTGGAGGCCGGGGCGCAGGCCGCCCTCCCCCCGTCGATCTGGTCGTACGTGGCCGGCGGCGCGGGGGACGAGCACACCCAGCGCGCCAACGTCCGGGCCTTCGAGCGGTGGGGCCTCTACCCCCGGATGATGGTCGGCGCCGCCCGTCGCGACCTGACCGTCGACCTGTTCGGCCACACCCTGCCCTCGCCGCTGTTCCTGGCGCCGGTCGGCGTGATCGGCCTCTGCGCCCAGGACGGCCACGGAGACCTCGCCGCCGCCAGGGCCGCCGCCCGCACCGGCGTGCCGATGGTGGCCTCCACCCTCACCGTCGACCCGCTGGAGCAGGTCGCGGCCGAGTTCGGCGGCACGCCCGGCTTCTTCCAGCTCTACACCCCGACCGACCGAGACCTCGCCGCCAGCCTGGTGCACCGCGCGGAGGCGGCCGGCTTCCGGGGCATCGTGGTCACCCTGGACACCTGGATCACCGGCTGGCGCCCGCGCGACCTCGCCACCTCCAACTTCCCCCAGCTGCGCGGCCACTGCCTGGCGAACTACTTCACCGACCCGGTCTTCCGGGCCCGCCTGGCCAAGGCCCCCGAGGAGGATCCGGGTGCGGCGATCCTGGAGTGGGTCGGTATCTTCGGCAACCCGCTGACCTGGGACGACCTGCCGTGGCTGCGCTCGCTCACCGACCTGCCGATCATCCTCAAGGGCGTCTGTCACCCCGAGGACGTCCGCCGGGCCCGGGACGGCGGCGTCGACGGTCTCTACTGCTCCAACCACGGTGGCCGCCAGGCCAACGGAGGCCTGCCCGCCCTGGACGCGCTGCCCGCCGTGGTCGAGGCGGCGGGCGCTCTGCCGGTGCTCTTCGACTCCGGGGTGCGCAGCGGCGCCGATGTCGTCAAGGCGCTCGCCCTCGGCGCCACCGCGGTCGGCGTCGGCCGCCCGTACGCGTACGGGCTGGCGCTCGGCGGCGAGGACGGCATCGTGCACGTGCTGCGCTCACTGCTGGCGGAGGCCGACCTGCTCATGGCGGTCGACGGCTACCCGGCCCTGGCCGACCTGACCCGCGAGGCGCTGGTGCGCCTCTGAGACGGCCGACGGTCGACGGCCGAATTCACGACACGTATTCGGTGGCGATGCGGTCCGTGCTTCCCCGGACTACGTGAACCCGGTTGTGGTGAAAGCGGTCCTGACCGGATCTCTGTGGTCGGCTTGACCGTCAGGAGTTCATGTGTATGACTGGCCGTCACTTGACTGTGATCTGCGGGTCCGTGGAGCCGTCAAGACCTTGAATCAGCCATGACGCGCACGTAGATCCATCGTTGACTGATCATTGATCAGCTGCTCGTAGGTTTTTCTCGTCGGAGGCGATCGGTTCCGCCCCAGGGCGGACGTCACCGATGACACGAGAGCCTGCGGGGAGTCGTCCCCTGAACCGGAACGGAGTATTCATTCTATGAACACCAACGACCTCGACCAGGTCATATCCGAGTTGACCCGGATCAAGAAGGAGTATGTCGAGCAGCGTTCGGCTTTCGTCCCTGGAGAGCGCATGGCCGGCTTACTGAAGGGGCTCGGCGCCACCGACGCCGACCTGGCCCAGCTCCAGCGGGTGAGTGACGACCTGCCGGACGACCCCACCCTCCCCTTCCGCCAGTCGAAGAACGGCCGCTTCCACTTCGACGTGAAGAACGGGACGATCGACCGGGGCGAATTCCAGCCGTTCGCGCTCTCGGCGGACGAGGACTTCGTACGCCATGACTCCGGACAGAAGCGTGAGTTCGCGGAGGTCGGTGACGACCTCCAGCTGAACCGGGCCTTCCAGGGGCTGCTCCTGTTCAAGGCGTTCATGGTCCAGGACGTGGAGATCGCGCACCGCCCGAAGCTGGACTACGACTACCCCGGCTGGGTGTGCACCCTGTTCAACCTGCGGACCGTCACCACGCCCGAACTCGTCGGCGAGCCCGCCCTCGAAGGGGTGCACAGCGACGGCGTGGACCACACCATGACCACCCTGCTCGGCAGTGAGAACATGACCGCCGACAGCGCGATCACCTTCCTCCACGACATGCGGCAGATCAACGCGGTCCGCTGGGACGAGGTTGAGCCGGAGCTCGTCGTGGGCCAGTACCAGCACCGCCACTTCCTCGACACCATGCTGGTCGTCGACCACGAGCGGAAGCACAGCCTCTCCCCGGTGGTCGCCGCCGACCCGCAGCAGACCTCCACCAGGGATATGCTGATCTTCTTCACGCGGAAGCCCGCCCTGGAGGGTCACATCTCCCACACGCACGACTCCCTCGCCTGCCACTCCGCCCTGCCGATGTCGGTCGGGTTGCTTCCCTCGGTGATGGTCTGATGGCGGCGGACGGGATCACGATCACCGACTTCCTGGACGTCGACATCCGTGCGGGCCGGATCGTCCGTGCCGAGGCGTTTGCGCGCGCCCGCCGACCCGCGTACAAGCTGTGGATCGACTTCGGCGATCTGGGCGTTCGGAAGTCCAGCGCCCAGATCACCGACCTGTACGCGCTCGATGACCTCGAAGGTCGCCTGGTGATGGCCGTGGTGAACCTCCCGCCCCGGCAGGTCGCGGACTTCATGTCCGAGGTCCTCGTCCTCGGGGTGCCGGGCGAGGGCGGCGGCGACGTGGTCCTGATCGCCCCGGACCGGGAGGTCAAGCCGGGAGCGCGGCTGCTCTGACGCGAACCGGCATCACCGGCCGGACGACCGGACCGGGCCGGGGACGCCGCGGAGGAGCGGCCTGACGTCACCCCGCGGGAGCCCGGGGGAGATTCCCCCGGGCCTCCCGACCGGCCGGCCCGGTCCCGTTCGTGGAGGGTGAACAACCTCTTCCGGCGCACCCCCGCCGGCCGGGTCCTGCACTGATCGTTCAAAACTCCGTCCGCGCATGCCGGGGAAGCCGGGGTCGGTCGGGGCGGGGGTGATCCTGGTGTCCAGGGTGGGCAGGGCGCTGACGATGTCGCGGTGGACGAGGTGTTCGGGCGTGCCGGCCGGACGCCCGGGGCAGTTGCGGGGTGGCCGGCGCGCACGCCTGCGCGTGGCCGGTGGGCCGTGCCGGTGTGCGCGCCGCTCCGCCGGGTGTCAGACGGCGGGCTGTTGCTGGGTGACGCAGTGGATGCCGCCGCCGCCGGCGCCGAGGTAGTCGATGTCGAGCTGCTCGACGGTGCGTCCGGGGAAGAGCCGGGCCAGGGTCGCCCGGGCGGCGGCATCGGCCGTGCTGTCTCCGAACTGGGCGGAGATCACGGCGCCGTTGCACGCGTAGTAGTTGGCGTAGGAGGCGACGAAGTTCTGGTTGGTGGAGCGGATCCTGTAGTAGTCCGGGCCCTGGAGTCTGGTCACCGCGGTCGGCCCGCCTGCGGCCGTCGTGGCGGCGGACAGGATCCGGTGCTGCTCGCGCGCGTCGCTGGCCCACGCGTCGGTGTCGGTCGCCAGCGGCATCTGGACCAGCCCGGCGCCGGGGGCGAGGAAGCGCGAGGTGGCGTCGACGTGGTCGTCGGTGATGTCCTGGTTCCTGATGCCGGTGAACCAGATGACCTTGGACGCGCCGTAGGCCTGGCACATCGCGGTCTCGATCTGCGCCTGGCTCATCCCGGGGTTGCGGTTGTCGTTGACGATGCTGCTGCGGGTGGCCATCAGGGTGCCGGCGCCGTCCTGTTTGATGGCGCCGCCTTCGGCGATCAGGCCGGCGGCGGTGAACGGCACCCCGACGTAGGCGGCGATGCGCCGGGCGACCAGCGCGTCGTTGGCGTGGGTCTGCCGGTTTCCCCAGCCGTTGAAGTTGAGGCCGACGGCGTCGAGGGCTCCCGGCCCGTCGGTGCGGAAGACCGGGCCGGTGTCGCGCATCCAGCAGTCGTCGACGGGGATGGTGGTGATCACGGTGACCGACGAGCCGCACAGGGAGCGGGCCTTGGCGGCGCTCGCGGGGTTGGCGCACATGATGACCGGCTCGTACTTGGCGATGGTCCTGGCGATCAGCGCGATGTTCGACTGGACGCCGCCGAGCTGGCTGCGCCAGATCGCGGTGCTGTCGGGCCAGGCCATCCAGGTCCGGGTGTGCCGCGCGCCGTCGATCGGGACGGCGAACGCACCCGCCAGTGCGGTGTCCTCGCTGCGGGAGCTGCGGAGGCCGGCCGCCGCGGCGGCTGAGCCTGCCGCCGACGTCACGGCCAGGCCGGCGGCGGTGAGGCCGGCCGCGGTGAGGAACTGTCGTCTGCCCAGGCCGGGCCTGTCCAGGCCGGGCCTGTCCAGGCCGGGTCTGCTCGGGACGTGATCGTTCATCGGGTCCTCCGGTCAACTGCCCGTCTCGGCAACGGGATTGACTCGAAAGGTAGAACTAACCGAGCGCTCGGTCAATTATCTGCGCATCATCGGACGAGGATTTCTGGAGCGGGGGCGTGGGCCGGACACGCCCTAGAGTTGCGCCATGGCGACAGGCGAGAAGGAACAGGTTCAGGCGGCCCCCGTGGTTCCGCAGGGGCGCACGCGCTCGTCGGCCAAGGGGGAGCAGACCCGGTCACGGCTCGTCTCCGCCGCCCGGACCCTGCTGGCCGGCGAGAGCGCCGGGCGCTTCACCACGCGCAACGTCGCCGCGCTGTGCGGCGTTTCGCACGGGATGTGCCACTACCACTTCCGCGACCGCACCGATCTGATCGTGGCGGTGATCGAGGACATCCGGCCGGAGTGGATCTCCCCGCTGGAGGAAGCGGTGGACGGCCCCGGCGACTTCGCCGAGCGGGCCGAGCGCGTGATCGGCCTGCTGACCCGGGGCGAGAGCCCGGACCTGTCGCACCTGCACGCGGCCCTGCACTGGCACGCCCTCAACGACGAACGCGTCCGGGGGAGTCTGGAGCAGGAGTACCTGCGCTGGCGGTCGTGCTTCGTCCGGCTCTTCCAGGTGCTCGCCGACGAGCGGGGCGGCGGCATCGACCCGCGACCCCTGGGCGAGGCGGTCGCGGCGGCGGTGGACGGCCTCGCGGCCATCCAGTCCCTCGACTCGAACGTGGACGCGGCGACGGTGCTGGGGACGCTGGTGCGCGCGCTCGCCGGAGCACCGTCCGGGACGGCACAGGCCCCGGCCGACGCCGGGACGGCATAGGACCCGGCGTCGTCCGCCCGTCGGCCGAACGACACCGGGGCCCCGTGGAGTCCGCCGACCCCGCGGGACCCCGGCAGTCCGGAGGGCCCGGCAGTCCGGAGGGCGCGGCAGTCCGGGGGGCCGGCTACAGGGCCCGGCGGGCGGCCGCGATGGACCGCGGGTCCCAGCCCGGCCTGGGCACGGAGTCGAGCAGCAGCCGGGTGTAGGCGTGCCGGGGGCGGGCGAGGACCTCGGTGGTGGGGCCGGACTCGACGATCCGGCCGTGCCGCATCACGACCACCTCGTCCGTGACGCACCGGACGACGCCCAGGTCGTGGGTGATGAACAGGTAGCCGATGCCGGTCTGTTCGCGGATGTCGGCGAGCAGGTTGAGGATCTGCGCCTGCACCGAGACGTCGAGGGCGGCCACCGCCTCGTCGAGGACGAGGACGGCGGGCTCGACGGCCAGCGCGCGGGCGATGGCGACGCGCTGGCGCTGGCCGCCGGAGAGCCGGCGGGGCAGGGCCTCGGCCTCGCGCTCGCCGAGGCCGACCTGGTCGAGGAGTTCGGCGATCCGGCGGGGGTGGTCCGCGTCGGGGAAGTGCAGCCTGAGCGTTTCGCGCAGCGCGGTGCCGGCGCTGGTGCGGGCGTCGAGGGACAGGTACGGGTCCTGGAAGACCATCTGGACCTCGCGGGCGCGGGCCAGCCGGTGGGCCCGGCCGCGCCGGTGCTCGGTGCGGTCCCGGCCGTGCACCAGGACGCGTCCGGAGTCCGCCTGTTCGAGCCCGACGACGATCCGGGCGGTGGTGGTCTTGCCCGACCCCGACTCGCCGACGATGCCCAGCGATCCGCCTTCGGCCAGGGTGAAGGAGACGTTGTCGACCGCCTGGACGCTCCCGTAGGTGCGGTGCAGGCCGACGGCCTCCAGGACGGTCTTCGGCATCGCTGGTTCTCCTCCGGGGCTCGTCGTGGCGGGGCTCGTCGTGGCGGGGCTGGCCGTGGTGGGGCTGGTCGTGGTGCCGCTACCGGCAGTGCTCCTAGGCATCGGCGGTCACCTCCGCGACGCGGTCGCCGTGGTGGCAGGCGGCCCGCCGGGCCGGCTCGTCGGCGAGCGGCAGCAGGGCCGGCGCCCGCTCGGTGCACACCTCGGTCGCGAGCGGGCAGCGGGCGGCGAAGGGGCAGCCCGTCAGGTCCTCGCGCAGGCTCGGTGGCCTGCCGCCGATGGCGGCCAGCCGGCCCCGGGGGGTGTCCAGGCGGGGGGTGGAGGCGAGCAGCGCGGCCGTGTAGGGGTGGCGCGGCCGCTCGAACAGGGCCTCGGCGGGCCCGGTTTCGGCGATCCGTCCCGCGTACATGACGTAGACGCGGTCGCTGATGGCGGCGGCGAGTCCGAGGTCGTGGGTGACGAAGACCAGTGCGGTGCCGAAGCGTTCGCGCAGGTCGCCGAGGAGGGCGACGACCTCGGCCTGGGTGGTGACGTCCAGCGCGGTGGTGGCCTCGTCGGCGAGGATCAGGGCGGGGTCGCCCATCAGCGCCCCCGCGATCATGACGCGTTGCAGCATGCCGCCGGACAGCTGCCCCGGGTACCTGCCGAGCGTGGTCTCCGGGAGCCCGACGGCGGCCAGCATCTCCGCGGCCCGTCCGGCGGCGGCGTCGGCCCCGCCGGGGCCCCGGCGGCTGGTCTCGGTGAGGAAGTCGCCGATGCGCCGGAGCGGGTTGACGGAGGCGCGCGGGTCCTGGAAGACCATGGCCGCGGTGTCGGTGCGCAGGCGGCGCAGTTGCTCCGGGCTCATGGTGAGGACGTCGTCGCCGTTGACGCGCACGACGCCCTCGGTGGTGGCGCCGCGCGGCAGCAGCCCGAGGACGCTGCGGGAGGTGAGGCTCTTGCCGGAGCCGGATTCGCCGACGAGGGCGACGGTCTCGCGGGCGTCGACGGTGAGGTCGACGCCGTCGAGGACGGGCCGGGCCGTGCCGGGCAGGCGCAGCCGCAGGCCCTGGATGTCGAGGACGTTCAACGGTCCCTCCTGGCGACCTGGTCGGCCCAGCGTTCGCCGACGACGTTGAAGGCGACGACGGTCAGCACGATGGCGACGCACGGCAGGATCGCCGACAGCGGGTAGCCGTGCTGGATGGCGGTCTGGCCGTCGAAGACCATGCAGCCCCAGTCGGGGGTGAGCGCCGGGACGCCGAGTCCGAGGAAGGAGAGGCCGGCGAGGTCGATCAGGGCGTAGCCGAAGTTGATGGTGGACTGGGCGAGGACGACGGGGGCGATGCCGGGGATGATGTGGCGCAGGCAGATCTGGAGCCCGGAATGGCCCTGGACGCGGTGGGCCTCGACGTAGGGGCGGGAGCGTTCGGCGAGGACGAGTGAGCGGCTGAGGCGGCTGACGTAGGGCAGGTAGGCGATGGCGAGGGCGATCACCGGGGCGATCAGCCCCTCGCCGTAGACCGCGACGATCAGGATCGCCAGCAGCATGCCGGGGAAGGCGAAGACCAGTTCGGTGGAGCGGGACAGGACGGAGTCGAGCCAGCCGCCCCGCCAGGCCGCGGTGACGCCGATGGCGACGCCGGCCAGGGTGGAGAAGGCGACCACTCCGAGCGGGCCGAGCAGCGAGGTGCGGGCGCCGAGCATCAGCCGGGACAGGGTGTCCCGGCCGGCGGCGTCGACGCCGAGCAGGTGGTCGCCGGAGGGACCGGCGAGGGCGTTGCCCAGGTCGACGGCGTTCGGGTCGTACGGGGCGAGCCAGGAGGCGAGCACGGCGACCAGGACGACCACGGCGACGAGGCCGAGGCAGAGGTGGTACAGGGGTGCTCGGGCGGTGCGCAGGCGGACGAGGCCGGGGCGGCGCAGGACGGTGGTGCTCATGCGGCGGACCTCTTCGGCGCGAGGGTGACCCTGGGGTCGACCAGCGGGTGCAGCAGGTCGACGACGAGGTTCACCGCCATGAACAGCCCCACCATGAGCAGGGAGATCGCCTGCACGGTGGGGAAGTCCTTGGTGGTGGTGGACAGTTCGAGGAGCTGGCCGATGCCGCCGACGCTGAACGCGGACTCGACCAGGACGGTGCACACCAGCAGGGTGGAGACGATCAGGCCTCCCGTGGTCAGGACGGTGCCCAGGGCGTTGCGGAACACGTGCCGGCGGATCACCTCGTGCTCGGCGACGCCCCGGCTGCGGGCCACGGTGACGTGCTCCTGGCCGAGGACCTCCTGCATCGCGGCCCGGGTGACCCGGGCGAGCATGCCGATCAGGTAGAGCGCCAGCGCGACGGCGGGCAGGGCCAGGTGCCACAGCATCTGGCCGGGTCCGTCGCCGGTGCCGCCGGTCGGGAACCAGCCCAGCTTCACCGCGAACAGGCCCTGCAACAGGACGGCCGCGACGAAGGACGGGGTGCCGACGGCCACGGTGGTGGCGACCAGGACGGTCGAGTCCACGGCGCCGCCGCGGACGGCCCCGATCCAGCCGAGCAGCAGTCCGACGGCGACGACCAGGAGCAGGGCCATGGTGACGAGCAGGAGGGTGGCGGGCAGCCGGTCGGCCAGCAGCCGCGACACGTCGGTGCGGTAGGTGATGGAGCGGCCGAAGTCGCCGTGGACGATCTGGCCGAGCCAGCGCAGGTACTGCAGCAGGAACGGTTCGTCCAGGTGGTACTGGTCGTTGATCGCCTTGAGTGCCTCGGGGGAGGCGGAGCGGCCCGAGAGCAGGAAGCTGGCCGGGTTGCCCGGCGCCAGGTACATCGCGCCGAAGATCACGAAGGAGGCGCCGAGGAGGGTGGCCGCCATCTCGGCCAGCCGTCGTGCGGTGAAGCGCAGGAAGCTCACGTGGAGGCCCTCACGTCCGGGGGCGGGGCGGCGGCCGGGAGTACCGGCCGCCGCACGGTGGATCCGGGAGACGTCACTGGGCCGATCCCACGTCGGCCGCCCACGGGTAGTACATGTAGGAGATGGTGGTCGGGGCGCCGGTGATCCTCTTGTTGAGGAACACGGCGGTGGGCCACTCGGCGACCGGGATCCACAGCAGCTGGTCGGACGCGGTCTTCTGGAGCTGCGCTTCGAGGGTGAAGCGCTCCGCCGGGTCGGCGGCGGCGGTCGCCTTGTCGACCAGGTCGTCGTAGGCCTGGTCGCTGTGGCCGGCGAAGTTCTGGTAGGCGCCGGTCTTGAAGTTGGCCAGCAGGTCCAGCGGGTCGGTGATGGAGTCGTAGTACGTCTCCGGGAACAGGTCGATGCCCTCGCGCGCCTTCGCGTCCGTGAACAGCGCGGTGAACGCGTTGGGCGCGATCGTCTTGAGCTGGACGTCGAGACCGATCCTGGCGCCGGCCGACTGGACGGCGGTGGCCAGCAGCGAGACGTCCTGGCCGATGGAGCTGGTCGCGACCGTGACGGTCTTTCCGGTGGCGCCGGCCTCCTTGACCAGGGCCTTGGCCCGGTCGATGTCCGGGGCGGTCGGGGTGAGCCCCTCGAACGCCTCCTTCCTGACGTCCGGCGGCGCCGCGGCCCAGGCCGCGCGGGAGGTGAGGGAGCCGGTGGCGCTGCCGGCGCCGGCGAGCCCGGTGCGCACGAAGCCGGAGCGGTCGAGGGCCAGCGACAGCGCCTTGCGGACGCGGACGTCGCCGAGCACGCCCTTCATGTCGGTGACGTTGACGTTGACCGTGCTGAGGCCCTCGCCGAAGTAGAGGGTGCCCGCGCCGCTCCTGCTCAGGCGGTCGTAGCTCTCGGTCGGGATCAGGTAGCCGCCGTCCGCCTCACCGCTGATCATGGCGTTGACGCGCGCCGAGGGGTCGGTCAGGAAGCGGAAGTCGACCTTCGCGGACTTGGCCTTGGTGCCCCAGTAGGCGTCGAAGCGCCGCAGCTGGATGGACTGGCCCTTGTTCCAGGAGCCGAGCTGGTAGGGGCCGGTGCAGTCCAGGCTGCCGGAGGTGCCGTAGTCCTTGCCGGCCGCCTCGATGCCGGCCTTGGACGCGACGACGCCCGCGGCGGTGGCCATGTACTGGTTGAACTGCGAGTCGGGCTGCTTGAGTTTGACGGTGACCTGGAGCGGGCCGCTCTTGGTGACGGTGCTGACGTTCTGGAACTGCTGGGCCCAGGCCGCCGCGTTGTCGGGGTTCATCTGCCGGCCGAGGCTGTACACCACGTCGTCGGCGGTCATCACGCCGCCGGCGTGGAAGTGCACGTCGGGCCGCAGGTCGTAGACCCAGGTGGTGGGGTCGGGGCTGGTGGTCTTCGCCGCGAGCCCGGGGGCCAGTGTCAGCTGCGGGGTCCACCGCATCAGGCTCTCGCACACGTTGGACAGGATGGTGTTCTGCGGGTAGTCGAACGCCGAGATGTAGTCGAGGGTCGGCGGCTCGGCGTACACGGCCCAGCTGAACGAGTCGAGCCGGCCCTTGGCGGCCGGGGTGTCGGCGGACAGCTTGTACGCCTGGTCGCCGCTGCCTCCGTCACCGGTCTTCGGCGGCCCGGCGCAGGCGGCGACCAGGGCGAAGGCTGCCAGGGCGGCGGCCGGCAGGGCGTGGCGGCGGTGCGGGGATCTGTGCTCCGGGCGCTGGCTTCGTGGCATCGAGGGTTCTTTCTTCCAGGCTCAACGGGGGTCCGGCGGGCGGGGGGAGGGGCGGCCCCGGCAGCGGGGGTTCGCTGCCCGGCCCGCGGCGAGGGGCGGGGCGAGGGGCGGGGCGAGGGGTGGGGCGACGGGCGGGGCGAGGGGTGGGGCGACGGGCGGGTGGCTGGGCCGGCGGGCGGGCGGCTCAGGCGGTGGGCACCTGCTGGGTGATGCAGTGGACACCGCCGCCGCCGTAGGCGATCACCCGGGAGCGGACCCCGACGACCTTGCGGCCGGGCAGGGCGGCCGCGATGGCGGCGAGGGCCCCCTCGTCCTCCGGGACGTCGGCGACCGGGACGACGACGCCGCCGTTGGCGATGTAGAAGTTGAGGTAGCCGACCTCGACGTCGGTGCCGTTGACCTCGACGAAGGCGCTCTGCGGGACTTCGAGGATCTCCAGCTTGCGGCCCCGGGCGTCGGTGGCGGCCGTCAGGACGGCGTGGTTGGCGCGCATGCGCTCGTGGTCGGGGTGGTCGGGGTCGGCGGGCAGCTGGACGATCACCTTGCCGGGGGCGACGAACGCGCAGACGCCGTCCACGTGGCCGTCGGTCTCGGTGTCCAGCAGACCGCCGTACGGGAGCCAGATGATCGTGCTGACGCCGAGCTTCGCGATCAGTTCGGCCTCGATCTCCTCCTTGCTCATCCCCGGGTTGCGGTTCGGGTTGAGCAGGCACTGCTCAGTGGTGATCAGCGTGCCCTCGCCGTCGACCGTGATCGCCCCGCCTTCGAGGATCATCCGGGAGTCGACGCGCTCGACGCCCAGGCGCTCCAGCAGCCGCCCGGCGATCAGGTCGTCGGTGTCGTACGGGTGGTGCTTGCCGCCCCAGGCGTTGAAGCGGAAGTCCACACCGGCCCGCCGGCCGTCCTCGCCGAGGACGAAGATCGGCCCGGAGTCGCGGAACCACGAGTCGTCGATGGGGAGTTCCACGACCTCGACGCCCTCCCCGCACAGCTCCTGCGCCTCGGCGCCCCGGCCCGGCAGCGCGACCATCGTGACCGGCTCGAACTCGGCGATCGCCCGGGCGACCTGGGAGTACTCCCGCTTGGCCTCCTCGAAGGTCTCCCCCCAGAGGTCCGACCTGGTCGGCCAGGCCATCAGGCACCCGTCGTGGGGGGTCCACTCGGCCGGCATCTGGAACGTCATGACGGATCCTTCTCTCTTGTTCTAATTTTCAGTCAGGATGGGGTCGAGAGTGGCCGACCGAGATGGTCGGCGGGGGCTCGGCCGCGCTCAGCCGACGGGCGGTGCGGCGAGCTGCGACTGGGTGGAGCAGTGGATGCCGCCGCCGCTCGCGATGTTGTCGATGTCGAGCTGGACCACGGTGCGGTCGGGGTACTTGGCCTGGAGGACCGCGTAGGCGACCCCGTCCGCGTAGCCGTCGCCGAACTGCGGTACGAGGACGGCGCCGTTGAGGACAGGGCGGGCCAGGCCATGAAGGTGAGGGTGTGCAGATCGGTCTCCGCGGGCATCCGCGGCAGCGCCGAATCCGAGCAGGCTGCGGCGGGTGGGAACGGGCGTGTCCAAGAGGACTCCCTTGGGGGCGGGAGGTGTGGGGTGACGCACATCTTGGCTGCAACTAAAAATTCAGTCAATACCCGATACGTAACGGTATCGCGGTTTTCCCTGCCGCACCGGTCTGTCGTGAGCCCGCCACGAGCTTGCCGTGAGTCCGCCGTGAGCCCCGGGCTGGGGTCACCCGCCTGGCCGTACGGGAGTTGGGCCCTGAAACTTTGATCAGGAATTCCTCCGCGCGAGGCCCCGGCCGGGTAGGGTGATCGCTTGTGTCGGATCGTCGAACAGAGATACTCATCGCCGCCACCCGCGTCATCGCGCGGCGTGGTGTGCGCGGGCTGCGCGTGGGCGAACTGGCCGCCGAGGCGGGGGTGTCCACCTCGCTGCTGTACTACCACTTCACCGACCGGGCCGGGCTGCTCCGCAAGACCCTGGAGTTCATCAGCGACCGGGCGGACCGCTACACCGCGGAGGGGGACTCGGCGGGGTACTCGGACGATCCCCGGCGCGATCTCGAACAGGTCCTGCTCCTGGAACTCCAGGACACCCCGGACGTGCGGGAGAACAGCACGGCCTGGGGGGAGTTGAGGGCCAGCGCGGTCTTCGAGCCCGATCTCCGGGAGGAACTGGCACGGGCCACCCACGCCTGGGTGCACGATGTCGCGGACCTGCTCGGCCGCGCCCGCCCCGAGGCCACGGCGCCGGCCCACACGGCCTCCGCCGAACGCCTCACCGTCCTGATCGAGGGCCTCAGCGCCCGCTGGCTGACCGGTTCGATGCCGCTGGAGCACGCGCGACGCTTGCTCCGGGAGGCGATCGAGGTGGAGTTGGAGGCGCTGCCGGCCGTCGTGCGGTGCCGCTGCTGACCGATCCTCCACCTGCCCGAGGTGCGGGGCAGGCCGCCGCCGGCGCCGGTGCACCCCGCCGTCGCGGAGACTCCGCAAAAACCCGTTTGGCGGACGAGGCGACCGCTGCTATGTTTCCGGAGGCCGTGCGAGAGAACGAGGAGGTGGTACCCGTGAACGCAGTATTCACATGGGTGCTCTCCTCCGGGGTCACGGTCGGGCGATAGGTCGTCCGGGAGCGCCGTATCCGAGCCCTCCCGAAAGGCACGACCATGCACTTCACTTCTGAACAGCGCCTCGACGACGGTGTCCTCGAGCGCGAGTTCACCCTCGGCGAGATCCCCGGCATCCTGTGGACGCCCGGAGCCGCATCCGCACCGGCGCCGCTGATCCTGCTCGGCCACCCTCCCCTCGGACTGCGCAGGATGTACCCCCGACTGGTGGCCCGGGCCCGGCACGCCGCGGCGGACGGCTTCGCCACGGCGACCATCGAGCTCCCGGGAAGCGGCGACCGGCCTCGTTGGCCCGCCGTGGAGCAGGCCCGCGCCGACCTGCGCCGGGCGCTGGAGGCCGGCGAGCCGGTCAGCGACGAGATCGTCGACGCCCTCATCCTCCCGCTGGTCGACAAGGCGGTCCCGGAATGGCGGGCCGCCCTGGACGCCCTCCTCGCGCTGCCCGAGATCGGCGGCCCGGTCGCGTACTCGGGGGGAGTGATCTCCATCGGGATCCGGCTGGCGGTGGTCGAGCCGCGCATCTCGGCCGCCGTTCTGTTCGCCGGCAGTTTCGTGCCTCGCTCCATGTTCGAGGAGGCCCGGCAGGTCACCATTCCGCTGCATGTCCTGCTGCAGTGGGACGACGAGGGGAACGACCGGCAGGCGGCCCTGGACCTGTTCGACGCCTTCGGCTCGAAGGAGAAGTCCCTGCACGCCAACATGGGCGGGCACACCGGCGTCCCGCAGTTCGCCGGGGACGCCGCGGCCCAGTTCTTCACCCGACACCTGAGGTGAGGCCGGGCCGTCGGACCGGCGGCAGACGATAGCTGATGCCGACGGCCTGCCACTTGTCGAGGGCAGGCCCCGGCCGTCCACAGCTCTCTGCACCGTGGGCCCCTGCTGAACTCTCGGCAGGGGCCCGTGCTGCCTGAAGTCATCAACGGTTCGATTTCTGTGGAGCTTCGAGGAGACCGCACGCCCCGGCGGGTGTCAGGCGAACCGCGCGTTCACCCGACGGCCGGGATGTCGTGGGTGGCGCAGTGGATGCCGCCACCTCCGGCGGCGATGTTGTCGATCTTGACGGGGACGATCTCGCGGTCGGGGAAGTGCTGCTTGAGGATCTGCTGGGCGCGGACGTCGGCGCGGTCGTCGCCGAACTTCGGGAGGTAGACGCCCTTGGAGCCGACGTAGAAGTTCATGTAGGAGGAGACGAAGGCGTCGCCGCGGCCGGTGATCCTGTCGGGGTCGGGCTGCTGGAGCTCGATGACGTCGAGCTTCCTGCCGCGGGCGTCGACGGCGTCCGTGAAGACGCCGCGGGCCTGGTCGGCGGAGCGGGACCAGACGTCGGCGGGTGAACCGGGGAAGGCCTGGTCGAGCAGGACGACTCCGGGGGCGGCGAAGCGGGTGAGGCAGTCGACGTGGGCGTCGGTGATGTCCTTGCCCCTGACGCCGGCCAGCCAGATCACGGTGGTGACGCCGAGGGCCTTCTTGAGCTCGGCCTCGACCTGGTCGCGGGACATGCCGGGGTTGCGGTTGCCGTTGACGACGGAGCTCTCGGTGACCAGCAGGGTGCCCTGGCCGTCGGTCTCGAAGGAGCCGCCCTCGGCGACCAGCTTCGTCTCGATGCGTTCGACGCCGTACTTGGCCAGGACGGTGCGGGCGATCTTGCCGTCGTTGGCGTGCTGCTGCTTGTCGCCCCAGCCGTTGAAGTTGAAGTCGACGCCCTTGACCTTGCCGCCCTCCTCGACGAACACCGGCAGGGTGTCGCGGGCCCACAGGTCGTCGACGGCGATGGGGACGACCTCGACCGCGGAGCCGCACGCGCTCTGCGCGGCGTCCTTCTGCTCGGGGCGGGCCATCAGGACGACCGGTTCGCGGGCGGCGATGGCCCGCGCCAGGCCGGCGATGTCCCTCCGGACGTCGGGGAGCTGGTCGCCCCAGACGCTCTCCGAGGCGGGCCAGGACATCACGGTGCGGACGTGCTTCTCCCATTCGGCGCCGAAGCGGCGCGCACCGGGAGCCGCCGAGGACCCGGACGGCTGTGGGGCCCCGGATGGCTGCGGGGCCTGCGTGGCGTCCTCGACGGGTTCGTCGAGGTCCGAACAGGCGGTCAGGCCGAGGGCGAGGACGCCCGCGCCGCCGAGGGAGCGCAGGATGGTGCGGCGGGACAGATCAGGGTAGGGCACGGGGATTCTCCGGTCAGGGGTAGCGCCGACGTCGAGCTCGCCGTCAACACTTTCATTGACTGAAAAGTCAGTCAAGCCCGAAGCGGCCCGTCCGCTGATGACGGGCGCCGCCTTCGCCACGCATGCGTCGGCCGCCGCCGACCAGCCATGAGGGCCGAGCGCGGCGCGGCCGGAGAATGGCCGGAAAGTGCTGCAACTGCCTTGCGCAGCAGGATTGTTGGAGGTCCCTGACGCGCCCATGCTGAATTCGCCCGGCCTGCGCCGGGCCGCCGGGTGGGCGGGCGGCTCAGGTACCCCACGCCCCGACGCTCGCGCGCCCCACCCTCACCCCCCACCTCAGGCTTCGCGGGAGAACCCTCATGGGAATGACCTCTGCTCTGCGACGTGCCTCGGTCGTGCTCGCCGGCGGCGTGGCCGCGGTCGGGCTGTTCGCGCCGACCGCCGCGGCCGCGGACACCCCGGTCGTCCTGGCCTGCCAGGCGACCCCGCCGATCGGGTCGGCACAGACCTTCAACCTCAACGCCGGTGTCAACGCCGCCGCGCCCGCCACCGTCACGGCCGGCAGCCAGTTCACCGTCACCCTGGCCCCCGACGCGCTCACCGTGCCCACCACGGTGGGTGGTTACAGCATCCAGTCGATCAGCAACATCGTGCTCACCGTGCCGGTCCCCGCGAACGCCACGCTGACCGGCGAGTCGCTGACCGGCGGCTCCGGCTACTCGGGCAGCGCGAGCGTCGCGGTGAACAACGGCAACGTCGTGCTCACGGTGAACGGGTCGGTCGGCGGCGGCGGCACCTTCACGCTTCCCGCGCTGACCCTGAACCTGGCCGCCGGGGCCTCCGGCAGCGTCATCCGCACCTCGGTGGCCGGTACGAGCTACACGGACCCGGGGCTGACCTTCACGGCGACCGTGCCCGTCTCGTTCTTCACCGTCGACGTGCCCACCGCCTGCTACCCGGCCACCGCACAGGCGCTCAGCACCACGACGGTGAGCTGACCGGGGGCTCGCGCCGAAGGCGACCGAGGGAGAACAGCACCGGGGCCGGCGCACAGTGTGCGTCGGCCCCGGTGTCGGAAGTAGCGGGGACAGGATTTGAACCTGCGACCTCTGGGTTATGAGCCCAGCGAGCTACCGAGCTGCTCCACCCCGCGTCGGTAGTACCGACCGTACGGCACCCGGCGGCGATCACCTAATCGGCCACCGGGCGGCCGGGTGCGCGGCTCCAACGGCGGCCCCGAGGTGATGCGCGTTCAGCGGAAGCCGACAGCCGCAGCGCGACGGAACCGGGGGCGCCGGCCGTTGCGCCCGGTGTCGTCGTCCGAGCCCGCCCGCTTCCTACGGGTGGTGGCTGCTTCCGGTCCAGGAGGAGGCTGCGCCCTGTTCCTCCTGCGGCGTGTACGGCTGGGGATAGGGCTGAGGGTAGGGGGAGGGGTGGTCGTCCGGCTGCGGCGGCGTGGGCCACTGCGACCAGGGCTGGGACTGCGGCGACTGCGGCGCCTCTGCGCGGGGGTGCCCGGGGGCCGTGCGGGCCGTGGTACGGCCTGGACGCAGGGGCCACCACAGGCTGCGGCCGAGGAGCGCGGCCAGGGCGGGCACCAGGACGACGGACAGCAGGAACGCGGAGAGCAGGATGCCGAGCGCGGTCGCGAAGCCGATCTGCTGGGTCGAGGGCTGCGGGGTCACGGCGAGGCCGGCGAAGGAGCCGGCCAGGACCAGGCCCGCCGTCGCGATGGCCGGGGCGGTGTGCCGGAGGGCGCGCGCGACCGCGGCCCGGGGCGGGCCGGGGTGTTCCATCTCCTCCCGGATCCGGTCACTGATCAGGATGTTGTAGTCGGTGCCGAGCGCGACCACGAACAGGAACAGGACCAGCGGCAGCGTGAAGTTGACGCCCGGCTTGCCCATCGCGTGCTGGAACAGCAGGGCGGCCGCGCCGAGGGTGGCCGCGAAGCCGAGGCCGACGGAGAGCATCAGGACGACCGGTGCGAGCAGGCTGCGCAGCAGCAGGAGGAGGATGACCCCGATCAGTGCCGCCGCGACCGGGAAGACCAGCCGCAGGTCGCGGCCGACGGCGGTGGAGACGTCGGCGAAGACGGCCGGGGTGCCGCCGACGTGCGCGTTCAGGTCGGCGGGTGTGCCCTGGGCGACGGCCGCGCGGATCGGGCCGGCGACCAGGTCGCGGGCCTGCTGGGACTGCGGGTCCTCGGTGAGGAAGAGGTCGATCCGCGCGGCCTGCCGGCTCTCGCTCAGGACCGGCTCTGCCACCTGGCCGACGCCGGTGACCCGGGTGAGGCGCTGGGCCAGGCCGTTCAGCGCGCCGGGGGTGAGGGGGCCGGCGTTCTTGGTCTCGACGTAGACGCTGGTCGGGTCCGCCACACCGGCGGGCAGGGCACGGGAGATTTCGAGGGCGGTGGTCCGGGACGCGGTGCGCGGGCCGCCGCCCAGGCTGTAGTCCATCCTGATCCCGGCGAGCCCGCCGGCCAGGGCGCCCAGGAGGGCGAGCGAGGCGAGGACCATGACCACGGGCCGGCGGGCCACCAGGTCGGCGAAGCGGGCGGTGGCGCCGTCGCGGGGCACGGTCTTGAGGGCGCGTGAGGGCCAGAACAGTGCGCGTCCGCAGGCCGCGAGTACGGCGGGCATCAGGGTGAGGCTGGCCAGCAGCATGACCAGGACCGAGACCGCGACGGCCGGGCCGAGCACCCGGAACTGCCCGAAGCTGGCGACCCCGAGGGTGGCGAAGGCGGCGACGATGGTCAGCGCGGCCGAGGTGATCGCGGTGCCGACCTTGTGGCCGACCTCGGCGGCGGTGGCGCGGTGGTGGCGTTCGGGGTGGGCCCGCAGCTGCTCGCGGAAGCGGAACATCAGGAACAGGAAGTAGTCGATGCCGATGCCCAGCAGCACCACGCCGATCAGGCTCGGTACGGACGGGTCGAGCTTGATGCCGGTGAGCAGGGCGGTGCCCACGACGGCGCCGGCGGCCACGCCGCTGACGAGGGCCACCGCGATCAGCGGCAGCAGCGCGGCCAGGGCGCTGCGGAACACGAGGATGTGGAGCAGGATGATCAGGCCGACGGCGCAGGCGGTCGCGACGGTCGCGAGGGTCTTGCCGTCGTCGGCGGAGTCGACCTGGTCGGCGAGGGCGCCGGTGAAGCCGGTCCGCAGTCCCTGGGCGGCGAACTCCGCCCGGGTGCCGTCCCGGAACGCCCGGTAGGTGTTCTCCAGGCCCGGGTCGGCGGGGTTTCCGGTGAGGTTGGCGGAGAGCAGCTCGAAGGTCCCGTCCGGCGCGGTCATGGCCGGGTCGACCTGGGGGACCTGCGAGTAGTCCCGCTGAAGGGGCGCGGCGTCCTTGGGCTTGGGCATGGTGACCTTGAGGCGGCTCAGCCGCTTCGCCCCGTCGTCGATCTGCTGCCGGTCCGCGGCGGTCAGCGCCCGGCCGTCGGCCCGCGCGACCAGGACGGTCACCGGGTTGGCGTCGGGCTTCGTCCCGAAGCGGTCCTGGGCGATCTTCATGGCGGCGGCCGAGTCGTAGCTCTTCGGCAGGAAGTCGGCCGTCTGCGTCTGGGTCACCCGGTAGATCAACGTCTGGCTCAGGATGGTCAGGAGTACTCCCAGGACCGCCCATACGGCGATCACCTTCCACGGATTCCTGGTGGAGAATCCGGTCAGGGCGCGGATCACGATGTCCTCCGGCTGTGGTGCTGTCGCCGGGGATTTCCGGCACGTCTCCAGACCATCACGGCGTACCGGGCGTTCTCGTCCGAGCGCGGGAGGAGAACGGCATCAGGACCTGAGCCCGCCACCAGGCCCGGACCAGGACCAGGGGCCTGGTCCGGGATCGGTCCCGGGTGCCGGCCCGGGGCTGGGGGCCACAGGGAGAATAGACCGCGGGCTCCCCCCCCCCCCCCCCCCCGAGGGCTCCGCGGGAACGGCTCACGGCTCACGGCTCACGGCTCGCGGCTCACGGACGACGGCACACGGCCGACCGGCCACGGAAAGGACCACCACCAGCATGTCGACGCACCACCGGCCGCTGCCGCAGCCGCAGCCGCCGAGAGCCGACGGTCTGCCCTGGACGGCCAGTGACGCACTGGTGGCCGTCGGGGCTGCCGCCCTGGACCTCCTCGGCTACTCGATCGGCGGCCCGGACGGAAGCCAGCCGATCGCCCTGACGGCGCTGGTCCTGCTCGTACTGGCGGCCATGCCGCTGCTCACCAGGCGCCGCTACCCGCTGGCGTCGCTGACGGCTGTGCTGGCCCTCGGCCTGGCCCTGAACCTGAGCGGGCCGGTGCCGCAACACTTCAACTGCACGCTCTGCATCGCGCTGTTCGCGGTCGCCCGCTCGCGCGGCCTCGTGGTGGCGGTGACGACCGCCCTCGTGGCGGCCGTCGTACCGCTGCTGGGCCGGGGGCATCCGCTGCCGCCTCCGCTCTCGCAAGTGGCGTCCAACGTGGTCGCCGTGGCGCTGGTCATCGCCGCGGTCGAGGCGCTGAAACGCTGGCAGCACGCGGTGGAGGCCAGGCGCAGGCTGCTGGCCGACCGCGCGGTGGCGCAGGAACGGCGCCGCATCGCACGGGAGTTGCACGACATCGTCGCCCACCACATCACCACCATGCAGCTGATGGCCGGCGGTGCCAGAGCGAACCTCGGGGGTGACGCCGAGGTGGTGCGCGACGCCCTGGTCACGCTGGAGGGCTCCGGGCGGATGGCGCTGCGCGAGATGCGCCAACTGCTCGACGTGCTCCGGGCCGGCGACGAGCCGGAGGAGTCGCCGGCCGAGCCGCAGCCCGGTGTCGGACACCTCGGACGGCTCGTCGAGGAGTCCCGCAGGGCCGGTCTTCCCACTGAGTTCGCCGTCCTGGGGGAGGAGCGCCCGCTGCCGCCGAGCACCGGCCTGGCGGTGTTCCGGATCGTCCAGGAGTCCCTCACCAACACCCGCAAGCACGCCGGCCGGGCCCAGGCGCGGGTCCGGCTGACGTACCACCCGGACCGGATCACCGTCGAGGTGTCCGACAACGGCACCGCCGCGCCGGCCGACACCCTGGTGGGCGCCCTGGCGGGAGCGGGCGGTGCGGCCGGACCGAGGGCGGGCCGCACCGGATACGGTCTGATCGGCATGCGCGAACGCGTCGCGCTGCAGGGCGGCAGCATGGTGGCCGGCGCCGTGGACGGTGGTGGCTTCCGGGTGGCGGCCAGCCTGCCGGTGGCGCCGGCCGACGGAGAGGAACGGCTCGGATGACGGGAACCCCGGAGCGGATCAGGGTGCTGATCGCCGACGACCAGCCGCTGGTACGGCGGGGCCTGGCCCTGATCCTGGCACCCGACCCGGCCTTCGAGGTGGTGGCCGAGGCGGACGACGGCCAGCAGGCGGTCGACCTCGCGCACCGGCACCGGCCCCACGTCGTGGTGATGGACATCCGGATGCCGGTTCTCGACGGCGTCCAGGCGACCGAGCGGCTCACGCGGGAACTGCCGGCCTGCCGGGTCCTGGCGCTGAGCACCTTCGACATGGACGAGTACGTGGTCGCCGCCCTGCGCGCCGGCGCCTCCGGGTTCCTGCCCAAGGACGTCTCCCCGGAGGAGCTCTCGGCGGCCGTGCGCACCGTGCACACCGGGGAGGCGGCGGTGGCGCCGCGCCTGCTCACCCGGCTGATCTCCACGTACGTCACCGCGCCCCGCCTGCCACCGGCACCGGTGCCGTTGCCGGTGTCCAGTCTGGGCGAACTGACGCCCCGCGAGATCGAGGTGTGGCACCTGCTGGCCACCGGCCTGGACAACGCCGAGATCGCGTCGGCGATGGGCATCAGCGTCTCCACGGTCAAGAACTACATCACCAGCATCTTCGCCAAGCTGAGTGTCCGCGACCGTGCCCAGGCGGTGATCGCGGCCTACGAGTCCGGCCTGGTCGAGGCCCGGCCCGCGAACCCGGCGGGCTGAGGCGGGCTGAGCCTGCCCGAGTCGGACTGATCCCGGCAGCGGTACTCCACAGACGGCCTCGCGGTCCCCGCCCACGGGAGCCGCGAGGCCGTCTGTCCGGTGTCCGCCCCCCCGCGCAGGCAGGGGGCGCCCCGAGGGGTGGCGCGGTCAGCGGCAGAGGGCCGCGTCCAGGGCGTCCGCCATGTGCTGCGCGCCGGCCTCGCCCGGGATGGCGGTGACGGTGATGGCGGCGGCGCGGCCGTCGTCGGTGACCCCGTTGCGGGAGCGGTAGCCCGCGGTGGTCCCGCCGTGGCCCCAGGAGAGGCCGCCGCAGGAGAGCGGCTTGCTCTGCAGGCCCAGCCCGTAGCGGACCCCCGGGCCCAGGAGCTCGGCGGGGACGGTGGTGCGCATCTCGGCGAGCTGCGCCGCGGGCAGGAGTCGGCCGCCGAGGAGCGCGGCGTAGAAGGAGTTGAGGTCGGTGTTGGTGGAGACGATCGCCCCCGCCGCCCAGGCCGCCGAGGAGTCCATCTCGGTGTAGTCGATCGTCCGCGCGTCCGGCGAGCTGCGGTAGTAGCCGTGAGGGTGGGCCTCGTGGATGCCGGTGTCCCCGGGGGTGGGGAAGTAGGTGTGGCGCAGGCCGATGCGGTCGATGACGCGCTTGGTGATCTCCTCGCCGACGGGCCGTCCGGTGACCTTCTGGACGAGGAGTCCGGCGACGATGTAGTTGGTGTTGCTGTACTCCCAGCTGGTACCCGCGGGGAAGCGGGCCTGTTGGGCGAGGGCCGCGTCGAGGAGGTCGCGGGGCTCGAAGTAGCGGTACTGGATCGTGGTGAAGTCCGGGAGTGCGGGGGTTTCCATGTAGTCGGGCAGGCCGCTGGTGTGCTGGAGCAGCTGGCGGACGGTGATGCGGCGTCCGTCGATGCCGTCGCCGCGCAGCAGGCCGGGCAGGTAGGTGTCGACGGGCGCGTCGAGGCCGACCTTCCCTTCGGCGACGAGCTGGAGGACGACGACGGCGGTGAAGGTCTTGGTGTTGCTGCCGGCGCGTATCTGCCCGTCGACGGGGACCTTGGCGCCGGTGGCGAGGTCGCCGACGCCCGCGGTGTAGGTGCGGGTGCGGCCGTCGCGGCCCTTGACCGAGGCCAGTGCGGCGGGCAGGCCGTCGTCCTTGACCAGCGCGTTCAGGCTCGACTGGACGTTGTCCGGCTTGCCGCCCGCGAACGCCGCGGTCGGTGCCAGCACTCCGGCCGCCACGACGCCGGCGGCCACGGCTGCCGCCACCATGTGCCGACCGCGGCGGCTCCGGTGGGACTGGGGGGAGCGGCTGTGCGGGACGTGCTCGTTCACGGAAGAACTCCTCTACGGGAAAGGGGAATTGGCGGGATGTGCAGGTGCGCGGGTACGCGAGCGCGCGGGTTCCGCGCGCGCCGAGGCGCGCAGAACCCGCGGGTCGTACTGGTGCGGAAGCTCAGGCCGGATCGGGGAGGGTCAGCGGCACAGGGCCGCGTCCACCGCGGCCTCAACGTGCTGTCCGGCCGCACCACTTGGGATCATGGTCACCGCGATGCTGGTGGCGCGGCCGTCATCGGTGGCGCCCCCGGCGGTCTCGTAGCCCGGAATGGTCCCGCCGTGGCCCCAGTAGAGGCCGCCGCACGACAGCGGCCGGCTCACCAGGCCCAACCCGTAGCGGGCGCCGGGGCCCACCTCGTCGGCGGGGACGGTGGTGCGCATCTGGGCGAGCTGCGCCGTGGGCAGGAGCCGGCCGCCGAGGAGCGCGGTGTAGAAGCGGGTGATGTCGCTGTTGGTGGAGACGACGGCGCCTGCCGCCCAGCCCCAGGAGGGGTCCAGTTCGGTGTAGTCGCGGAGCGAGCCGTCGGCGTCCCGGTTGTAGCCCTTGGGGTGGGCCTCGCGGATGCCCGTGTCCCCGGGGGTGGGGAAGTAGGTGTGGCGCAGGCCGATGCGGTCGACGATGCGCCGGTTGACCTCCTCGCCGAGCGGCCGCCCGGTGACCTTCTGGATGATCAGGCCGGCCAGCAGGTAGTTGGTGTTGCTGTACTCCCAGCTGGTGCCCGGGGCGAAGTGGGCCTTCTGGGCCAGGGCCGCGTCGAGGAGTTCGCGCGGTTCGTAGTAGCGCGTCGGACCGGTGAGGATCGAGTCCTTGTCCACGTACTCGGGCAGGCCGCTGGTGTGCTGGAGCAGTTGGCGGACGGTGATGTTGCGTCCGTCGATGCCGTCGCCGCGCAGCAGGCCGGGCAGGTAGGTCTCGACGGGGGAGTCCAGGCCGACCTTTCCCTCGGCGACGAGCTGGAGCACGACGACGGCGGTGAAGGTCTTGGTGTTGCTGCCGATCCGCACCTGCCCGTCCGTGGGCACCTTGGCTCCGGTGGCGACGTCGCCGACACCGGCGGTGTAGGTGCGGGTGCGGCCGTCGCGGCCCTTGACGGCGGCCAGCGCGGCGGGCAGGCCGTCGTCCTTCACCAGCGCGTTCAGGCTCGACTGGACGGTGTCCGGCTTGCCGCCCGCGAACGCCGCGGTCGGTGCCAGCGCTCCGACCGTCATCACGCCGGCGGCCACGGCGGTCACGACCGCCACCGCCCGGTGCCGGCCGCCCCGGCGCGAGCGCGGGAGGCGACTGTGCGGTGCATGCTCGTTCACGAAGAACCCCTCTGAGGAATGGCGCCGGTGATTCCCGGCCTTGATCAAGAGGACCATTCAGGGGCAGGCGAGTTCGTCCGTACCCAGGACGAGACCGCACCCGGGAGCCGGCTCCGGGAGCCGGCCCCAACCAGGACCGTGCTCCCGGCAGTGCTCTTGCCGGCCTTCCGGTGGAGAGGCGCTTCGAACCGTGGGGTGTGTTGTACTGCTGCGGTGAGCGCTGAATATGGGCTTGGCCAGGTCATCGCCAGTCGTGAGCTGGCCTTTACCGCTCCGGACGGGACGCAGAGGCCGGTGCTGCTGGAGGTCGGGCTGCCCTGCCGCGACCCGGAGGGGCCGGACTGGTACTGCCCGTACCGGATCACCGGACACCCGGGCGTCGTCGACCGCGTGACGGCGATCTTCGGCGTGGACTCGTTGCAGGCCCTGCAACTCGCGCTGACCCGCTTTCCCAGCGAGTCGAACGACGCCGCCGGGCTGACCTTCCTGGGCGGGACGGACTTGATGCTGGGGGGCGAGGGTTCCTGAGGGCACACACCGGGCAGGTGCCGGTCCGGCACCTGCCCGGCACCTGCCCGGTGTGCTGTTTCAGTCGCGCTTGGCGATGGTGAGGAGCACGGCCCGGTCGTCGGTGTGCTGCACCAGCCTCGTCTTCAGGAGTGCCGGCGGCGGCAGTCAGCGGCCGCGCTGCTGGTCGCGGCCGATCCGCGATCAGCCCGCCGCGTCGGAAGGGTCTCAAGACACCGGGGTGTGCAGCAGGCCGCGGTCCGGCTCCAGGGCTGTCCCCAGGTAGGTGGCGTCCGGCTGGTAGCGGCGGCGCAGGTCCACCACGGTGCGTAGCGCGTCCCGGTCCACCGCGCCGTCTGCCACCAGGCCCTCGCGCGGGTCTTCGAGCCGCTGCACGTAGCGTGCCGCCACCCATCGGGCGCGCGACGTTGTGGAGATGCGCCCCGCAGGCATGGCGGGTTGACTGGCCTGAGGGGGTCATCGTCGCGCAGGCCCGGGCCGGACGTGAGCGGGCCGAGAGAGGGACCCCAGATGACACAGCCGTTGAAGGGCAAGGTCGCGCTGGTCACCGGCTCGTCGAAGGGACTCGGCAGGGCCGTTGCGCTACGTTTCGCGGAGCGCGGAGCGGATGTCGTGTTCAACTACTCACGGGACAAGGCACCGGCCGACGATGCGGTGGCGAAGGCCACCGCATCGGGCGTTCGCGCGATCGCCGTGCAGGCGGACGTGTCGGACGTCGCCGAGATCGAGAAGCTGTTCAGGGCCGGCCTGGACGCCTTCGGAAAGCTCGACATCGTCGTCGCCAACGCGGGTGTCGAGAAGGTCAACATCCCGGTCACCGACGTCACCGAGGACGACTACGACCTGCTGTTCCGGGTCAACACCAAGGGCCCGTTCTTCGTGATCCAGGCTGCCGCCCGGCACGTCGCGGACGGGGGCCGGATCATCAACATGGCCTCCAGCTCCACCGCGCGCCCCCAGCCCGGTCTCGGCCTCTACGGCACCAGCAAGTCCGCCCCGAAGTACCTGGTGAAGGTCCTCGCCCAGGAGATCGGCCACCGGGGCGTGACGGTCAACTCCCTGCTACCCGGCCCGATCGACGGAGCCGGCATCTTCACCGGCGTCAGCAACGACGACCCCTACAAGAAGGCGCTGCTGGACACGATTCCGATCGGCCGCCTCG
Source organism: Kitasatospora sp. NPDC043950 (assembly GCF_056435345.1). Classification (NCBI taxonomy): domain Bacteria; kingdom Bacillati; phylum Actinomycetota; class Actinomycetes; order Kitasatosporales; family Streptomycetaceae; genus Kitasatospora; species Kitasatospora sp. NPDC043950. Next base: position 231,824 of record NZ_JBWKER010000005.1, read on the forward strand.
CCACCCCCGAGGACGTCGCCGACGTCGCCGAATTCCTGGCCAGCGACAGGTCGTTCTTCATCACCGGCGAGGAGGTCCTGATGAACGGCGGCTCCAGCAACTGACCCCGCCGGGCCCGAACAGGACGAGGCACACGAGGAGTCACCAGGATGAGCACGTCAACGATGAAAGCCGTGCAGGTCGTCGAGGTCGGCGAACCCTTCGTGGTCGGCGAACTGCCGGTCCCCGAGCCGGGGCCGGACCAGGTCCGGGTGCGGGTACGCGCCTGCGGGGTGTGCGGCGGCGAGAACATCGTCCGCTACGGCCTGCTCGGCGTGCGCCTGCCCCGGGTGCCCGGCCACGAGATCGCCGGCGAGGTCGACGCGGTGGGCCCCGGCGTCATCACCTGGAAGCCCGGCGACCGGGTTGGCATCGGCTGGCACGGCGGCAGCTGCCACGTCTGCGACCCCTGCCGCCGGGGCGACTTCACCAACTGCGCGGAGGGCAGGATCGTCGGCGTCTCCTACGACGGCGGCTACGCCGAGTACGTCGTCGCACCCCAGGACGCCCTGGCCCGCATCCCCGACCAGCTCTCGTACGAGGAGGCCGGTCCACTGATGTGCGCGGGCATCACCACCTTCAACGCGCTGCGCCACTGCGCCGCCGGCCCCGGTGACACCGTCGCCGTCCAGGGCATCGGCGGACTCGGCCACCTCGCCGTGCAGTTCGCCGACAAGATGGGCTTCCGCACGGTGGCGATCAACCGTGGCCGTGCCAAGGAGGACGTCTCCCGCCGGCTCGGCGCCGACGAGTACATCGCCAGCGACGAGGGCAGCGCGGGCGAGGCGCTGGCCAAACTCGGCGGGGCGGTCGCCGTCATCTCCACCGCAGGCCACAGCCCCTCCCAGGCCGATCTGCTCCAGGGGCTCGCGCCGAACGGCCGCTTGGTCGTGATCGCCACCGGTCAGGACCCGATCCAGGTCGACCCCGAACTCCTGGTGTTCGGCCGCCGGGCGCTGGCCGGCTGGTACAGCGGCCACGCCAAGGACAGCGAGGAGGCGATGGCCTTCGCCGCCCTCAAGGGCATCCGCCCCATGGTGGAGACCCACCCCCTCGACGACGCCGAGAACACCTTCCAGAACATGGGCAAGGCCAGGTACCGCGCCGTCCTCCTCCCGTAGGACAGGAAACCCATGAACACGACCGCCCTGCACTGGATCAACGGCGAGTGGGTGGACTCCCCGTCGCACGCCGGCAGTACGAACCCCGCCACCGGAGAGACGATCGGCCAGTACGCCGACGGCGGCGAGACGGAAGCCGCCGCCGCGATCACGGCGGCGAAGACGGCCTTCGAACAGACCGGATGGAAGGACGACCGGCTGCTGCGCGTCCGCGCACTCAACGAGATGGCCCACGCCTTCCAGGACCACACCGAGGACCTCGTCGAGGCACTGGCCCTGGAGAACGGCAAACTCAAGCCGCACGCGCGCTTCGAAGTGGAGATGGTGCCGCCCAAGCTGCGTTACTACGCCTCACTGGTGCGCACCGAGTACGGCCGCGCGCTGGAGGTGAAGCCCGGCTCCTTCTCCATGGTGCTGCGCCAGCCGCGCGGGGTGTCCGGCATCATCACGCCCTGGAACTCGCCGCTCGTGCTCCTGATCCGCTCGCTCGCCCCGGCACTCGCCGCAGGTACCACCACGGTGGTGAAGATGCCCGGCCAGACCGCCCAGATCAACTCGCTGATCTACCGGATCATCTCCGAGGTCCGCTCGCTGCCCCGGGGTGTGGTCAACGCCTTCACCGAACTGCACGGCAACGGTGCCCGCTACCTGATCGCCTCGCCCGACGTGCCGTGCATCAGCTACACCGGCAGCACCGAGGTCGGCCGGGCGATCTCCGCCACCGGCGCCGAGCACCTGAAGCGCTTCGGCCTCGAACTCGGCGGCAAGACCCCCATGCTGGTGTTCGACGACGCGGACCTGGACGCCACCGTCCCCGCCCTGGTCAACGCCCTGGTCGTCTTCAACGGCCAGTTCTGCATGACCGGCAGCCGCATCCTGGCCCAACGCGGCATCGCCGACGCGCTGCGCGAGCGCCTGACCGACCGACTGGAGAACCTGCGGGTGGGCCCGGCGGCCGACCCGGCCAGCGAACTCGGCCCCGTCATCGACAAGCCGAACACCGAACGCATCGACCAGGTCGTCCAGGCCGCGATCGCCGCCGGCGCCAAACCCCTGGTCCGTGGCGGCCCGTACACCGAAGGGCCGCTCGCCAAGGGCGCCTTCTACCACCCCAGTCTGCTGGAGGTCACCGACAACTCCCTCGACATCGTCCAGCAGGAGACCTTCGGCCCGGTCCTCACCTTCCAGGTCTTCGACACCGAAGCCGAGGCCGTCCGGCTCGCCAACGACAACATGTACGGCCTCGCCGCCAGCATCTGGTCCCGCGACATCGACCGCCCGCTACGGGTCGCGCGCGAACTGGACGCCGGCACCATCTGGATCAACGACTGGGCCAAGGTCTACGACGAGTTCGAGGAAGGCGGCTTCAAACAGTCCGGTCTCGGCCGGATGAACGGCATGGCCGTGATGGACGACTTCGTCGAGTACAAGCACATCACCATCACCACCGGTACCATCAAGCGCGATTGACGAACCATCAGGTCGGACCTGCCGGGGGAGTCCGGCAGGCCGGGCCCGGGGCGTCGGCGTCAGAGCGCCATCGACCTCCTCCCAGTTCCGCCGCGCATGAGTTCCCCCGCTCCGTGGGCTCGTCTACCGTGCACTCGGCAGGCGGCAACGTCGCGCAGGCAGCATGAGCGGGCCTGTCCGGTCTTCGGTCAGGTGTGCTCGGTCGCACGCGCGAGGGGCGCCGGTGCCGCCGACACCGCCGACACCGCCGACACGAGGAGGCCGCCGTATGCGAGGTCGACCGACACCCGGGCTCGAACTGCCTCCCGAGGACCGGGACGGCGCGCCGGTGACCGGCTGGACCCGTCGGCACTGGATCGCGGTCGCGGATCATCTGCTGGCGTCCCTGCGGCCCTACCGCAGCCCGCTCGGGGCGCGGATCTCGCCGCCGGGGCGCGGGAGTTGGTCGGGTGGCGACACCGACGGCCTGGAGGGGTTCGCGCGGATGGCGGTGCTGGCAGCCCTCCGGTCGGCGGCCGGGGACGAGTCCGGGCACGGCCGGCTAGCCGAGCTCGCGGGCCAGGTCACTGCCGGGCTGCTCGCCGGCACGGACCCCGGGGGGCCGGAGTGCTGGCCGATGGTCACCGACTACTCGCAGCAGATCGTCGAGGCCGCGTCGATCGCGGTGGCCCTGCACGAGTCCCGCCCGTGGATCTGGGACCGGCTGACGTCCGGTCAGCAGGAGCAGGTGGCACGGTGGCTCGGCGGGACGGTCGGCCGGGGGGTCCGGGAGAACAACCACGTGCTCTTCCAAGCGGTGGTCGGCGAGTTCCTCGCCTCGGTCGGTGCCGGGCACGACCGGGCCGAGATCGAGTCCCGGCTGGAGCAGATCGAGCCCTGGTACTCGGGCGACGGCTGGTACCTGGACGGGCCGGAGATCCGCCACGACTACCGCTCGGGCGGCCCGGGGGAGTACGCCGTCGGCCCGGCGGCGGCCTACGATGCCGGCCGCCGCTTCGACCACTACAACGCCTGGGGGCTGCACCTCTACCCGCTGCTGTGGGCGCGGATCGCGGGCGAACGCGCCGGGGCGAGGGCGGCGCTCCACCGCGAACGGCTGTACCGCTTCCTCACCCAGTACCGGCTGCTGTTCGGGCCGGACGGCGCCGTGCTGCACCAGGGGCGGTCGCTGAGCTACCGCTTCGCCTGTCTGGCCCCGTTCTGGCTCGGTGCGCTGGACGACGCGACCCCGCTCACCGCAGGGCAGACCCGACGGCTGGCGTCCGGCGTGCTGCGGCACTTCACCGAGCGGGGAGTGCCCGATCCGCGGGGCCTGCTTCCGCTCGGCTGGTACGGGGAGCAGAGCGCGGCGGCCCAGGTCTACAGCTCGCCCGGTTCGCCGTACGCGGCGGCCATGGGGTTCCTGGGGCTGCTGCTCCCGGCCGGTCACCCGGTGTGGACGGAGCCCGAGGAGCAGCTCGTGCAGGAGCGCGCGGATGTGTCGGCCGCGTTGCCCGCTCCCGGGTTCCTGGTCCAGCGGACCTCGGCCGACGGGCTCGTCCGGGTGCTCAACCACGGCTCCTGCTATCTGACGGCTCCGCCGGCGGTCGAGCGCGACGACCCCCACTACGCCAGGTTCGCCTACTCGACCCGCACCGGGCCGCTGATCGGCCCGGAAACGGAGGCGCTGCGGCTCGACAACCACCTGGCGCTGCTCCTGCCGGACGGCACCGCCACTCGCCGCGAGCGCATCCACCCGCTCGCCCTGACCGACCGGTACGCCGCCTCCTGGCACCGGCCGCTGCCTCCGGGCGGGCCCGTACCCGGCGTGCTGCCGCCGCCCGTGGTGAGCGTCTCGGTGCCGGCCGGGCCCTGGGAGATCAGGGTGCACGGCCTGTGTCGGCCGGCCGGCTGGGGAGTGCGCGAGGGGGGCTACGCGCTGGCGGCCGAGGAGGAGCCGGAGGCGGTACCCGCCGAGTGGGGAGCGGTGGGTCGAGGTCCGGGCGCGGCCGTCCGGGTGGCGCCCGGTGCGAACGGACCGGGGTTGGTCAGCGCGGTGGCCGGGTTGCACGGCTGGGCGGCGGCGGAGGTGTACCGCTGCGTGCGAGCGAACGCCTTCGGCCACTGTTCCGCCGTGCCCCTCCTCGTGCTTCCGCCCGCTTCGGCAGAGGTATTTGACGGAACGTCAGAATCTTTCACCGTGGTGGTCAGTGCTGTGCTGCTGACCGGCGCGCCGGGGGCGCCCGAGGCGCCGGACGTGACGGTCCGCGTGGCTGGTACGGAGGTCCGCCTGGCGTGGCCGGACGGGCGGAAACTCCTGGTCCGCCCGGTCCTGCCCTGGCATGCTCCGGTCGTCCAGGGCTGAGATGTCCGGATTTCCCGTTGTCCCCGGGGCGGGGCTCGGTGACGATTCCGGGGACGATTCGGCGAGTCCCGTCGACGCGAGTCCCGTCGACCGGCGTCGTGTGCGCCGGGCGACGAGCGCACCCAGGACAGGAGGACGTCCGTGGCTCCAGTGCCGACACCCCGGCCGTACGCACCGAGACCGTCGGCCGCGAGACCCTCGGGAACGGTGTGCGTGGTGACCGGAGCCGCGTCCGGGATCGGGCGGGCCACCGCGCACGCCTTCGCCGACGCGGGAGCCCACGTCGTGCTGGTGGACCGGGACGCGCCCGCACTGCGCCTCGCCGCCGCCGAGTTCGAGGGCGGCGCGACCCCCGTGCACGGTGACATCTCCCGGCCCGCCGACTGCCTCGCGGCGGCCGAGGCCGCCGGCGCGGTCGGCCTGCCGGTCCGCGCGCTGGTGAACTGCGCCGCGACGTTCCTGTCCCGGGGCGAGGACGCCACGGCCGAGGACTGGGACATCAGTCTGGGCACCAACGTCAAGGGCACGGCGCTGATGACCTCGGCCGTCGTTCCGCTGATGCGCGGGGCGGGCGGCGGCGCGGTCGTCAACATCGCCTCGGTCTCGGGGCACATCGCACAGCCCGCGCAGTGGACGTACAACGCCACCAAGGGCGCCCTGCTCGCCCTCACCCGGTGCCAGGCCCTCGACCTGGCCGAGCACGGTATCCGGGTCAACAGCGTCTCCCCGGGCCTGGTCTGGACGCCCGAGCTGGACCGGATGACCGGCGGCGACCGGGCCGGCTGGGGCCCGGTGCTCGGCGATCACCACATCCTGCGCCGGGTCGGCGAGCCGGAGGAGATCGCGGCGGCGGTGCTGTTCCTGTGCGGGCCCGGCGCGACCTTCGTCACCGGCACCGACCTCCCGGTCGACGGCGGCTACCTGGCCATGGGGCACATCCGGTCCGAACCCGGCGTACTTCCGGGGCGACGCGGGAGTGCCGCCTGAGGCAATCAGAGGCAAGGTCAATGCACAACTCCCGTTAAGGAGTTCGACATGATCCGCGTCGTGCTGGCCACCGCCAACCCCGCCAAGGCCGCCGAGATCACCGTGCTGCTCGGCTCCGCCCTGGACCTCGTCCCGCGCCCGCTCTGGCTCCCGGACACCCCGGAGGACGGCAGCACGGTCGAGGAGAACGCCTGGGCCAAGGCGGCGGCGGTGGCGGCGGCCACCGGGCTGCCCGCCGTCGCCGACGACACCGTCCTGGAGGTCGACGCGCTCGGCGGCGCGCCCGGACTGCGCTCCGGCCGCTACGCAGGCGACCACGCCGGTGAGGCCGCGAACACCGCCAAGCTGCTGCGCGAACTCGCCGGCGTGTCCGAGCAGTCGCGGGGCGCCTGGGTGCGGACCGTGGCCGTGCTCGGCTATCCGGACGGCACTCGGCTGGTGGGGACCGGGGTCGCCCGAGGCACGGTCATCCGGCAGCCGCGCGGTACCACCGGATTCGGCTACGACGCGGTGTTCGTGCCGGGCGAGGGCGACGGACGCACGCTGGCCGAGATGTCCGCAGGGGAGAAGGCGCACTACTACTGCCGCGGACGGGCGTTCCGCGACCTGCTCGCACGCCTGAACGGCCGATGACCGCCCGGCCGATGCCCGCCCGACTGATGCCCGCCCGACTGATGCCCGCCCGGGCGATGACCGCCCGACTGATGAGCGCCCGATGAGCGACCGACCGGGACCGACCGCACGAGGGGGGAACGGATGGCAGTCACCGTGGACGTGGGCGGGCACGCGACGCTGCTGATCGAGGCGAACGGCTTCCGCCTGCTGTGCGACCCGTTGGTGGGGGACACCTACCGGTCCGGCCTGCTCGGCTTCGCCCCCGCCCGCCGGATCGCCGTGCCGAGACTGCCCCGGCCGGACGCGGTGTGGATCTCGCACTCGCACCGCGACCACTTCGACCCCGCCTCCCTGCACGCGCTCGATCGCGGCGTGCCCGTGCTGCACCCGGCCGATGCGCGCATCACCCATGTCCTGGACCGGCTCGGATTCACCCGGACCACCGTCGTGCACGACTGGTTCGAGCTCGCCCCGCGCCCCGGCCTGCGCCTGACCTGGACGCCGTCGACCTTCCAGGGGCCGGAACACGGCCTGGCCGTGCGGAGCGGCCGCACCTTCGTCTGGCACCTGGTCGACAGCATCGTCCGGCCCGAGTGGGTGGACCGGCTGGTGGCCTCCGCAGGCCCGCCGGACCTGCTCCTGGCGCCGTGTCAGCCGATTCTGGAGACGCGCAGTGTCGACGGGGTGCCGCTCGGCCCGGATCCCGACTGGGCCGACCCGCCGGCCGCCCTGCTGGCCCGGGCCAGGCCGCGCCACGTCGTCCCGCTGCCGGAGGGACAGTACGCGCTCGGTGCGGCCGCGTGGCTCAACCGGCACAAGTTCCCGGTCCCGCCCGAGACCGTCGACCGGCTGATCCTCGCGGACGACGCGAGCCGGGTCGTCCTGCGTCCCGATCCCGGGGACCGGATCGAGGTGCGGCCGGACGGTTCGGTCCGTGTCGTCGCCCGCGCCGCCGACTGGGTCCGGGCCACCGGCGAGCCGCAGGACCGGTCCCATGCACCGGGGGAGTGGATCGAAGGCCTGGCGGCGCGTCACCAGGCCGATGAGGCCGCGGAGCACGACGGTCTCGACCGGCTGCTCGGCCCGCCCTGCACCGGGTTCGGCGGACTGCCGCCGTCGCTGGACCGGCTGCGCCCCACCTGCTACCGCCTTGCCCTGGTCGGCGCCGAGGGCCGTGCCGTGGCCGAGCGCTTCGTCCGGCTCGGCGCGGACGGTGCCCTCACCCGGACGCCGCCCAGCGCCCGCCCCGACGTCGAGCTGGCGGTCTGTGCCGACGACCTCGACGGGTTGCTGGCCGCCCGGTTGGGCTACTCGGCCGCGCAGTACGGTGGCAGGCTCCGCGAGATCCGACCGGGGCTGGACGCCGAGGCCGAACCCGGGCTCACCGTGATCACCAGCCGACACGACCCGGTGCCCGCCGAGGGACGCGTCGTGCTGTCCGGCATCGGCTTGTTCGCGTTGCTGCTGCGGGCCCGGCTCGGCTCCCCGCTGGCCGAGCTGGACACCGAGGTGGACGCCCTGCTCAAGGCTGGGGCGGACGAGACCGGGGCCCGCCTGTCGGCGCCGCGCCGGCCGGATCCGCGCCGGGCCGGCCCGGCGCACCCCCCGGCACCGCTGCGCGCGTCCGACCGTCCGCCGATCGCCGAGGTCGTCTGGCGCCGGATCGCCGCCCGCCTGGCCGTCGGCGAGGACCCGGCCGCCGCCTCGGGCCCCCTCCGGTACGAGGGCGGGGCCGTGTACGTCGGCATCCTCGGCCGCGCCGACTGGCCGGAGCCTGGTCCGGGTGCCCCGGCGACCGGCGTGCTGGTGCTGACCTGCCTCACCGAGGCGCAGCCGCAGCTCGGCGGCGGGGTGCGCTTCCCGGGCGAGTCGTACCGGGCGCTGCTCGCCAACCTCCGACGCTCGCCCGTCCGTGACTGGCAGGTGCTGTGGACGCTGCCGGCCGGCGTGGCAGTCCCCCGCTGGCGGGCCGCCGCGCTGTTCCCGATCACCCCGGAGCGGCTGCTCGCCGACCTGCTGCGCCAGGGCTGGGACGGCCGCCTGACGGCACCCCCGCCGCCGTGGGCGGGCGCGGAGCGGGAGTGGTGGCTCGGCGTACCGCGGCGGACCGCTCCGCCGGGGGCGGTCCGCACCCTGCGGCTGGAGGCGGCCCCCGGCCGCCCGCTGACCGGCTCGGTCGTGGACGCGGCCGAGCCGGCGGCGGGCGCGCCCGAGCCCGACTCGGCGAGTGCCGCCTTCCGCCTGCTGCCGGCCCCCGGGGATCCGTTGTGCGCCCTGCTCACCGGCGAGACCCGCTTCTCCTGGCTGCTGCCGCCCCGGGAGACCGCCGAGCTCTGCCAGGGGCTGAGTCCCGCCGCGTTCGCCGAGCGCGTCTTCCTGCTCGCCTGCACCCAGGCCGCCCCCAGTGGGGTCCCGATGTCCCGCGAACCCCATCGACCGGGAGTGTGATGCTCACCGACCCGCCACCACGCCATCGGTCCGCCCGCACCGACGCCTGCTGCCTCGTCCTGGAGGGTGGCCGGATCCTGCTCGCCGAGACCCGGGCCGAGCCGCCGTCGGTGACCGTCGAGCCCGGGACCTCGTACCGCCAGGCGGCCGCGACCGCCCTGGCGCGCGGCAGCGGACTGCATGCTCCGGCCGAACAGCTCGTCCACCTCGGCGAGTTGTACGCCGAGGCCGACCGCCGAGCCGGTACGCCGGCCCGCAACCTGCGGGTGTTCGGCTGGCGGCCGCCCGACCGGACCGCCGGTCGTACGGCCACGCCCGGGTACCACTGGGTGGCGGTGGACCGGCTCGGCGCCGTACCCGCAGGCGAGGACGCCGACACCGGCTGGCTCGGCGCCCTGGCCGTCGCACTGGCCGGGTTCTCGAAGGACCGGCCGCCGCCGGCGGTCATCGAAGCCGCCGCACACCGGCTGATCGGCGAGGTGCCGGTCCTCGACCGGCCGGAGGCGCCGGCCGCCGTGGTCGTCCTCGGGCCGCCGGCGGTCGGCAAGAGCACCCTGCTCAACCGGTTCGCGGCGCAGGACACCGGGATCGAGCACGTCCCGGACATCGTTCCCGTCACCCGGGGCCCGGGCCGGGACAACTACCTCACCCGCTACCTCCTCGGCGACGGCTCGGCGGCGTTCCTCTGCCAGCTGGAGACGCTGCTGCTGCGCGTCCTGCAGAACCTGCGCACCGGCCGGGCCGGCGTCCTCGACCAGGACGTGCACAGTTCGCTCGCCTACGCCAAGGCGCTCTACCTGAACGGCGACCTGTCAGTTCACCAGTACGAGGCGTACTACCGCTACCACTGCCTCGTCACCGCGATGCTGCCGCCGCCCACCGCGGTCGTCCACCTGACGGCCCGCACCGAGGTGCTCATGCGCCGGATGCGTCGCCGCAACCGCAAGCTGGAGCGCACCTTCACCAGCCGGTACGTGGCCCTCGTCGCCCAGTGCTTCGAGGACGTCGCCGAGGACCTGGCCGCGCGTGTGCCCGTGCACCGCGTGGACGCCTCGGAGCTCAGCCCCCAGGACGTGCTCAGCCGCTTCCGCCGTCTTCTGCCCGACACCTACGCATGCGCACCCGATCCAGATCCCGAGGAGTCAGCCACATGAGCGTGTCCGCCGACTGGCGCAACCCCGGCCCGGCTCCCACCGAGGGGCCACTCGTCGACACCCTCGGCCGCGTCGCCGGGGACCTGCGGATCTCCGTCATCGACAAGTGCAACCTTCGATGCACCTACTGCATGCCGGCCGAGGGCCTGCCGTGGTTGGGCCGCGACGACATCCTGACGGTGGACGAGATCGACCGCCTGGCCCGGCTCTTCCACCGCCTCGGCGTCCGCGAGTTCAAGATCACCGGAGGTGAGCCCACGGTACGGCGGGAGCTCCCGGAGATCGTCCGCCGCATCTGCTCGCTCGGACCGGACCTCGACGTGTCGATGACCACCAACGGGCTGCTGCTGAACCGGCTCGCCGAACCGCTGTACGCCGCCGGGCTGCGCCGGGTCACGGTCTCCTGCGACTCGCTTCTGCGCCACCGGTACCAGGAGATGACCAGGCGTGACGCGCTCGAACGGATGCGGGCGGGCCTGGCCGCCGCCCGAGTGGCGGGCTTCGACCCGGTCAAGATCAACTGTGTGGTGATCCGCGGCACCAACGACGACGAGGCGGTCGACTTCGCCCGGCTCGCCCGCGAGCACGGTTACGACGTCCGGTTCATCGAGTACATGCCGCTGGACGCCGAACAGTCCTGGGAACGCGGCAAGGTGGTCCCGGCGGACGAGTCCATGGCAGCCGTCGCGGCCGCCTACCCGCTCGAACCGGTCGCCGCCGAGGGCCCGCAGCCAGCCAGCGTGTTCCGCTTCGCGGACGGCGCACCCGGCTCGATCGGGTTCATCCCGTCCGTCACCCGGCCGTTCTGCGCGAGCTGCAACCGGATGCGGGTGACCTCCGAAGGGCAGTTCCGGGTCTGCCTCTTCGCCCTGGAGGAGCACGACCTGCGCGCCGCGCTGCGCTCCGACGCGGACGACGCGGAGCTCGAACGCCTGGTCCGCGAGGCCCTGTGGCACAAGTGGCCCGGCCACAAGATCAACCATCCGGACTTCGTCCGGCCGGCCCGCAGCATGTCGATGATCGGCGGCTGAGGTGCGGGTACTCGTCACCAACGACGACGGGGCCGCGGCGGAGGGACTGCACCGGCTGGCCGCGTTCGCCGCCGACCGGGGCATGGACGTGCTGGCCGCGGCACCCGAAGGCGAGGCCAGCGGGAGCGGAACCAGCCGGGCGGTGCCCGCGGACGGGCTGGTCCGGGTCGGCACCCGGCGGGTCGACGACACCCTGGTCCACACCGTCGCCGGCCCACCCGCGCTGATCGTCACCCTCGCCTGCCAGGGGCTCTGGGGCGAGCCGCCCGACCTGGTCCTGTCCGGCATCAATCCGGGAGCCAACCTCGGGAGTTCGGTCCTGCACTCGGGCACGGTCGGTGCGGCGCTCACCGCCGCGCGGTTCGGCCGCCCCGGCGTGGCCGTCTCGATCGACCTCGGGGCTGTGCTGCACTGGCAGACCGCGCTGCTGGCCCTCGCCGAGGTGCTGCCGCTCGTCGAGGTACCGGGCCCCGGCGAGGTGCTGCCGGCCGCCCGACCCCCGGTGGTCCTCAACGTCAACGCGCCCAACGTGCCTCCGGAACGGCTGCGCGGCGTCCGGGCCGCAGGCCTCGCCGACGACCCCGCCGTCCGGCTGTCGGCCGTCCGCATCGGGCCGGACCTGATCAGGATCGGCTACCAGGAGACCGGCAGGACCGGCACGACCGGCCTCCCCGGCCGGGTCGGCGACGTCGCCGCCCTCGCCGCCGGGTACGCGACGGTCACCGCGTTGAGCGGTGTGCGGGCGGACCCGGCGGTGGTGCTGCCCGTGAACGGTGTCCGGCGATGAACGGGCGGGTCGTCTCCTTCGCCTGGGGCCGCGGCCTCGGCCACGTGTCCCGGCTGATCGCCGTCCACACCGAACTGCGCGCCCTCGGGTGGGATTCCCTGCTGCTCACCGACCGCGAGCAGCGACTCACCGAGGACCACGGATTCGCCCAGGTGACCATTCCCACCGACGCCGACAGCCTGGTCGGCGAGCCGCTGTGCGGCACCGGGCCGAGCGTCGACCACCGACTGGCGCGGGCGCTGGTCGACCAGGCGCTCACCACCGGTGACGTCGTGCTGCACGACGTCACCGTGCAGCGGGAGCTGTACGACCGGGCCGCCAGGCTCGGCTGCCGGCAGGTCCTGGTGCACCGCTTTCAGCGCAACCGGCCCGACCCCGCCGCCTGGGTCGCCCGCCACACCCCCGCGATCGTGCAGGTCTACCTGCTGGGCGAGCCCGGCCGGGAGGAGACCGCCCACGGGGTACGGCTGACCGGGATCCCGCACGTGGTCCGGCGCCTGCTGGGCACCCGCTCGCCCTGGCCCCCGGGTACCGGGGAGCCGAGGATCGCGGTGGTCGCGGGCGGCGGCGGGCACGCGGACGCGCCCGCCTTCCTCGACGCCGCCCTCGACGCGGTGCGGACGTACGGGTTGCGGACAGCCGGGCCGCGCCACGACCCGCGGCCCGCCGATCTCCTGGTTCTTACCGGCCCGAACTTCCGGGGCCGGGTGACCGTCCCGCCGGGCCTGTCCGGCCCGGTCCGGGTGACCCCGTACCTCGGACCGGACCACGACGTGTACCGACACGCGACGGCCGCGATCACCCACGGCGGCTACAACACCGTGCAGGAACTGGCCCGTTCCGGCGTGCCGGCAGTGATCGTCCCGGGCGTGCGCGACTTCGACGACCAGCGAGTCCACCTGCGGGCCGCCGCCGGCCGGCTGAACGCGATGGTCGCCGAGCCGGACCCGGACGCGATCGCCCAGGCGCTGTACCTGCTCCTGCGGAGCGGCCGCCGTCCGATGCCGGCCGCCCCGTCCGAACCCGACGGGGCGGCCGCACTGGCCCGGGCCCTGGTGCTCCCTTAGGTCCTGTCCGGATCTAGGAGCAATGCCGGTGACTTTAGGTTGCTCCTGGCTGGGTGATGGTGACTGTCGCCGGTTCTGGTTGCGGCCAGTTGCGGTGTTGGGCGCGCTTGAGGGGCCAGTTGGACATCTTGCGTTTGATGACGCGGGGGCAGGTCCGCCTGCGGCGTTCGGGTAGCAGGCGGTCGGTGATCTCAGCCAGGGTGCGGGTCAGCGCCCTGGCGAGTGTGCCGGGGGGAAAGCGCCGCCTGGGCGGGGACCTGGCGGCGTACGACCCGCAGGCTGCGGGTGAAGGACAGGCGGTCGGGGTCCA
>NZ_JBWKER010000006.1:0-2150 GCF_056435345.1 Kitasatospora sp. NPDC043950
CCCCCCCCCCCCCCCCCCCACCCCCCCCCCCCCCCCCCCCCCCCCCCCCCCCCCCCCCCCCCCCCCCCCCCCCCCCCCCCCCCCCCCCCCCCCCCGCCCCCCGCACCGCCGTCGTCGTCCCCGGCTCGGACAACGACCTGGAGAACTTCGACCGCTCCCCCGGCTCGTACGGCACCCCCGCCGGCATGGCCCGCTCGCTCTACCAGGCCACCGACCGGCAGACCGCCGTCATCGCCTGGACCGGCTACACCACCCCGGTCGGGATCGGCCTGGGCGCCGCCACCGAGGACCTGGCCCGGGCCGGGGCCGCGCGGCTCACCCGACTGCTCGACGGACTCGCCGTCAGCACCCGCCCGCAGGCCCCGGCCACGGTGTTCTGCCACAGCTACGGCTCGGTGGTCTGCGGGCTGGCCCGCCCCGGGCCCGACCAGGCCTCCGGCGTGGTCGTCCTCGGCTCTCCCGGGATGGGCGTCGGCTCGGCCGCCGCCCTCGACCCGCGCGTCCCGCTCTGGGCCACCGCCCGCAACGACTCCGACTGGATCGGCCGGGTCCCCTACGTCTCGGTGCTCGGCCTCGGCCACGGCGCCGACCCCACCGCCCCCGGCTTCGGCGCCCACCCGCTGCCCGCCACCGGATCCGAGGGCCACGCCGGCTACTTCGCCCCCGGCACCGCCTCGCTCACCGCCTTCGCCGCCATCGCCCTCGGCCTCGGCCTCGACCGCTGACCGCTGACCGCTGACCGCTGACCGCCTCACCGAAAGGAGCACCGCCATGGCCCACCCGCTGACCGCCCTGCGCCGCGCCGCCCACCAGGTCGACGCCCGCACCCCCGAGACCCGCGACCGCGCCCTGGACGGGCTGCGCGCCCTCGCCCTGCTCGCCGTGCCGGTCGGGCACTGGCTGCTCGGCGGCTTCACGCTCTCCGCCGACGGCGCCCTGCACAACGCGAGCCCGCTCTCCTCGCTCGGCGGCCTCGCCCCGATCAGCTGGGTGCTCCAGATGCTCGGGGTGTTCTTCCTGGTCGGCGGCCACTCCTCGGTCCAGTCGCTGGAGCGGGCCCGGGCCAAGGGCGTGACGTACCCGGGCTGGCTGCGCGGCCGGTCGGTGCGGCTGCTGCGCCCGGTGCTGGGGGTGACGGCCGTCTGGGCGCTGCTGATCGCGCTGCTGCCCGCGCTCGGTGTCCCCGGCGACACCGTGCGGACCGGCGCGACGCTGGTGGTGCAGCCGCTCTGGTACATCGCGGTCTACCTGGGGCTGACCGCGCTCACCCCGCTGTGCGTGGCGGCCGGGCGCCGGCTGGGCGGCTGGTCGGCGGGCGTCCTGGTGGCCGCCGTCGCCGCGGTCGACCTGCTGCGGTACGGGCCGTGGGCGGAGGCGGTACCGTCCTGGGTCGGACTGTTGAACATCCTGCCGGGCTGGCTGTTCGGCTACCAGCTGGGCGTGCTGTGGGCGCAGGGCCGGCTCGGCCGCCCGGTGGCCCGGGTGCTGCTGGTCGGCGGCGGCGCGCTGTTCGCCACGCTGCTGCTGGCGTTCCACTACCCGGCCAGCATGGTCGGGGTGCCCGGGATGGAGCGGACCAACTCGCACCCGCCGTCCCTGCTGGTGCTGGCCCTGGCGGCGACGCAGTGCGGCGCCGCGGTGCTGCTGCGGGAGCGGCTGGGCCGGCTGCTGACCCGCCGCCCGCTGCTGTGGCTGCCGGTGGTGGTGGTCAACCTCTCGGCGATGACGATCTTCTGCTGGCACCAGAGCGCGATGCTCGCGGTGGCGGTGCCCGGCGCGGCCGGCCTGGGCGCCGTACCGGGGCTGACCACCGCGCCGGACTCGATCGGCTGGGTGGCCGCCCGGGTGGCGCTGCTTCCGCTGTTCGCGGCCGTGCTGGTGGCGATCGGGTGGTTCACCCGGCGGTTCGACGGGCCCTGGACGGCCTTCTCCCGCGCCGGGAAGGCGCTGGCCGCGGCGGGTGCGGCGCTGTTCGCCGCGTACGCGCTGGGCATGGTGTGACCTGCGCCGGAGAGTGAGGCACTGAGGGGGGGGGGGGGGGCGGGGCCCCCCCCCCCCCCCCCCCCCCCCCTCCCCCCCCCCCCCCTCTCTCCTCCCCCCCCCCCCTTGGACGCGGGGGGTTTCGGGAGGTTCTGCTCCCGAGCTTCCCC
>NZ_JBWKER010000006.1:2160-81306 GCF_056435345.1 Kitasatospora sp. NPDC043950
GCCCTCCCGTGGGGGGGTTTTCGACCAGTCCGGGCAGGAAGGGGGGGGGGGGGGAGGGGGGGGAGGGGGGGGGGGGGGTGGGGACCGCGACCCCCCCCCCCCCCCCCCCCCCTCCGAGCCCCCTGCCCGGGCCCGCGCGCTGTCGGTCCCCTGCCCTACGCTGCGGGCATGGTGACGTTCGAGGAGTTCCGCGCGATGGCGCTCGCCCTGCCGGAGGCCGCACAGGAGCCGACCTGGGACATCGAGACCCTGCGGATCCGCGGCCGGATCTTCGCGATGGGCGCGCCCGGGGGCCGGTCCGTCACCGTCAAGGCCTCCCCCGAGGACCAGTCCGAACTGCTCGCCGCCGAGCCCGAGGTGTTCTCCAGCGCGCCGTACGTCGGGCGGCACGGCTGGGTGAGCGTCCAGCTGGACCTGGTCGATCCGGAGGAGCTGCGCGACCTCGTCGTCGAGGCCTGGCGGCGCACGGCGCCCAAGCGGATGGTGCGCGAATTCGACGTGCGGGCCGCTCTGTGACGCTGAAACGACACCGCCGGTTCATGTGAGCCATCCCACAGTTTGGGCGGGCGCGTCGCCTCTCCGGGCGCCCTACGCTTGCGCAGGGAAGCAGGCAGTCTTGTCGCACCCTCCGGGCACCGCCCGAGAAACGGTGACGGGCCCTAAGGGAGTTGGTGCGGTGCGCAACCGTCGGCGCTGGAAGCGGGTACTGATCGGGGCGTTCGCGGGCTGTGCCGTGCTCGCCGACGCCGGCGCCGCGGCGGCCCAGGCGGCCGCCTCCACCGAGCAGCTGGCGATCTCCACACCCCCGGCCGGCAGCGCCGCCTGGGTCCAGGACCACAGCTTCGACCGCACCCTGCCCGACCCGGCCACCACCACCCCGGCCGCCGCCGCCGCGTTCTTCGCCTCGCTCGCCCCCACCGAGCTGGACCGGCTGATCCGGGACTACCCGCTGGTCGTCGGCAACTTCGACGGCGCCCCGCTGGACCTGCGCTACCGCGCCAACAAGATCGCGCTGGCCGCCGAACGCGACAGCGCCCGGGCCCGCGGCGCCGACCACAAGCTCGACGCCGACACCCGCGAGCTGGCCGTCTCCCGCGCCAACGACGTCGAGCACCTGCTCGGCCCCGACCGGCAGATCCTCGCCTTCGACCCGCGCGGCCGCGGCCTGATCACCGAGGTGTGGGGCGACCTCGCCGACGCCGAGCGGATCTCCGTCGTCGTCCCCGGCTCGGACGCCGACCTCGGCCACTTCGACCAGGCCGCCGAACCGCTGCGCTCCCCGGCCGGCATGGCCCGCGCCCTGTACACCGAGGAGCAGCGGCAGGCGCCGAACACCCGCACCGCGGTGATCGCCTGGACCGGCTACGTCACCCCGTCCGGCCTCGGCCCGGACGCCGTCACCTCCCGGCTCGCCGACGTCGGCGCGCCCCGGCTGCAGCGGCTGCTCGCCGGGCTCAAGGAGACCACCCGGCCGGACGCACCCCCGGCCCTGCTCTGCCACTCGTACGGCTCCGTGGTCTGCGGCAACGCCGCCCCCGAGATCCCGCGCGCGGCCGCCTCCCCCTCCGACACCTCCGGGATCACCGACCTGATGGTGTTCGGCAGCCCCGGCATGGGCGTGCAGAGCACCAGCGAGCTGGGCGCCGGCGTGCACGTCTGGGCCACCCGCAACCCCACCGACTGGATCGGCAACGTCCCGTACCTGGAGGTCGGCGGCCTCGGCCACGGCGCCGACCCGACCGCCGGCGGCTTCGGCGCCGAGCAGATCTCCTCGGCCCGCGCGGCCGGCCACAACGGCTACTTCACCGAGGGCACCGACAGCCTGCACAACTTCGCGGCGATCTCGCTCGGCCACTACCAGGACGTCGTCCGGCCCGCCCCGAACTCCTAGAGCCCGACCTACTCCTAGTCCTGGTAGAGGCGCAGCGCGTCCGCCGCCGCCCGGGCCAGCTCGCGGCGGGCGGCGGGCGGGGCCAGCACCTCGGCGTCCGCGCCGAAGGCGAGCAGCGCGCGGACGGCCGCCGGCGCCGGGAAGACCATCGCCACCTCGACCCACTCCTCGGCCGGCCCGGCGCCCGCCTCCGGCGGCGGCGCGGTGACCCGGCCGCCGTGGATGCGGACGAACATGTCCAGCCGCCCGCGCCGCACCCGCACCCGGACCGGCAGTTCCTTCGGCAGCCGCTCCACCTGCTCGCGCAGCACCGCCCAGGCATCCCCGAGCCCCACTCCGGGGCGGCGGCGCACCGCCTCCTCGGTGGTCTCGGCGGCCAGCACCCGGTCGGCCCGGAACAGCCGGGGCTCGCCGTGCAGATCGGCCACCAGGTACCAGACCGCGGCCTTGCTCACCAGCCCGTACGGGTCCACGGTGTACTCCACCGGCGCGGGCGTGCCGCTGTGCCGGTAGCGCAGCCGCAGCCGCCGGTCGGCGAACACCGCGTACTGCAGCTCGCCCAGTTCGGGGCCGGTCGCGGCGCCGGCCGCCGGGCCGCTCTGCAGCCAGCGGGCCGGGTCGACCAGGATCCGCTCGGTGATGCGCTCGGCGGCCGGGCGGTGCGGGGCCGGCAGCGCGGCCATCACCTTGCGCAGCGCCGAGCCGAGCGCGCCGTCCAGCCCGAGGTCACTGTGCGCGCCCTGGGCGGAGAGCACGAACAGCGCCCGGGCCTCGTCCGCGGTCAGTCCGGTGACGTCGGTGCGGTAGCCGGGCAGCAGGCTGATGCCCCCGTGCCGGCCGCGTTCGGTGAACACCGGCACGCCGGCGACGGAGAGCGACTCCACGTCGCGGTAGATGGTGCGGACGGACACCTCCAGGCGCCCGGCCAGTTCGGTGGCGGGCACCCTGCCGCGGGTCTGGAGCAGGAGCAGGATGGAGAGCAGGCGGTCGGCCTTCATGGCAGCAGAATCCCAGCAATCCTGACGGCGGTTGTCAGGTTTTACTGGGAGATTGCCGTTCGAGCCCGAAAGCCCGCACCACCCCAGGGAGCTGATTCCACGTGAACTCCGTCCAGGACGCCCGCCCGCAGTACCTGCTCGCCCTCGGCCAGTTGGAGAAGCTGTTCGCCGAGATCACCCCGGGCGCCCTCGACCGGCCCACCCCGTGCAGCGCGTTCACCCTGCGGGAGCTGCTGAGCCACGTGGTCGGCGGCATCCACCGGTTCGCCTACCTGGGCGAGGGCGGCCGGGCCGAGGACGTCGTCGCCGCCACCGGGGACCTGGCGGACGACGCCTGGCCGGGCGCGCTGGACCGGGCCCGCGCCCGGGCCGTCGCGGCCTGGTCGGACGACGCCGCGCTGGACCGCCCGACCCACGCACCCTGGGGCGTGGTGCCCGGCCGGGTCGCGGTCGGCGGCTACCTGATGGAGACGGTCGCGCACACCTGGGACATCGCCCGGGCGCTCGGCTCCCGGCAGCCGCTGGACGACGCCCTGGCGCACGCCGCGTTGGCCGTCGCCCAGGCCGTCCTGTCGGCCGAGCACCGCGGCGGACCGGTCCCGTTCGGCGAGGTGCGGCCGGTCGCCCCGGACGCCGACGTGCACACCCGGCTGGCCGCCTGGCTCGGCCGGGAGGTCTGAGAAGGCACCCGGGACGGGAGGGGGAGCGGCCCGGGCGGCCGCTCCCCGGCCGCCGCTACTCCCGGCCGACCTGGGTGAGGCGCATGTCCGGGTAGCGGTCCCCGGCGACCTCGCCCGCCACCGGCTCCAGCCGGGCCAGTTCCTCGGCGGTGAGCCGCAGCGTGGCGGCCGCGGTGTTCTCGGCGAGCCGGCTGCGCTTGCGGGTGCCGGGGATCGGCACGACCGTGAGCCCGTGCACCTCGGCCCGCTGGTGCACCCAGGCCAGCGCGACCTGCGCGAGGGTCACCCCGCGGGCCGTCGCGATCTCCCGCAGCGGCGCCAGGAGTTCGGCGTTGGCCGCCGCGTTGGCGCCGGTGAAGCGCGGCTGGGTGCGCCGGACGTCGTCCGCCGCGAGCTGCTCGGCGGCCTGGAACGCCCCGGTCAGGAAGCCCCGGCCGAGCGGCGAGTACGGCACGAAGGCGACGCCCAGTTCGGCCGCGGCCGGCACCGCCGTACGCTCGACGTCCCGGGCGAACACCGACCACTCGGACTGCAGTGCGGCGATCGGGTGGATCGCGTACGCCTCCCGCAGTTCGGCGCCCGTCACCTCGGACAGTCCCAGCCGGCGCACCTTGCCGGCCCGGACCAGCTCGGCCATGGTGCCGACCGAGTCGGCCAGCGGCACGGCCGGGTCGCGGCGGTGCATGTAGTAGAGGTCGATCTCGTCCACGCCGAGGCGGCGCAGCGAGGCGTCCACGGCGGCCCGGATGTACGCCGGGTCGTTGCGGATGCTGCGGCGGCCCGGGTCGTCCTCCGTGCGCTCGAGGGCGAACTTGGTGGCGAGCACCACCCGGTCGCGGTTGGCGCGGACGAAGGGGCCGATCAGCTCCTCGTTGCGGCCGAAGCCGTAGGCGTCGGCGGTGTCGAACAGGGTGACGCCGGCTTCCAGGGCGGCGTCCAGGGTGGCGAGCGCCTCGGGCCGGTCGGTCGGGCCGTAGAAGTCGCTCATGCCCATGCAGCCGAGGCCCTGGACGCCCACGAACGGGCCGTCGGTGCCGAGCTGGACGGTGGGGAGGACGGAGACGGTCATCGCTCTGCTTCTTCCTCTGCGTGCGGTGCACTCCGCTGCGGTGTACTCCGCGTGCGGCGTGCTGATGGTGGCTACTCGTGGCGGCAGACGGCCGGTTCGTCGGACGCGGCGATCCGGCCGGAGTACAGGTCGATCTTGTAGTCGAGGACGGCGAGGGTGGCCTGGAGGTCGGCGACCCGCTGGCGGACCTCCTCGCGCTGGTCGACCAGCAGTTGGCGCCGCGCCTCGTAGGTCCGCTCACCCTCGCGGGCCAGCTCCACGTAGCGGAGCATGTCGGCGATCGGCATGCCGGTCAGCCGCAGCCGGCCCAGGAAGGCCAGCCGGTGCAGGTCGGCGTCGCAGTAGCGGCGCTGGCCGCTGGTGGAGCGGTCGACCGGGTCGAGCAGGCCGATCCGCTCGTACCAGCGCAGGGTGTGGGCGGTGAGCCCGCTGGCCACGGCGACCTCGCTGATGGTGTGCCGCGGGGTCCGGTCCGGATCGCCGACCGGGCGCTGGTACACGTCGGCGCAGGTCCGCAGGTCGAGCTGGACGGGTGCGAGCGTGGCCATGAGCGGTTACCCCCTGTGGTGAGCGGTGACGACGACGCTATCGAGTTGGAGTGCACTCCAAGCAAGCCTCGCACCCGGGTGCTCCCGCCACCCGTTTTCGGGCCTTCGTTAGAGTCGGGCGCATGGAGAGCTTGCGGATGATCGAGAACTGGCCGGTGCCCCATGCCGCGGCGGCGGTGGTCCGGGGGGCGGACGGCGCGGTGCTGGGCACGTACGGGCCGCAGCAGCACCTGTTCCCGCTGGCGTCGGTGACCAAGCTGCTCACCTCGTACGCGGTGCTGGTCGCGGTCGAGGAGGGCGTCTTCGAGCTGGACGACCCGGCCGGGCCGGCCGGCTCGACCGTACGCCACCTGCTCGCGCACACCTCCGGCCTGGGCTTCGACGAGGACCGGGTGTTCGCCGAGCCCGGCAACCGCCGGCTGTACTCCAACGCGGGCTTCGACGCGCTGGCGCGGGCGCTGTCCGACGCCGCCGGGATCGAGTTCTCCCGGTACGCCGCCGAGGCGGTGTTCGAGCCGCTGGGCATGCACGACACCCTGCTGAACACCGCGCACAGGTCCCCGGCCGGCGCCGGCGGCCTGTCCACCGTCGCGGACCTGGTCCGGTTCGCCGCCGAGCTCCAGTCCCCGAAGCTGCTGGACCCGTCCACCGTCCGGCAGGCCACCCGCGAGGTCGCCTTCCCCGGCACCAGCGGCGTGCTGCCCGGCTACGGCCACCGCCGGCCGAACGACTGGGGTCTCGGCTTCGAGATCCGCGACGGCAAGGCCCCGCACTGGACGGGCACCGCCAACTCGCCCGCCACCTTCGGCCACTTCGGCCAGTCCGGCACCTTCCTGTGGGTCGACCCGGAGGCCGGCGTGGCCTGCGTCGCGCTCACCGACCGGGACTTCGGCCCGTGGGCCGCCGAGGCCTGGCCGGCCTGCTCGGACGCGGTCCTGGCCGAACTGAACAGCTGAACGACTCGAAGGCTGAAAGGACAGCCCCTAGCCGTACGAGACCGGCGAGTGCATCTCCCAGAGCAGGAGTTCGGCGCCGGTCTCGCCGGCCGTCGGGTCGGCGAAGGCGTCGCCGGTGATCCGCACGCTGTCGCCCGGGGCCATCGAGCGGCCGCCGCCCTTGGGCCCCGGGATCGTCCGGTAGCCCAGCGAGCCGGCGGTCAGGTGCGCGTACCGCCAGGCGGCCTCGGGCAGTGCGGGCAGCGGCTGCCACGGCCCCGCCGTCGCCAGCCAGAGCGCGGCGTCGCCGCGGCGCAGCCGCAGGGCGTCCGTCCCGGCGTCGCGCTCCAGCCCGGAGGCGAGCAGCGTCAACCCGCCGTCGACCGGTTCCACCTTGCGCAGCCCGTACGCCGGGGGCGCGTCGAACACGTCCGGCTGGAGCCACATCTGGACGAAGCGGACCGGGCCGGCGGCCCCGCCGACGTTGCGCTCGGTGTGGGTGACGCCGGAGCCCGCGCCGAGGTGCTGGACCATCCCCGGGCGGACCACCCCGCCGTGCCCCCGGGAGTCCCGGTGCGCCAGCGCGCCCTCCAGCACCCAGGTGACGATCTCGGTGTCCCGGTGCTTGTGCTCCTCGTACCCGGCGCCGGGGGCGAGGAGTTCCTCGTTGCACGCGAGCAGCGCGCCGAAGTGCGTGTTCTTCGGGTCGTAGTGGCCGGAGAAGGAGAACGCGTGTCGGGTCTCGACGCCCTCGGCCGGGGTGGAGAGGTAGCGCTCGGCGGTGCGGCGCAGGTCGGCGCGGGGGCGGGCGGCGTCGTCTGTCACGGGCCCCACGGTAGTGGGTGTGACCGGCACCACCGTGCCGCTGCACCGGGGGGTGTGCACGAGCAGTCACTCACGTGAGGCAGTCTTGTCCTTGTGCCAGCCGCTTCCGCGAACTCCAAGAGCGAACCCAGTCCCACGGCCGAGCCGACCGGGAAGAGCCCGGCCCCCAGGGCCGGCCGCGACCGCCCCGGCCGGGCGGCGCCCCGCCTCACCGCGCAGGAGCGCAGAATCGCCGCCGAGCGGGCCGAGCGCCGGGCCGCGACGCTCAAGCGGCTGGAGAAGTCCTCGGGCAAGCTGGCCACCGCCGCGATCTCCCGGATGGACGACCAGCTCGGCTGGTACCGGCGGATGCCGCCGGAGCACCGCTCCTGGATCGGCCTGGTCGCCCAGGCCGGCATCGCCGCCTTCACCGAGTGGTACCGCCACCCGGACGCCGCCCAGGCGATCTCCACGGACGTCTTCGGCACCGCCCCGCGCGAGCTGACCAGGGCGATCACCCTGCGCCAGACCGTCGAGCTGATCCGCACCACGATCGAGGTGATGGAGGAGGCCATCGAGGAGGTGGCCGCCCCCGGCGACGAGGCGGACATGCGCGAGTCGGTGCTGGTCTACGCCCGGGAGATCGCCTTCGCGACGGCCCAGGTGTACGCCCAGGCGGCCGAGGCGCGCGGCGCCTGGGACGCCCGGCTGGAGGCGCTGGTGGTCAACTCGCTGCTGTCCGGCGACGCGGACGAGGGCGTGCTGTCGCGGGCCGCGGCGCTCGGCTGGGGCCAGCCCAGCCAGGTCCGGGTGGTGATGGGCAGCGCGCCGGACGGCGACAGCGAGCTGGTGGTCGAGGCGATCCGCCGGGCCGCCCGGTACGCCAAGCTGCACGTGCTGA
Source organism: Kitasatospora sp. NPDC043950 (assembly GCF_056435345.1). Classification (NCBI taxonomy): domain Bacteria; kingdom Bacillati; phylum Actinomycetota; class Actinomycetes; order Kitasatosporales; family Streptomycetaceae; genus Kitasatospora; species Kitasatospora sp. NPDC043950. The sequence continues at coordinate 9,987 of NZ_JBWKER010000006.1, forward strand.
CCGGGGTGCTGGGCAAGCGCCTGGTGGTCGTGGTCGGCGGCGACAAGGAGCCGGTGCACGCGGCCCGGGCGCTGATCGGCCAGTTCGCGCCGGGCCCGGTGGTGGTCGGCCCGACCGTGCCGGACCTGCTCTCGGCGACCCGCTCGGCGCACGCCGCCGCGGCCGGCCTGCGTGCCTGCGCCGCCTGGCCGGACGCGCCCCGCCCGGTGCTGGCCGACGACCTGCTGCCCGAGCGCGCGCTGGCCGGCGACCAGGCCGCCCGCCGCCAGCTGGTGGAGGAGATCTACACACCGCTGGACGAAGCCGGCTCGGCGCTGCTGGAGACGCTGAGCGTCTACCTGGAGCAGGCCTCCTCGCTGGAGGGCGCCGCCCGGATGCTCTTCGTCCACCCCAACACGGTGCGCTACCGGCTACGACGTGTGACCGACGTCACGGGGTACGCCCCGTCCGACGTGCGTTCGGCGTTCACGCTGCGGATCGCACTCGCCCTCGGCCGACTCACCGCGGCCGGGGAGCCGAGCTGAACCGCCTGTAGGGACCTTACAATCCCGGATGGTTTTCTTCGTTACCGTCGCCTACCCGCCCCTGGGCGCCTGGCGAGAGAGGGTTGAACCGTGCTCGTAATCGTCGCCCCTGGACAGGGTGCCCAGTCCCCCGGTTTCCTCAGCCCCTGGCTGGAGCTGGACGGTGTCGCCGACCGCCTCCGCGGCTGGTCGGAGGTCGCCGGGCTCGACCTGGTGCACGCCGGGACCGAGGCCTCCGCAGAGGAGATCAAGGACACCGCCGTCGCCCAGCCGCTGCTGGTCGCGGCCGGTCTGATGACCGCCCGTGAGCTGTTCCCGGACGAGGACGTCGCCCGCAAGCTGGTCGGCGCCGTGGCCGGCCACAGCGTCGGCGAGATCACCGCCGCCGCCGGCGCCGGAGTGCTGAGCGCGCACGACGCGCTGACCTTCGTCCGCGAGCGCGGCCGGGCGATGGCCGCGGCCGCCGCCGTCACCGAGACCGGCATGATCGCCGTGCTCGGCGGCGACCCGGAGGTCGTCGCGGCGAAGCTGGCCGAGCACGGCCTGACCGCGGCCAACAACAACGGCGGCGGCCAGATCGTCGCCGCCGGCACGCTGGCCCAGCTGGAGACGCTGAAGGCGGACCCGCCGGCCGGTGCCAAGCTGGTCGCCCTGAAGGTGGCCGGCGCCTTCCACACCGAGCACATGGCCCCGGGTGTCGAGCGGCTGGCCGCGCTGGCCCCGACGCTGACCGTGGCCGACCCGCAGGTCCGCTACGTCTCCAACAAGGACGGCGAGGTCGTGGCCTCCGGCGCCGAGGTGCTCACCCGCCTGGTGTCGCAGGTCTCCAACCCGGTCCGCTGGGACCTCTGCATGGAGACCCTCGGGCAGCTGGGCGCGACCGCCGTCATCGAGCTGTCCCCCGCGGGCACCCTCACCGGACTGGTCAAGCGCAACCTCAAGGGTGTGGCGACGCTTGCCCTCAAGACCCCCGCCGACCTGGACAAGGCCCGCGCGCTCGTCGCGGAGCACGGCGGTCAGGATCAGGAGACCCAGGCATGACGAACCCGCAGATCCGCCCGTCCGAGGGCGCGCAGTACGCGCGCATCCTCGGCGTGGGCGGCTACCGCCCGGTCCGGGTGATCCCCAACGCCGAGGTGCTGGAGTGGATCGACTCCTCGGACGAGTGGATCCGCACCCGCAGCGGGATCGCCGAGCGCCGCTGGGCCGGCCCGGAGGAGAGCGTCGCCGAGATGTCGGTGCAGGCCTCCGGCAAGGCCATCGCCCAGGCCGGGATCACCCCGGACCAGATCGGCGGCGTGATCGTCGCGACCGTCTCGCACCTCAAGCAGACCCCGGCGATCGCCACCGAGATCGCCGAGCGGCTCGGCTGCGGCACCGCCCCGGCCTTCGACATCTCGGCCGCCTGCGCGGGCTTCGGCTACGGCCTGGGCCTGGCCGACGGCATGATCCGCGGCGGCAACGCCGAGTACGTGCTGGTGATCGGCGTCGAGCGGCTGAGCGACCTGACCGACCAGTCGGACCGCTCGACCGCGTTCATCTTCGGCGACGGCGCCGGCGCCGCGGTCGTCGGCCCGTCCGACACGCCCGGTATCGGCAAGCTGATCTGGGGCTCGGACGGCTCGCAGTCCGACGTCATCTCGCAGACCCAGGCCTGGGACACCGCCTTCGCCAAGCCCGACGCCGTCAACGGCGTGGGCGAGGAGGCCAAGTGGCCGGCCCTGCGGATGGACGGCCAGCCGGTCTTCCGCTGGGCGGTGTGGGAGATGGCCAAGGTGGCCCAGCAGGCGCTGGACGCCGCCGGGGTCACCGCCGACCAGCTCGGCGCGTTCATCCCGCACCAGGCCAACATGCGCATCACCGACGCCATGATCAAGGCACTCAAGCTGCCCGACTCGGTGCCGGTCGCCCGCGACATCGCCGAGACCGGCAACACCTCCGCGGCCTCCATCCCGCTGGCGATGGAGCGCATGCTGGAGAGCGGCGAGGCCCGCAGCGGCGACCTCGCGCTGATCATCGGCTTCGGGGCGGGTCTCGTGTACGCCGCGGCAGTCGTTACGCTCCCCTAGGCGCGTTTCGCCCCACTCATTCCGCAAAGCCTGCGTCCGGCCGCCGGTCGGACGCGTTCAACACCGAAGAGGAGCAGCCAGTATGGCTAAGGACAAGGCCGAGGTCCTGGAAGGTCTCGCCGAGATCGTCAACGAGATCGCCGGTATCCCGACCGAGGACGTCCAGGAGGACAAGTCCTTCACGGACGACCTGGACGTCGACTCGCTGTCCATGGTCGAGGTCGTCGTGGCCGCCGAGGAGCGCTTCGACGTCAAGATCCCGGACGACGAGGTCAAGAACCTGAAGACCGTCGGCGACGCGGTGAACTACATCCTCACCAACGCCGCCGCCTGACCGATCGACCCGTTCGATCCGTCCAGCACGTCCGGCGTTCTCGACGCCTCGGACGGCTGACTCGTCGGCCCGGCTCCCCCGAGCCCGGCCGACCCGCCGGCCGGGACGCCCCACCGGGCGCCCGGCCGGGCCCTTCCTCGGCTCGCCGCCGACCCCACGATCGTGAGAGAAGAAGAACCAGTGACCGCTGAAAACCGTACCGTGGTCGTCACGGGTATCGGCGCCTTCACGCCGCTGGGCGGCGACGCCGCCACCACCTGGGAGAACCTGGTCGCAGGGCGCTCCGGAGTGGCGGCCCTGACCGAGGAGTGGGCCGCCGAGCTGCCCGTCAAGATCGCCGCCCGCACGGCCGTCGAGCCGGGCGAGATCCTCCCCCGGCCGCTGGCCCGCAAGCTGGACCGCTCGGCGCAGTTCGCGCTGATCGCCGCCCGTGAGGCCTGGGCCGACGCCGGCTACGAGACGCCGGCCACCGACGACTCCTCCAAGCTCGCCCCCGAGCGCCTCGGCACCGTCATCGCCTCCGGCATCGGCGGCGTGACCACCCTGCTCGACCAGTACGACGTGCTGAAGGAGAAGGGCGCCCGCAAGGTCTCCCCGCACACCGTCCCGATGCTGATGCCCAACTCCCCGGCGGCCAACGTCGGTCTGGAGGTCGGCGCCCGCGCGGGTGTGCACACCCCCGTCTCCGCCTGCGCCTCCGGCGCCGAGGCGATCGGCTACGCGATCGAGATGATCCGCACCGGCCGCGCCGACGTCGTGGTGGCCGGCGGCACCGAGGCGGCGATCCACCCGCTGCCGATCGCCGCGTTCGCCAACATGATGGCGATGTCCAAGAACAACGACGACCCCGAGCGCGCCTCCCGCCCGTACGACAAGGGCCGGGACGGCTTCGTGCTGGGCGAGGGCGCCGGCGTGGTCGTGCTGGAGTCGGTCGAGCACGCCGAGGCGCGCGGCGCCCGGATCTACTGCGAGGCCGTGGGCCAGGGCCTGTCCTCGGACGCCCACCACATCGCCCAGCCCGAGCCGACCGGCGCCGGCGTGGCCCGCGCACTGGCCGACCTGTTCGAGCGCAACACCCTGGACAAGGCCGAGATCGTGCACGTCAACGCGCACGCCACCTCGACCCCGCAGGGTGACACCGCCGAGCTGAAGGCGCTGCGCAAGGAGCTCGGCGACGACCTCGACCACATCGCCATCTCGGCCACCAAGTCGATGACCGGCCACCTGCTGGGCGGCGCCGGCGGCATCGAGACCGTCGCCACCGTGCTGGCCCTGTACCACCGGATCGCCCCGCCGACCATCAACGTCGACGAGCTGGACGACGACGTGGACGCGGACATCGTGCGCGGCGAGGCCCGCCCGCTGCCCGAGGGCCGGATCGCGGCGCTGAACAACTCGTTCGGCTTCGGCGGCCACAACGTGGTGCTGGCCTTCCGCTCCCGGTAGTCCGCACTCCCACCCGGTACGCACCGGGTCCGAACGCACCGAGAGGGGCCGGCGCTCGCCGGCCCCTCTTCATGCGCCGCGTCGTGGGCCCGCCGGCTCAGACCACCTGGTGCAGCCAGCGCACCGGTGCGCCCTCGCCCGCGTAGCGGAACGGCTCCAACTCGTCGTCCCAGGGCTTGCCCAGCAGCCGGGAGATCTCGGCCTCCAGGTCGGCCCCCTCGCTGCGGGCCCGCAGCAGGACGGCGCGCAGCCGGTCCTCGGGGATCAGGATGTCGCCGTGGATGCCCGTGACGGCGTGGAAGATGCCGAGCGAGGGCGTGCTGCTGTACCGCTCCCCCTCCGCCGTGGCGCAGGGCTCACTGGTGACCTCGTACCGCATCAGCTGCCAGCCGCGCAGCGCGGAGGCGACCTTCGAGGCCGTACCGGGCTCCCCTTGCCAGGAAAGCTCGGCACGCCAGTGTCCGGGCGAGGCCGGCTGGCGGATCCAGTCCAGGCTCACCCGCACACCCAGCACCCCCGCGACGGCCCACTCGACGTGCGGGCACAGCGCGCGGGGCGCGGAGTGGATGTAGAGAACTCCACGTGTCGTCACCGGGACCTCCAGGCTGTGGACGAGGGTCGCCTTCCCCAGCTGCCTCGTGCCTGCAGTTGATCCACAGTTACCCACGTTAGCCGACATTAAGCTACTAAATTGAGCAAAACGGACAGGCTTTCGCTCAATGCTAGTCGAATCCTCAACGAGGTCTACCCCTCGGCCGGATCTCTCCCCCGAACGGCCCCATCGCCAGGCGGGACCCACCGTACCGCGCCGCCCCGCACCGTGGATGACGCACTTTCGGATCCGGCCGGAATGCGGTAGTGCGACCGATTCCCCCGCGCCCGTACGCAAACCGCCCCGCACGCCCGATGGGGGGCGGCGGGGCGGTCGGCGAGCTGACGAAGGGTCAGCCGTCCAGGCGGACCACCATCTTGCCGGTGTTGACGCCGCGCAGCAGGTCGAGGAAGGCGTCCGCGGTGCGCTCGAAACCGTCCACCACGGTCTCCTCGTGGCGCAGTTCGCCGGACGTCAGCCAGCCGGCCACGTCGGCGACGAACTGCGACTGCAGCGCCGCGTGGTCGCTGACCAGCATGCCCTCCAGGCGCAGCCGCTTGCCGATCGCGAGCGCCAGGTTGCGCGGGGCGGCGGGGGCGGTGGTGTCGTTGTACTGGGCGATCGCGCCACAGAGCACGGCGCGGCCGTGCACGGTGAGCGCGCCGATCGCGGCCTCCAGGTGGTCCCCGCCGACGTTGTCGAAGTAGAGGTCGATGCCGTCGGGGGCAGCCTGCGCCAGCTGCTCGTGGACCGGGGCGTCCTTGTAGTTGAAGGCGGCGTCGTAGCCGTAGACGTCCACCAGCTTGGCGACCTTCTCCGCCGAGCCGGCCGAACCGACCACCAGCGAGGCGCCCTTGAGCTTGGCGATCTGGCCGACCATGCTGCCGACCGCGCCGGCCGCGCCGGAGACGAAGACCTTGTCGCCCTTCTTGAGGCCGCCGACGGCGAGCAGCCCGGCGTAGGCGGTCAGGCCGGGCATGCCGAGCACGCCGAGGTAGGCGGAGAGCGGGGCGGCGGCCGGGTCGACCTTGACCGCGTGGCGGGCGTCCAGGGTGGCGTACTCGCGCCAGCCGAGGCCGTGCAGGACGGCGTCGCCCGGGGCGAAGCCCTCGGCCCCGGAGGCGACCACGTGGCCGACCGCGCCGCCCTCCATGGCCTCGCCGAGCCGGAACGGCGGGGCGTAGGACTTCACGTCGTTCATCCGGCCCCGCATGTACGGGTCCACCGAGAGGAAGGCGTTGCGGACCAGGATCTCGCCCGGGCCCGGGGTCCGGACCGGGGCCTCGACCAGGGCGAAGTCGGTCGGCACCGGCCAGCCCTGGGGGCGGGCGGCGAGGTGCCATTCACGGGCGGTCGCGGGTGCGGCCTGCTCTGCCATGGGAGGAGCTCCTTAGGTGGTTCCGATGCATGAAAGGTTGAGCTACTGAAGTAACGATGGGCATGAAAGGTTCATGTTGTCAACTTTTCAGGTAGACTCTCGGACATGGACACCCAGTCGACCCAGGCCGCCACGCCGCAGTCCGACGAGATCACCCGCGAGGTCGTCGACCTGATGGCCAACCTGGTCGCGCTGTTCCATCGCGAGTACGAGGAGGCGGCCGCCGCCCGCTCGCTCACCGGCGCCCAGGCCAAGGTGCTCGCCCTGCTGCGCCGCGGCCCCATGCCGATGCGCCAGATCGCCCAGACGCTCAGCTGCGAGCCGTCCAACATCACCGGCATCGTCGACCGGCTCGAAGCCCGCGGCTTCGTCACCCGGGAGGCCGACCGGCAGGACCGCCGGGTCAAGCTGGTCGCCGCCACCGGCACCGGCGCCACCGCCTCCGAGGAACTGCGCGAATCGCTGAACTTCGCCCGCGAGCCGCTGGCCGCCCTCGGCCAGGACGAGCGGGCCGTCCTGCGCGACCTGCTCCGCCGGATGGTCACCGGCGCCGCCGGCCCCGGGGCGTGATCAGCATCACAGCCCCGGAGCCAAATCCGGGCCACCGCCGGAGGTAACCGAACCGCCCGTCGAAACGTCTAATGTTCGAACATCGAACACGAGAGACGGAAAGACGGGGGGACACGGAGGATGGGCAGCAGCACGCGCAGGCGCCGCTACCTGCGGACAGCCATCGGCCTGGCCGCCGTGCTGGTGCTGTCCGTCGTGGGCGCCGGGGCCTGGTTCTACCACCGGCTGGACAACAACATCACCACCTTCGACCCGGGCGGCGTCGCCACCGAGCGCCCGCCCGCGCCCGCCCCGGTCACCCCCGGCGCCCAACTGCCGGTGAACATCCTGGTGCTCGGCTCGGACACCCGCGACGACGGCAACAGCGCGATCGGCGGCGGCGACGAGGGCGTCGGCCACTCCGACACCGCGATGCTGGTGCACGTCTACGCCGACCACAAGCACGCCGTCGGCGTCTCCATACCCCGGGACACCCTGGTCACCATCCCGTCCTGCAAGCTGCCGAGCGGCACCTGGACCACGCCCCGGAACAACCAGATGTTCAACTCGGCCTTCACCATAGGCGAGTTCCCCAAGGGCAACCCCGCCTGCACGCAGAACACCGTCGAGACGCTCACCGGGCTGCGGATCGACCACACCATCGTGGTCGACTTCAAGGGCGCCGCCGCGATGGCCGACGCCATCAACGGCGTGGACGTCTGCGTCCCCAACAACGTCGACTCGCACGGCATACACCTCCGGAAGGGCATGCAGAAGCTCTCCGGCCAGCCCGCCGTGGACTACCTGCGGGCCCGCTACGGCTTCGGCGACAACTCCGACATCGGGCGGATGAAGCGTCAGCAGGCCTTCGTCTCCTCGATGATCAAGAAGGTGCAGGGCCAGGGCTTCTCCCTGCCCACGCTGCTCCCGCTCGCCGACGCGGCCACCCGCTCGCTCACCGTGGACGAGGGGCTGGGCACCGCGATGAAGCTGGTGGACTTCGCCCGCTCGCTCCAGGACATCAAGCTGTCCGACATCACCTTCGTGACCGCGCCCTGGCGCTTCGCCGGCGAGCGCGTCCAGCTCGTCCAGCCGGACGCCAACACGCTGTGGCGGCTGCTGCGCGAGGACCGCACCCTGGACGGCCAGAGCACCTCCGGCACCGACACCCCGGCGCCCTCCCCCACCGCCCCCGGCCCCGACGGCGCGACCCCGGGAGCCGCCCCCGGCCCGTCCGCGCCGCTCACGCCCGAGCAGGCCGCGGCTCCCGTGCTGGTGGTCAACGGCGTCGGCACCCCCGGCCTGTCCACCTCCGGCGGGGAGGCGCTGCGGGCCCGGGGCTTCCAGAACGTCACGCTCGGCAAGCCCGCCGGCGGACGGCTGCAGACCGAGATCAGCTACGACCCGGCCCTGAAGGCCGCCGCCGACCAGGTGTCCGCGCTCTTCCCGGGGTCGCGCGCGGTCGAGGAGCCGGGCTCCGAGGGCATCACCGTCACCCTGGGCCGCGACTACCGCCCAAGCCCCGCCACCAAGCTGGACGCGGTCGGCAGCGGCCCCGGCGCGAAGCCCTCCGCCCCCGCCACCACCGACCCGAGCGGCGTGCCCAGCGGGGTGCCCACCGGCATAGCGGAGAACACCCGCGGCGCCGACACCGACCCGTGCGCCGACCTGACCTTCGGATGAGCCCGTCCGGGGCCTGCCCGCTCCGGCTCCGGGCCCACTCGGGCGCCGGGTCTACTCCGGGTCGGGCAGGCCGGTGACGACGGCGGTGAGCCGGGTGCCGCGGGGGAAGGCTCCGGCGGCGGCCAGGCCGGTCAGCGCAGCCAGCAGTTTGGCCACGTAGCGGCGTTCCAGCGGGATGCCGTGGCGGGCTTCGAACCGCTCGGCGAAGGCGGCCAGTTCGGCCGGGACCTTGCCGTAGCCGCCGCCGTGGTGCGCGTGGTCGATCCGCCAGTTGTCGAACTCCCGGCCGAGGGCGGCCCGGTGGAGCCGGGTGACCTCGCCCTCCAGGTAGCCCTCGCCGCCGCGCAGCACGGCCACGCCGAGCGCCCGCGCGCCCGGCGGCAGGCCGGCCGCGATGCCCGCCAGGGTGCCGCCGGTGCCGACCGGGCAGCAGACCACGTCGTGCCCGCCCAGGTCGGGCAGTTCGGCCGGGATCGCCGCCGCGCCGGTCACCGCCAGCGCGTTGGAACCGCCCTCCGGGAGCACCAGGCAGGGGCCCCAGCGCCCCTGCGGACCGGCCGTGGGACCGGCGTCGGCGCGGCCGGTGGCCTCCCGGTACTCGGCGCGGGTCAGGAACTCCAGCCGCATCCCGGCCCGTTCGGCCGCCCGCAGCGACCAGTTGCGCGGCCGGTCGGCCAGTTCCTCGCCGCGGACCAGCCCGACGCTCTCCAGGCCGAGCGCCCCGGCGGCGGCCGCGACCGCCCGCAGGTGGGTGGAGTACGCCCCGCCGAAGGTCAGCAGCCGGGTGTGGCCCTGGGCGACGGCGGCCGCCAGGTTGGGCGCGAGCTTGCGCCACTTGTTGCCCGGGACGCTCGGGTGCAGCAGGTCGTCCCGTTTGAGCCTCAGCTCAACCCCGGCCCGCGCGAACACCTCGTCGGTGCAGTCCACCAGCGGGGTCGGCAACAGGGCGGGTTCGAGCATCCGGCCAGCTTACGACCGGCCGGTCGGGGTGAGCAGCCCCAGGTTGTAGGCGGCGGCGACGGCGGAGGCGCGGTCCTTGACGTCGAGCTTGGCGTAGACGTGGATCAGGTGGGTCTTCACGGTGGCCTCGCTGATGAACAGCCGGGCCGCGGCCTCCCGGTTGGTGGCCCCGGAGGCGACCAGTTCCAGCACCTCCAGCTCGCGCGGGCTGAGCGGCTCCCGCACGGGCGCGCGGACCTGGCCGAGCAGCTTGGCGGCGACGGTCGGCGCGATCACCGAGGCGCCGCGGGCGGCCTCCCGGACGGCGTGGAACAGTTCCTCCCGGGCCGCGTCCTTGAGCAGGTAGCCGGTGGCGCCGGCCCGGACGGCGGGCAGCACGTCGGCGTCGGTGTCGTAGGTGGTGAGCACCAGGACCCGCCCTGGCAGGCCGCGTTCGGCCATCTCGCGGATCGCGGTGACGCCGTCCATCCGCGGCATCCGCAGGTCCATCAGCACCACGTCCGGGCGCAGTGCGGCGACCAGGACCAGTGCCTCGGCGCCGTCCCCGGCCTCGCCGACCACCTCGAAGCCGGGGGCGGCGGTGAACATCCCGCGCAGCCCGTCCCGGACCACCGGGTGGTCGTCCACCAACAGCAGTCTGATCGTCGTCGCGTCGCTCACGGTTCTACTCCTCCATGCTGATCGCCGGCAGGGTCGCGGACACGGTCGTGCCGGCGCCCGGTTCGGTCTCCAGGTCGAGCCGCCCGGCCAGGCGCTGCACGCGGCGGCGCATCACGTCCAGGCCGTAGCCGCCGCCGGTGGCCCGGGAGGCGGGCTCGGCGGCCGGGTCGAAGCCGACGCCGTCGTCCCGGACGTCCAGGGTGACCAGGTCGGGCATGTACGAGAGGGTGACGCCGACCCGGGAGGCCCGCGCGTACTTGGCGGCGTTGGCCAGCGACTCCTGGGCGATCCGCAGCAGGGTCACCTCGACCTCGGGGTGCAGCGGGCGGGCCTCGCCGGTGACGGTCAGCCCGGCGGCGGCGCCGTTGCGCTCCCGCCACTGCTCGACCAGCTCCGCCAGCGCCTCCGGCAGCGCGGCCCGCTCCAGCTCGATCGGGCGCAGCGCGTGGACGGCCCGGCGGGCCTGGGTCAGGCTCTCCCGGGCGAGGGCCGCCGCGTTCGCCTGGTGCCGCTCGGCGGCCGCGGCGTCCTGGGCACGGGTCTGGTCGGCGGCCTGGAGCTGGGTGACGATCCCGGCCAGGCCCTGGGCGACGGTGTCGTGGATCTCCCGGGCGAGCCGGCGGCGCTCGTCCGCGGCCCCGGCCTCCCGGGCCTGGACGAGGAGTTGGGCATGCAGTCCGGCGTTCTCGGCGAGGGTCTCGGTGAGCAGCCGGTTGGCCTCGGCGAGTTCGGCGTTGGCGGCCTTGCGGCGGGCGCTCAGCCGGTCGGCGACCTCGCGGAGCGCGAACAGCAACCCGACCACCATCAGGTTGAAGGCGACGACGGTCAGCAGTCCGCCGAACTCCGCCGGGCTGTCGGGCAGGGCCCCGCCGACCTGGGAGAGCGAGGTGGGAACGGTGGCCGCGGCCGCGCCCGCCATCCGGACCCGGCCCCACAGGTACTGGGCGGCGTGCAGGTAGCCGGTGAAGGCGAAGAAGCCGAAGATCGGGTTGTCCAGCACCAGCACGGTGGTCAGCGCCAGCAGGACGGCGAAGTGGGCGCCGGCGTACCGGGCGCGGCCGTCCGGCCCCGGCATGCGGTCGAGCACCGAGCGCAGGACCAGCCACAGGAACGCGGCGGCCGCCACCGGGAGGGTGGCGGCCGCGGAGCGCGCGGTCGGGACGGGGACCAGCAGGGCCAGAGCGGTGGCGAGCAGCAGGGCGACGAAGCAGAACGGGCCGATCAGCCGGTCCAACCGGTCCAACCAGTCGCCGAGCGCGCTCTCGTCGGCCGGTGGCCGCATGATCATTCCCACCGGAACAGCCTGGCAGCCGCGGCCCCCGCGAGCACCGCGTACGCCGCGAGTGTGAGCAGGCCCACGGCGTGCGGGAAGCGCCCGGACCAGGCGTCCTGCAGGGTCTGGACGGCGGCGCCGCTGGGGGTGAAGTCGCCGATCCGGTTGAGCAGGGCCGGCGAGAACTCGCGCGGCAGCCAGATCCCGGAGAAGAACATCATCGGGAAGAAGGCCAGCGCGCCGACCGCGTTGCCGGCCTTGGCGGACGGGACGACCGCGGCGAGCAGCAGGCCGACCGACAGCAGCGCGGCGGCGGCCAGCAGGAAGGCCAGCAGGAACCCCAGCGGCCGGCGCGGCAGCGACACCCCGAGCAGCGGTCCGGCCGCCACCACCAGCAGCACCGAGACGACGGCGACGCCCAGGTACAGCGGCAGCAGCGCGCCGAACAGCAGCGACGGGCGGACGGGGCTGGCGGACATCCGGCGCAGCACGCCGCGTTCGCGGTAGGTGGCGAGCAGCGAGGGCAGGCCGTTGAGGCCGAGCAGCAGCAGGGTGAAGACGGCCAGGATCGGCGCGTACAGCTGGATGGTGCTCATGCCGTGCATGTCGGGCGAGGTCTTGCGCAGGGCCGGGACGGAGCCGAGGACGAGGAACAGCACGACGGGGAAGGCGAGGCTGAACAAGGCGGTCAGCGGGTCGCGGAGGAACAGGCGGGCCTCGGCGACGGCCAGGCGGCGGACGGCGTGGGCGGTGTGGTGGGCGGTGTGGTTCACGGTGGTGGTCCCCTCGGGCGTGGTGATGGCGGCTCAGGAGTCGTGGCGGGTCAGGGGGCGTGACGGCTCAGAGGGCGTGACGGCTCAGGTGTCGTGGCGGGTCAGGGCGAGGTAGGCGTCGTCCAGGCTGTGCTCGCGGATCCGCAGCCCGGTGACGACGATCCCCTCGCGGGCGAGCAGGCCGGTGACCTCGTCGGCGAAGTCCCCGACGCCGGAGACCTCGACCCGGCCGTCCCGCTCCTCGACCCCGGTGACCCCCGGCAGGGCCGCCAGCCGGGCGGTGTCCAGCGGCCCACTGGGGCGGAAGCCGAGCGTGCCGCCGGTGCCGGAGCGGGCGATCAGCTCCGCGGGGGTGCCGGTGGCGACGATCCGTCCGCCGTCGAGGACGGCGGCCCGGTCGCAGAGCGCCTCGACCTCGTCCATGAAGTGCGAGACCAGGACCACCGTCACGCCCTCGTCGCGGATCCGCCGGACCAGCTCCCAGGTGTCCCGGCGGCCCTGCGGGTCGAGCGCGGTGGTCAGCTCGTCCAGGAAGGCCACCTCGGGGTTGCCGATCAGCGCGAGGGCGATGAGCAGCCGCTGGCGCTGGCCGCCGGAGAGCTTGTCGAAGGGGGTCCGGCGCTGGTCGGCGAGCCCCCACTCGTCGAGCAGCTCGCGCCAGTCCCGGGGGTTCGGGTAGAGCGCGGCGTACAGTTCCAGCGCCTCGCCGACCCGCAGCGCGCCCTGCAGCTGGGCCTGCTGGAGCTGGATGCCGATCCTCGGCCGCAGCCGGTGGGCGTCCTTCACCGGGTCCAGGCCGAGGACGCGGACCGTCCCCGCGTCGGCCCGGCGCAGGCCCTCGCAGCACTCCACGGCGGTCGTCTTGCCCGCGCCGTTCGGCCCCAGCAGGCCGAACACCTCGCCGCGCTCCACGCCGAAGGAGACCCCCTCCAGCACCTGGCGCCGCCCGTAGGCCTTGCGCAGCCCCGCCACCTCGATCACGGCCATCGCGCCGCTCCCTCCCGCTCGTCCCCGCTGGTCCGGCCGGTTCTTCCGGCCTGCGACGAGCTTCCCGCGCGGGGCCCCGGCCGCGGATCGACCGGACGGTCAGAGCTGCGGGCGGGCGCGGTGGACGGCGGATCAACCGATCGGTGGATGGGGCACGGGCACGGGCGCGGGCGCGGGCCCGGAACGCGGGCGCGGGCCCGGAACGCGGGAAGCCCGGCCGCCGTGTCGGCGACCGGGCCTCTCGTTCGGATCACACCGGCTGGGTCAGACCACCGCGGCGTCGGCGTTGCGGGTGCTGATGGCCCGGCGCAGGGCGCGCGGGACGGGGCCCGCGGCGGGGGCCAGCTTGTCGATCCGGGTGCGGAACTCGCGGCTCTGGCGCCACGTCAGGACGGCTCCGAGCCGGGCGGCGTCGACCAGCGCAACCAGCGCGGCGTCCGCCGGGTCGACCCGGCTGAGCGGCGCCTTCAGCGCCGAACTCACCGACGCGACAAGGGACTTGCGCAGCCGCTGCTCCGGCAGGACGACCCGGGTGCACGGGAACAGTCCGAGCGCGCGGCGCTGTTCGAGCCGGATCCGCCCGGACGCCGCCAGCCCGTCCCGGACCACCCGCGCGGCGCGGGCCGCCGGGCCCTGGCGGCGGCCGACCCAGCTCTGCCAGGTGCGCCGCCGGCCCTGCCGGATCTGCTCCAGCATCGCGGCGGAGAGCGGGTCGAGGCCGTCGGCCGACGCTCCGTCGACGGCGGCCGGGTGCCGGCCGTCGTCGCGGATCAGCGCGCGCCGCAGGAGTTCGGCGAGCGCGGCGGCCCGCAGCACCAGGTCGAGCCTGGCGGTGGCGGTGAGCCGCTCGCGCTCGGGGTTGTAGGCGAGCAGGTAGAGCTTCTCCGGCAGGGTGATGGGCAGGTCCACGATGGACTCCAAGCAGATGGACGGTGGATGGGCCCGTTCATCCGGCGTCGGAACCGCCGGCCTCCGGGTTCTCCTTGGGCGGTCGGCCGCGCCGGGGAAGACGGGCCGCGTCGCCGGGCATCCGGCCCGCGTCGCTGAGGGCACGGCGAAGGAGGAACTCGATCTGCGCGTTGGCACTGCGCAGCTCGTCCGCGGCCCACCGGGCCAGTGCGTCGTGGACCGCCGGGTCCAGTCGCAGCAGGATCTTCTTCCGCTCCGTCGCCAACGCCGCGCCTTACTGGTAGAGGGAGCCCGTGTTCACGACGGGCTGGGTGCCCCGGTCGCCGCAGAGCACCACCAGGAGGTTGCTCACCATGGCGGCCTTGCGCTCCTCGTCCAGTTCGACGACGTCGCGCTCGGCGAGCCGGTCCAGCGCCTCCTCGACCATACCGACGGCGCCCTCGACGATCAGCCGCCGTGCCGCGACCACGGCCCCGGCCTGCTGGCGCTGGAGCATCACCTGGGCGACCTCGGGCGCGTAGGCGAGCCGGGTGATCCGGGACTCGACGACCCGCACCCCGGCCGAGACGACCCGGGCCGCGATCTCGGCGGAGAGCATCCGGCTGATCTCCTCCGCGCCGTCGCGCAGCGACAACTGGCCCTCGCGGTGGGCGTCGTACGGGTAGCTGCTGGCGATGTGCCGGACGGCGGTCTCGGTCTGGATGGCGACGAAGTCGCTGTAGTCGTCCACCTCGAACACGGCCTTGGCGGTGTCCTCGACCTGCCAGACCACCACGGCGGCCATCTCGATCGGGTTGCCGTCCGCGTCGTTGACCTTGTTGGTCTCGGTCTCGTGGTTGCGGATCCGGGTGGAGATCCGGCGGCGGCTGGTGAACGGGTTCAGCCAGGTCAGGCCCTCGGCGCGGATGGTGCCGCGGTAGCGGCCGAGCAGCTGGACCACCCGCGCCTGGCCGGGCGAGACCACGGTCAGCCCGCACAGCAGCAGCAGCGCGCCCAGGACGGCCAGCGGCCCGACGGTCAGCAGGGTGATCCCCAGCGCCTTGGACCCGCCGGCCACTTGGAGACCGCCGGCGATGGTCGCCCCGACCCCCGCGAGCAGACCGAGCAGCGTCCCTCCGAGCACCGGCAGCCCCGCGGCACCGGTGATGACCCGCTCGGTGATCTTGGGGGCCGGAAGGTCGAGGACGGGGCCGCCTTCGACGTCGACGGCAGAACGCGGTGTGGCCATGAGACCAGCTCCTCCAGCGAGTGTTTCCGATCCAGCTGTCAAAGTGATATCACTTTTTCTGCGCACCGCGCCAGGGGTTTGGCCGCATCCGCCGGGGTGGCGACCCCGCCGCCAACTCCGGTCGGCGATACGGCAGTTTGATACGCAGCGTATTAAATACATGATGTATCGTTCCCGCGTGGCTCCATCGAAGACTGCTTCCACCGATTCCGGCCGGCCGCCCCGCCGGCGTGCTCACACCCGCGCCCGGCTGCTCGACGCCGCCGGGCAGGTGCTGGTCGCGCGGGGGTACGCGAAGACCACCATCGAGGACGTGTGCGCGGCGGCCGGGTACACCCGGGGGGCCTTCTACTCCAGTTTCGAGAGCAAGCAGGACCTCGTCCTCGCACTGTTCGACCACCACTCCGCGCACCGGCTCGACCAGTTGGAGGGCCTGCTGCACCATCCGGCTCCGGGGGCGGCCCGACGGATCGGGGAACTGCTCCTGGCGGTCGACCCCGACGAACGGGGATGGATCCTGCTCTTCCTGGAGTTCCGGCTCGATGCGGCCCGCAGCCCGGAGCTCAGCGCACGACTCCACGAACACGACAAGGCCGTCACCGGGGCCCTCGCCCGCCTGCTGGAGCGCAACGGCACGAGCGTCGACGCGCAGAGCCTCGCCATGTTCCTGCTCGCCTCCCGCGAGGGCATCCTCGCCCGGACCGCCACGGGCGGACCCGGCAGCGATGAAGCGTGGCGCGCTGCAGTCGACGTAGTCGCCGAACTGCTGCCCACCCTGCTGCCCTCGCTGGAACAGGCACCCTGAGCAGCTCCGCCCACCCCTGCCGCCCGGTCAACTGAGAGGCGTCATGCCCGCAACCGCCCCGTCGGACCCACAGCGCTGGAAAGCGCTGTTATTCATCGGCATCGCCCAGTTGATGGTCGTGCTCGACACGACCATCGTGAACATCGCCCTGCCCTCGGCCCAGCACGACCTCGGCATCTCCGACAGCAACCGGCAATGGGTGATCACCGCCTACTCGCTGGCGTTCGGCAGCCTACTGCTCTTCGGTGGCCGCATCGCCGACCTCACCGGCCGCAGACGCGCGTTCATCGTCGGCCTGCTCGGCTTCGCGGGCGCATCCGCGCTGGGCGGCCTCGCGGTCAGCCCCGGGATGCTGCTCGCCGCCCGCGCCCTGCAGGGCGTGTTCGGCGCACTGCTCGCCCCGGCCGCGCTCTCGCTGCTCGCGGTCACCTTCACCGAACCCAAGGAGCGGGCAAAGGCATTCGGGATCTACGGCGCGATCTCCGGTGCCGGCGGGGCCGTCGGCCTGATCATGGGCGGTGCGCTGACCGAGTACCTGAACTGGCGCTGGGCGCTGTTCGTCAACATCCCGTTCGCCATCGCGGCCGTGTTCGGCGCCGTCACCGTCGTGCGCGAGCCGGCGGGCGCCCGCAACAGCGCCCGGCTGGACCTCCCCGGTGTCATTCTCGCCACCACCGGCCTGCTGTCGCTGGTGTACGGGTTCACCCGTGCCGAGTCCGACGGCTGGACCGCCCCCGTCACCGTCGCGCTCTTCATCACCTCGGTGGTCCTGCTCGGCGTGTTCGTCCTGGTCGAGAGCAAGGCCCCGGCCCCCCTGCTGCCGCTGCGGGTGGTGACCGAACGCAACCGGGGCGGCATCTACCTCTCCCTGGGGCTGGCCGTCATCGGCATGTTCGGGCTCTTCCTGTTCCTGACCTACTACCTGCAGGTCGTGAAGGGCTACACGCCGGTCCGCACCGGATTCGCCTTCCTGCCCATGATCGTCGGCATGGTGACCGGGTCGACGCAGATCGGCACCCGGCTGATGACCCGCCTGCCGCCCCGGCTCCTGATGGGTCCGGGCTTCCTGACCTCGGCCCTCGGCATCGCGCTGCTCACCCAGATCAAGGTCGACAGTTCGTACGTCGGCCTGATTCTGCCCGCACAGGTGCTCCTCGGCCTCGGCATGGGCACGGCGTTCATGCCCGCCATGAGCCTGGCCACCCGCAGCGTGCAGCCGCAGGACGCCGGCGTGGCCTCCGCCATGGTCAGCACCTCCCAGCAGGTCGGCGGCTCCATCGGCACCGCTCTGCTGAACACCATCGCGGCCGGTGCCACCACCAACTGGCTCGCCGAGAAGGCCCGTTCAGGCGCCGACCCGGCCAAGCTGGCCAACGCGGCGGCCGTACACGGCTACGCCACCGCGATCTGGTGGGCTGTCGGCATCCTCGCCGCGGCCGCGGCCGTCGCCTTCCTCCTCATCAACGCCAGGCAGCAGAACGGCGGTACGGGGTCCGACGGCACCGAGGCCGAGAAGGCCGACGCCGTCCCGACGGCGACCCCCCACTAGGGCGTGCCCGGCCGCCGACATGCGTGCGGAGCCGCCGGACGGGGTCCGGCGGCTCCGCACGCTTACCACCTCGCACACACCTACGGGTTCGTGAGGACCGCCTTCATCACCGAACCGTCCGCCACGGCCGCGAGCGCGGTCCCGTGGTCGTGCAGCGGGTAGGACGACACCAGGCTGCCCAGGTCGAAGCGGGCCGTGAGGGCGGGCAGCAGGCGTACGTACTCGACGAGGTGCGCGCCGGTGAACGCCCAGGATCCGACGACATCGAGCTGCCGGTACACGATCTGGTGCGGGTTGAACAGGGTGTCGCCTGCGTCCGTGTACTGGCCGATGACCAGGTAGGAGCCGCCCCGGCGGGCGAGGGTGAGGCCCTGCGCGACCGCCCCGGGCACGCCCGCACACTCGATCACGAGGTCGGCCCCGGTTCCTCCGGTTTCCGCGCGGACCCGGTCCAGGACGGCCTCGGCGTCGCCGGGCGCGGTGATGTCGAGGTGCACGTCGCCGATGCCGGCGGCGGCAGCGAGGGCCAGTCGGCTGTCGGGACCGCCCACCAGAATGACCTTGGCAGCCCCGGCAAGCCGGGCGAACGCGGCGGCCGCGAGGCCCACCGGACCACTGCCCTGGACCACGACCGTCTCGCCGAGGCGCACCGGCCTGCGCTCGAGGAGGGCGTGCACCACGGTCGGCCCCGCGCAGGCCAGGGACATGGCGGCGAGCGGGTCGATGCCGTCGTCCAGCTTCACGACGGTGGTGCCGGCCTGCAGCACGATGAACTCGGCCCAGGCGCCCGAGAGCTCGGGACCGTCGGTGGTGGAGCGGTTGACCCCGTAGGTGCGGCGGTTCTCGCACAGGGTCGGCTCACGGTGCAGCCGGCACGGGACGCAGGAGCCGCAGGCGATCGAGGACGCCCACATCACGGTGTCGCCGGTTTGCAGTGCGGTTCCCGTGGCATCGTGTCCGGGGGCGCCCGGACCGAGCTCGTGGACGGTGCCGAGGCCTTCGTGGCCGAGGACCAGCGGGGTGGGGATCGGCAGATGGCCCTGCTGGAGATGGAGGTCGGTGCCGCAGATACCGCCGTGGCGGCAGGCGACGAGCATCCCCCCGACCGGGGCGGGCGGGACCTCGTACTCCCGCAGCGCGAGCGGCCGGCCGAGCTCCTCCAGGACGACGGCCTTCCCGCGCATCACGCCGACACCCCTTCGAGGGCGTCGAGGAAGGGGGCGTCGAGGATGCGCAGGGGCCCGGTGTCCCGGCACACGACGTAGTCGGGGCGCGGCTCACCGGTCCAGCTCGGCAGGTTGGCGGTGTCGTTGTAGGTGGCGATGAGCAGTCGGCGTGGGAAGGGCGACATGTTGGGTGCGGAGCCGTGCACGATCTCGGGCGAGAAGAAGACGAGGGAGCCGGCCGGGCCCTTGGGGCTGACCATGCCGCGCTCGGCGACCAGGGTGGAGAGCTGGTCGGGAGTCAGCGCGATGTCCTCCGGGTCCAGGTGCTGGGCGGACTTGGCCTCGGCCGTGCGGCTGCCGCGCACCGGGCCGTAGCGGTGCGATCCGGACACGAAGATCACGGGGCCGTTGAACTCGTCGACGGCGTCGAGGAAGACACCGACGTTGACCTGGAGCGGGGCGGGCAGCCGGTCGGCGAGGCGCCAGGCGACGTAGTCCTGGTGCCAGGACCACTTCTCGCCGCCGAACGCCGGCTTGGCGTTGATCTTGAGCTGGTACACGTACACGTCGTCCGTGAGCAGCTGCCGCACCGGCACGAGCATCCGGGGGTCCCGGATCAGCCCGGCGTACTCGGGCTGCCGGTGGTGCGAGGCGTACACCGCGCGCACCTCGTCCCGGGACTCCTCCCTGATCACCTGCGGACCGTGAACGCGGCAGTCGCGCTGGAACGCGGCTCGAAGCCGTTCCACCTCCCGGTCGTCCAGCACGGACTCCACGAGGAGGAATCCGTCCTCGTGGTATCGGGCGATCTGTTCTTCGCTGAGACGCATGGGTGTTCCTCCGTATGACGTGAGTGGCGGGTGCGGGGCGTGCCAGACCGAGTGCTCAGGTCAGAACGGCCGGTCGCCGGCGATCGCGGTCCGGTCCACGACCCGGCGGTTCGGGTGGTAGTCCGAGGTGGCGTAGTGCTGCACGGCCCGGTTGTCCCAGAAGGCGATGGACTTCGCCTCCCAGCGGAAGCGCACCTGGTATTCGGGGTACTCCAGCTGGCGGAAGAGGTGGGCCAGCAGCTCCTCGCTCTCGTCCGCCGGCAGGCCCGCGATGTGGGTGGTGAAGATCGACGTCAGGAACAGTGTCTTGCGCCCGGTCTTCGGGTGGGTGCGCACCAGCGGGTGTTCCACCGGCGGGTAGACCCCCTGGAAGTGCGCCCGCTGCTCGTCGGTCATCAGCTCACGGTAGTTGGCCGACGGGGTGAAGTCGTTGACCGTCTTCAGCCCGTCGATGCGCGCCTTCACCTCGTCCGGGAGGTTGTCGTACGCGGCGGCCGCATCCGTGAACAGGGTGTCTCCGCCGCCCCCTTCGGGCAGTTCCACCATGCGCAGGACGGCGCCGAGCGGGGGGCGCTCGATCCACGGGAAGTCGTAGTGCCAGACGTTCTCGAAGCCGGGGTTCTGCTTGCCCTTCTCCAGTCGCACGACGTCCTCTCCGGTACCCGCCGGCAGGAACGGGTGCCCCTCGATCGCGCCCCATCGGCACGCGAAGGCCCGCTGCTGCTCGGCGGTGAGGTCCTGATCGCGGAAGAACAGCACCTTCCATTCGAGCAGGGCCCGGTCCAGCTCGCCGAACGCCTCGTCGCTCAGCGGGGTGCGCAGGTCGATGCCGTGGATCTCGGCGCCGATCAGCGGTCCCGACGGACGTACCTCGAAGTGCTCGTACGGGCCGCCCTGCCGGCCCTCCAACAGCCTGCGCAGGAGCCGGGGACCGTGATGGTCCGTCCGGCCCTCGATGCCACGGCGGGCCAGTGACCGTACCTCCGCCAGCGCGGCGTCGACGCCCGTGTGCTCGGGGTGGGTCGGAGTGGTTGTCATGCGGTGGACCTCCTGGTCCTCGGGGCGCGGGTGCGCCGGGGTTGGTGGGGCCGTCGCCTCGGGGCGGGGCCGTTACGCGTCCGCGGACCGCAGCCGCGCGGCGAGGACCGGCCCGATCTCCGCCAGGGCCGACGGCCGCATCATGCGGTGGTGGGTGGCCGGCACGTCGTGGGATTCGACCGCGCCGCCGATGTGGCCCGCCCAGACCGCCGCGGTGCTGCGGCCCGGTTCGTACGGGTCGCCGGGGTCGGACTCCGCGGCCCGGAAGAACAGCAATCCGCCGTGGAACCTGCCGGGCCTGAACCCGGCCATCAGGTCGAGGTCGTTGCGGTAGACGTCGCGGAGCGCGGCCCGGGCCCGGTCGTCCCCGAGGAGGAAATCGTCGTCACCGACCGACTGGAGCAGGGAGCGGCCGAACTCGTCCTCGCTGAACCTGGGCATGTCGGCCCGGAGCCGGTCGTCCACGGGATAGGAGTCCACCATCACGAGCAGGTCGACCACCTTGCCCTCGCGCTCCAGGAGGGTGGCCATGGCGTGGGCCACCAGACCGCCGAAGGACCAGCCGAGTATCCGGTAGGGGCCCTCGGGGCGCACCGCACGGATCTGTGCCACGTAGTCGGCGGCCATGTCCTCGACGGTGGCCGGGAAGCCCGGCGTTTCCCCGGGCCCGCGCCGCGCCTGGAGCGCGTACACGGGCTGGTCGGAGCCGAGGTGCGGCAGGAGTCCCGCGTACGGCCAGCCCATTCCGGCAGCCGGGTGGACGCAGAACAGCGGAGGCCGGGAGCCCTCCGCGCGCAACGGCAACAGGGACTGCGGCGCAGCGCCGGACGAAGGGTCTGCGATCCGCCGGGCGAGCCCGGCCGGGCTCGGGGACTCGAACAGCGCGTGCACTTCCAGCGGCGTGCCGAGCGCGGCCCTGATCCGCGCGACGAGGCGGGCGGCAAGGAGGGAGTGCCCGCCGAGGTCGAAGAAGTTCTCGTCGACACCGACCGCGGGCAACTCCAGTACCTGGGCGAAGAGGCCACACAGGACCCGCTCCTGCTCGGTGGCCGGTTCGCGGGCCGGGGCGCCGCCGGTGAGCCGGGGCTCGGGCAGCGCCCGGCGGTCCAGCTTTCCGTTCGGCGTGAGCGGAAGCTCCGCCAGCTCGACGACGGCCGAGGGCACCAGGTGGGCCGGCAACCTCGCCCGGACGAACTCGCGTACCGCGGCCGTGTCGCACCCCCGCGTCTGCGGTACGACGTATCCGACGAGCCGCCGGTCCCCGGGCCTGACCTCGCGGGCCACCACCTCGGCGTGGACGATACCGGGGCAGGCGGCGAGGGCCGACCTGATCTCGCCGGGCTCGATCCGGAATCCACGGATCTTGATCTGGTCGTCGGACCGGCCGTGGTACTCCAGCTGCCCGTCGGGCAGCCAGCGGACCACGTCCCCGGTCCGGTACATCCGGCTTCCCGGCGGCCCGTACGGGTCGGCGACGAACCGTACGGCGGTGAGTCCGGGACGGTTCAGGTAGCCCCGGGCCACCCCGGCCCCGGCGAGGTACAGCTCTCCGCGCACCCCCTCCGGGGCCAGGCGCAGACCGGCGTCCAGGACGTACGCCCTGATGTTGGGGATCGGCCGGCCGATCGGGGCGGCGGGCGGCCACGCGTCGACGTCCGCCGCCAGGGTGTGGGCCGTCACCAGGTGGGTCTCGCTCGGGCCGTAGTGATTGTGCAGCCGACGCCCGGCGCGGCCCCGCACGAATTCGCGTACCTGGCGGCTCGGGGTGAGCGCCTCACCGCCCTGCGCCAGGACCCGCAGCGACGGGATGGTCCACCCCTGGTCGAGGGCCGCCTCGCACAGGGCCTCCAGGACGAGGTTGGGGGCGAAGAGCTCGTTCACGCACTCCGCGTCAAGCCAGGCGGCGAGCAGCTTGGGATCGCACCGGACCTCGTCGGTCGGCACTACCAGGGTCTTGCCGAACAGCACCGCGGACAGGATCTCCTGCACGGACACGTCGAAACTGAGCGCGGTGAACTGGGCGACCCTGGCCCCGGCGGCCGAGGGGAAGGCCTCGTCGTGCCACGACAGGAGGTTGACCATCGCCCGCCCGGACATCACCACGCCCTTGGGCCGGCCGGTGGTGCCCGAGGTGTAGATGACGTACACGGGATGTGCCGGGTCGAGCCGGCCCAGCCGCTGCTCGTCGTCGATCTCCGTGCCGGCCAACTGATCCAGCTCGCCCAGGGTGCCGGACTCGTCGAGGATCAACCGGGGGGCGTCCGTGTGCGGCAGCCGCCGGGCCGTGTCCACAGTCGTCAGCACGACGGCGGGCACGGTGTCGCTCAGCATGAACGACAGCCTCTCGGCGGGATATTCGGGATCAACGGGGAGATAGCAGCCGCCCGCTTTGAGGACGGCGAGGACGGCAACGGCGAGAAGGGCCGAGCGGGGCAACGCGATGGCGACGATCCGCTCGGGCCCGACACCCCGCGAGATGAGGAGCCGGGCGAGCCGGTTCGAGGCGGTATCCAGCTCCCGGTAGGTCAGCGTGGTCTCCGCCGAGACCACGGCCGGCAGGTGCGGGGTGTCCTCGGCCTGCCGGGCGAACAGCTCCGGGAGGCCGGCTTCCGGGTACTTGCGCTCGGGGCCGCCGAGCTCGGTGAGCAACCGGATCCGCTCGCCCTCGGTGAGCAGATCGACGGAGCCGACCCGCGTGTCCCGGTCCGTGCTGAAGGCGCGCAGGAAGCGCAGGAAGCGCGCGTGGTGCGCGGCCAGCTCGTCGGCTTCGTAGCGGGCCGAGTTGGCGACCAGGTCGATGCGCAGCCCCAGGCCGTCCGCGCGGTCGAAGGCCGTGAACGACAGGTCCTCGACGATCCCCTGGGTCAGGTGGTGGGCGGTGGCGGGCCGACCGGCGAAGTGCAGGTCGTAGTCGAAGGCCATGATGTTGACCATGGGACCGGTCCGGTAGCGCCCCGTGTCCGGCAGGCCGAGGTCACGCCCCAGGCGCTCACCCCGGTGACGCTGATGCCGGATCATCTCCCGGAATCCACCGGCGACTTCACGGACGAGCTCGTGCAACGTGAGATCCGGGCGGACCGTGACGCGCAGGGGCAGGACGTTGGAGTACATCCCCGGCGTGGTGCGCGCCGCGGCGTCGGTGCGGGCGGCCATCGGCAGACTCAGGATGACGTCCTGTGCGCCGGAGAGCCGGTGGACCTGGGCGGCCGCGGCCGCGATCACCAGCACGGACCAGTGGGTGCGGGCCGAGCGGGCGGCGGCCTTGAGCTGCTCGGTCTCGGCTACGGAGAGGCTGCCGGTGTGACTGGCCTGTCCCTGCGCGGCGGGCCCGCCCGGCGGTTGGGAGGCGAGGGTGGCGACTTCCGGTCCGTCCGCGAACCGGGCCGTCCAGTACGCCCGGTCCGCCGCACCCCGGCCGGAGGCCTGGTAGTCCGCGTCGTCCGCCAGCATCTCCCGGATGGCCCCGTACCGGCTGGCCGGCAGGGGGAGTCCCGCGATCATGGCGGCGTAGAGCTCGGACACCCGTTGGGCGATCAGCGCGCCCGTGTGCCCGTCCGCGACCGCGTGGTGGGCGCTGAGGTACCAGAAGCTGCGATCCGGCCCCAGGCTGAACAGCGCGTAGGAGAAGAGCGGCCCTCGGGAAAGGTCCATCCGGCGGGACAGGTCGGCCCGCATCCAGGCCCGCGCGGCGGCCGCGGGGTCCGGTTCGCCACAGACGTCGAGGACCGGGAACTCCCAGTCGGAGAAGGGGGTCACGCACTGCCGGGGCTCACCGTCCTCCTCGACGAACAGGGCGTGCATCGGGACGGCCTCCGCGACGGCCTGCCGCACCGCCTTTTCGAAGACTCGCCGGTCGATGGCGCCCTGGAGTTCCAGGTATTCACCGATGCGCTGCTGTGGAGCGGTCGGATCGACCTGTTCGGCCAGCCACATCTCACGCTGGGCCGTTGACACGGGAAGGCGCATGTCGCCGGATCCTGACCCTGACACTTCTCTCACACTCCTCATGGTGCGCACCGGCCGGCGGATTCCCGCCGAATACAAGGACGGAATGTGGAGGACGCGCGGAAAATTCGGGAAGCAACGGGAAGAAAAGCGCATCGTCGCGATCCCGACCGGACAACCCGGCTCCGCCTGACTCCACTGCGAGAAGAATGCTAGACGCGGGCGCTAAACCTCCACATGCACACCACTTGCATTTCACTCCGCTAAAGCGCCCCTTAATCCCGCCGAATCTCATTCTTCAGGATGACTGAAATCCTCTGATCCGGCTTTAGATTCGCGCTCTATGAACAATCCAGCGCCTCCCCGCCCGGGTCCGGCTACGAGTCGTCGCCCGGCAGCGCACACCCTTCGCGACCTGGCCACCCCGGCGCCCCGGCCGCGTGTCCCCACCCTCGCCGCGTACGCCTGCCTGCTGATCGGGCTGATCGACCTCGCGTCCGCCGTCTTCCCCGGCTTCCGCCACAGTCGGGTGCGCCTGCTGGCCGGTCAACTGCCCGGTGGCACCACCACGGTGACCGCGGTCGGCTCGCTGATGGTCGGCGTACTGCTCGTGCTGCTGGCGCACGCGCTGCGCCGCCGCAAGCGGCGGGCCTGGCGGGCGGTGGTCGTGCTGCTCCCGGTGGGCGGGCTGCTGCACCTCCTGCGGTGGCACACCACCGCCACCGGTGCGGTGTCGTTCGCGCTGCTCCTGGTGATGCTGCTGTACCGGCGGGAGTTCTACGCGCTGTCCGACCCGCGTACCCGTTGGCGAACGCTGCTGAGCTTCATCGCGGTGGGCGGCGTCTCCCTCGTGCTGGGGCTGCTGATCACCAATGTGCACCCGGACTACGAGGCCGGCTCGCCCTCACTGGAGGAGCGGCTGCGGCACACCGCGTACGGACTCGTCGGAGTCGAGGGGCCGGTGCGCTACACCTCGGATCGGGTCGCGGACCTGGTCGGCTACTCACTCGGCGCGCTCGGTCTGATCACCCTGCTGACCACCTCCTACCTGTTCCTGCGGCCCGAGAAACCGCTGGCGGAGCTCTCCGCGGACGACGAGGCCCGGGTACGTGAGCTGCTCGAACGGCACGGGGCGCGCGACTCGCTGGGGTACTTCGCGCTGCGGCGTGACAAGAGCGTGCTGTTCTCGCCGACCGGCAAGGCCGCCATCGCCTACCGCGTCGAGTCCGGTGTGATGCTCGCCTCCGGCGACCCCATCGGCGACGTCGAGGCCTGGCCCGGAGCGATCAAAGCGTTCATGGACGAGGCCAGGCGGCACGCCTGGGTGCCCGCCGTGATCGGGTGCGGCGAGACCGGCGGCGAGGTGTGGACGCGCGAAGCGGGACTGGACGCCCTGGAGTTGGGTGATGAAGCGGTCGTGCACACGGCCGACTTCTCACTGAGCGGGCGGGTCATGCGCAATGTGCGCCAGATGGTCAAACGCGTCGAGCGCAACGGCTACTCCTGCAAGGTCCGCCGGGTCCGCGATCTCGACGACGCGGAGCGGGCGCGGATCGCGGCCGCAGCGGCCCGCTGGCGCGGCACCGACATCGAGCGAGGTTTCTCCACCGCCCTCGGCCGCTTCGGCGACGTGGAGGACACCGGCTGCGTGGTGGTCACCGCACACCACTCCCCGGACGTCGGATCGGGCGAGGCGGGCGGGAAGCCGGAGGCCGACGACCTCGCCGCCGTGCTGCACTTCGTACCCTGGGGCCCCGAGGGAATCTCGCTGGAACTGATGCGCCGGGACCGCGCCGCCGACCCCGGCCTCAACGAGCTGCTGATCGTCGCCGTTCTCCAGGCGGCGCCCGCACTCGGGATACGCCGGGTCTCGCTCAACTTCGCGATGTTCCGCTCAGCCCTGGCCCGGGGAGAACGGCTCGGCGCGGGACCGGTGTTGCGGGCCTGGCGGGGGCTGCTCGTACTGCTCTCGCGCTGGTTCCAGATCGAGTCGCTGTACAAGTTCAACGCGAAGTTCCAGCCGGAGTGGGTGCCGCGCTTCCTGGTCTTCCCGCACACCCGCGATCTGCCGCGGATCGGGCTCGCGGCGATGCGGGCGGAGGCCTTCATCACCCTCGGCCGGCCCCAGTGGGGCCGCAAGCCGCTGCGGCAGGGGCTCGCCGGGGCGGGAGCCGGTACGGCTCGTCCGGCCCCGCGAGCGGAGCGCGTCGCGGGGCCGGACGAGCCGTAGGGATGCGGTCAGCCCGTTCAGCAGGCGAGATGGGCGAGTGTGTGCTCTTCGAGGCCGGCGTCCCGTGCCAGGACCGACTGCTGCAACTGCCTCAGCCTGGGCCCCGGTTCGATGCCGATCTCGTCGATGAGGACGCGCCGGATGCGGTTGTAGATCATGAGGGCTTCGGCCGGTCGGCCGCTGCGGTACAGCGCGAGCATGAGAAGACCGTGGAAGGTCTCCCGCATCGGCTGTTCGTCGATCAACCCGTAGAGCTCGCCGACCAGCGGCTTGTGCCGTCCCAGGAGCAGTTCCGTCTCGGCCCGCTCCTCCAGCGCGGCCGACCGCTTCTCGTCCAGCTGGTGGCCCAGGCTCTGCAATGCCGGAACCGTGGACAGGTCCGCCAGCGCCGGGCCGGTCCACAACCCGAGTGCCTGGGAGAGCAGCAGCGAGGCCTCCTCCAGCCGGCCCACCGCCCGCAGCTCCCCGGCACGCAGGCACAGCGATTCGAAGCTGTGCAGGTCCAGGGTGAGCGGGGCGAGTTCCATCATGTAGCCGGGCGGCCTGGTCAGCAGCCCGGACACGTCGAAGCCCGCACCCGCCAGATGCTTGCGGAGCCGGGAGACGTACACCTGCAGGGCGGTGGACGCGGTGCGCGGCGGCGTCCCCGACCAGAGGGCGTCGATGAGCTGCGGCGCGGACAGTGGGCGGCCGTCGTTCAGGCACAACAGCGCCAGCAGGGCCCGGAGCTTCAACGCCTGCGGAGTGCGCGGCGTCCCGCCGTCCGTCTCCACTGCAAGTGCTCCGAGAACGCGAAAGTACACGATTCTTCTCATCCCCCCGGTCAGAAGACCCGGAATCCTCAGAACCGATGGTCCGGTGAGTCCGGGCATGGTGTGTGAAGAAAGCAGAAGTCGCGCCGACAGCCCCTGGCACAGGTTGGCGACTGCACACCTTCACGCATGCGTCCCTCGCCGGCGCGCCCGAATTGCCGATGGCGACCCGACGAAACCGGGCCACCTGGATTCCCCCCAAGCCGACCCGGCCTGGTATGCGCCGGGTCATGAATTCAGGACCCTATCACGCGCCGGATGGGCAACCCCCGCCCCTGCGGGAGGAACTCCGGACTGCCGGTTCGGACGTAAAGATTCCGCTTGAATCTATGACCGACGGGCGACTTTCGGGCAATAGCCGAACCACCCTCGCCCGACTGAGATCCGCTGGTCGGAAGCTCTCTCGGATCGAAGAACCAGACATACTGCCAGATTTCAGGATGGCGCTCATTGATAAAGGAATTCCACGGATTCGAGGTTCACTTGAGAGTCCACACCCGGGCCTGGAGCCAGTCGACTTCCCTGACGGAAACTCAAGACGGTCCTGATCGCGCCCACCCATCACGACCCCTCCGCAGGCGGGCAACGACGCGGCCTGGCCGCGCTCGGTGGACGGACGGCACCACTCGGTCGGGACGCTGCCGACAGCCCGGGGGCGAACCCCTCGTCATGTCCACTGGCGGGTGAATCTCGGCGCGGCGCCAGACCGGCGGGGCGCCTCATGCTCTACAGTTCCGATCGAAGTCCTGCACGTTTCGCCAGGTCAGGGCGTCATTTTTACTCATGCCCTGACGGCTGTTCGAGGTGGGGCGGGTGGGACTCGAACCCACGACCAAGGGATTATGAGTCCCCTGCTCTAACCGGCTGAGCTACCGCCCCGGTTCGCCGCGTGCGCCGGTCGTCGACCACGGCAGCAGCAGACGGCCCCGAAAGGACGTCCCGCGCAGCATAGCCGGTCGATCACCCGTGGTGCGCGCCGGGGGCGCGCACGGGTGCGCACAGGCGTGCGCCTGTCCTGATTGCGCAGTTCGGGTGGCGCCCGGACGGCCGCACGGGCAGCCTGGACGGATGACGACACGTGGGACGGGAGCCGCGGCCGGGGCGCTCGCGGTGCTGCTGGCCGCGGCGGGCTGCACCACCTCCGCCGGGCCCGGCGGGGGCGCGCCGACGGTCAGCTCGGCTCCGGCCACCCGCTCCGCCCGTCCCTCCGGATCCGCCTCGGCCTCCGGCGGCGGCCACGGCTGGAACCGACAACGGCTCAGGGGCGCCGTCTCCAGGCACACCGGAGTCACCCGCACCGCCAGGCCCACCGTGCTCAACGGCCTGGTCGGCGCCGTCTTCACCCGCAACGCGGACGGCGACCACTTCTGCACCGCCAGCGTCGTCGACAGCGCCGGGCTCAACCTCATCGTCACCGCCGCGCACTGCGTCTGGGACCCCCAACTCGGCCAGCGCAGCGACCTCGTCTTCGTCCCCGGCTACCGTAACGGCGACACCCCCAGCGGCGTCTGGCCGCTGATCGCCGTCACCGTCGACGACGACTGGAAGGACCACGCCGACCCGGACGTGGACGTCGCCTTCGCCGTCGTCCAGGCCCAGAACGGGCAGCAGGTGCAGCAGGTGCTCGGCGCCAACAAGCTGGGCGTCGGCCTCGGCTACCAGCTGCCCGTGCGGATCACCGGCTACCCCGGCACCAGCGACGTCCCGATCACCTGCGCCAACAACACCACCGAGCAGAGCTCCACCCAGCTGCGGATCGACTGCCCCGACTACACCGGCGGCACCAGCGGCAGCCCCTGGGTGACCGACTTCGACCCGAGCACCAGGACCGGCACCGTGGTCGGCGTGATCGGCGGCTACCAGCAGGGCGGCGACAGCCCGGACACCTCGTACAGCAGCTACTTCGGCGACCGCGTCCAGGCGCTCTACGACCGGGCCACCGGCTGACCGGAGGGGCGGCGGTGGCGCCGCCGGGCACGGCCTGATAGATCTTCCTCTCGAACGGCGGAACGCACGGACCCGGTGCCCGCCCCGAGGAACGAGACGGAGCCCCGATGGCCCCCCGCCCGGCACGGCCCCCGCGCGCCGCACGGACGGTCGCGCTGGCGGCCCTGCTGCTCGCCGCCGGAACCGCGTGCGACGGGGGCGAGCAGGACCAGGCGCCCGCCGCCGAGGTCGCGCAGCAGAGCAGCACCCGCGACCGGATCGGCACCCTCTCGGTCCGCACCGCGCAGGGCCCCCGGGCCTGCACGGCGAGCGTCGTCCGCAGCCCCAGGCACAACCTGCTGGTCACCGCCGCGCACTGCGTGCAGAACCGCCGGATCGGCCTGCTGGACGGCCTGGTGTTCACCCCCGGCTACCGCAACGGCTTCATCCCGTACGGCAGTTGGCCGGTGAAGTCGATCACCGTCGACCCGCGCTGGGCGGACGACGACGACCCCGAGTACGACGTGGCCTTCGTCACCGTGGGCACGGTCGGCGGCAAGCAGGTCGAGGACGCCGTCGGCGGCAACCCGATCGCCACCGGCCAGGGCTTCGGGCTCGCCGTCTCGGTGACCGGCTACCCGAACGAGCGCGACGAGCCGATCACCTGCGCGGCCAGGACCCGCTCGCAGAGCCCGACCCAGGAGCGCTTCGACTGCGACGGCTACACCGACGGCACCAGCGGCAGCCCGTGGGTGACGGACAGCGGCGCGGTCGTGGGCGTGATCGGTGGCTACCAGGAGGGCGGCGAGACGGCCGGCACCTCCTACAGCGTCACCTTCGACCGGCGGGTCTCCGCGCTCTACCGGGAGGCGACCGCCTGAACCCGGGCGGCGGCCACCCGGACCCGGGAGGCGGCCGTCCGGGCTCCGGAGGCGGCCGCCCGAGCCGCCCGGCCGTCGCGAGGTGACGAAGGCAACACGAAGGCCCCCCGGTCATCCGAGGGGCCTTCGCTCTGAGCAGTCACCGGGCGGACCCGATGAAGCTCCCGCATTTGGACTCGAACCAAAAACCTGCCGGTTAACAGCCGGCTGCTCTGCCAATTGAGCTATGCGGGATCGCGGTACCGAACTGCCGTACCACGGACGGGAGGAGGGCTCTTGCAAGACCTCTCCCGAGCTCCCCCAATTGGACTCGAACCAATAACCTGCCGATTAACAGTCGGCTGCTCTGCCAATTGAGCTATGGGGGATCGGCTTCCGCCTCGGCCCCCGGTTCCCCGGGCTCCTCGGCGCTCGCTGCGGGACATACATTAGCGCACTCGGGGGGGTGGTCCGCCAATCGCTTTCGCCGGACCGCTCCCGGGGCTCCCGCGCGGCCTCCCACCCGGCGTGCCCGGCGCGCGCCCGGCACGGCCCCCGGGGATGCTGGGGGGCACGGACGGTTCGCCGTCCCGACGGACGGGTAGGGCAATGCGGCAGAAGGCCGCCAGGAGAGGGTGGATCCGATCATGTGGAAGCTGTCGTTGGCCGCGGGGTTCGCGGCCGGCTACGTCCTGGGCTCCCGGGCCGGGCGCCGGCGCTACGACCAGATCACGAAGGTCACCCGGCAGATCGCCCAGAACCCCACGGTGCAGGGCGCCGCCGACCGAGCCAGGCAGCAGGCCGGCGCGGTCGCCGGGAAGGCCGCCGGCGCCGTCGCGGACAAGGTCGGCGACCGGCTGCCGAACGCCGTCACCGACCGGGTGCCGTACTTCAACCGCTCCCGGGCCGAGGACGACGGCTGGGGTACCTTCCGCCCGTGACGGGACGGTGACGCCAGGGTGTACCAGGGCCCTGCGTCGAGTCCCGAACGGGCAACACCTCGCCCGGCCCGGACGCGTCCAGGGCCGGGCTGAGGCATGATCTCGGCATGGCCATCGTCGCGGGGATAGACAGCTCGACCAACCGCACCCGGATCGTCGCGTGCGACGCCGACACCGGCGCCGTCCTGCGCTCCGGCAAGGCGCCACACCCCGTCCCCGAGGACCCGGACACCCGCCCCGGCGAGGCCGACCCACAGCTGTGGCTGCACTCGCTCGGCGACGCCGCCGCCGGCGGCCTGCTGGAGGGCGTCCGGGCCATCGGCGTCAGCGCGCAGCAGCACGGCATGATCGGCCTGGACGCGGGCGGCGTGCTGGTCCGGC
The DNA here is from genome assembly GCF_056435345.1 of Kitasatospora sp. NPDC043950. Taxonomy (NCBI): domain Bacteria; kingdom Bacillati; phylum Actinomycetota; class Actinomycetes; order Kitasatosporales; family Streptomycetaceae; genus Kitasatospora; species Kitasatospora sp. NPDC043950. The sequence continues at coordinate 41,835 of NZ_JBWKER010000006.1, forward strand.
CGGCGATCCTCTGGAACGACCCGCGCTCCGGCGGCGCCGCCGCCAAGCTGCTGGACGCGCTCGGCGGCCCGGCCGCCTGGACCGCCGCGATCGGCGCCGTCCCCAGCCCGACCTACACCATCGCCAAGCTGCGCTGGCTGGCCGAGTTCGAGCCGGCCAACGCCCGCCGGGTGGCCGAGGTGCTGCTCCCGCACGACTGGCTGGTCTGGCAGCTCCTCGGCCACCCCAGGCGCCGCACCACCGACCGGGGCGACGCCTCCGGCACCGGCTACTGGTCCCCGATCACCGGCGAGTACCGGCAGGACCTGGTCGAGCTGGCGCTCGGCCACGAGCTGCGGCTGCCCGAGGTGCTCGACCCCGCCGAACCCGCCGGGCACACCCCCGAGGGCCTGCTGATCTCGGCCGGCACCGGCGACAACATGGCCGCCGCGCTCGGCCTCGGGCTGCGCCCCGGCGACGCGGTGGTCTCGCTCGGCAGCGCCGGAACGATCTTCGCCGTGCACGACCAGGCCGTGGTGGACGCCACCGGGCTGATCTCCTCCTTCGCCGACGCCGCCGGCCGCCACCTCCCGATGGTCGCCACCCTCAACGCCGCCCAGGTGCTCCGCGCCACCGCCGCCATGCTCGGCCGGGACCTGGACGGCCTGAGCGACCTCGCCCTGCACTCCTCCCCCGGCGCGTACGGGCTGGTGCTCCTCCCCTACCTGGACGGCGAGCGGACGCCTGCCCTCCCGCACGCGGCCGGCACCCTGACCGGCCTGCGGGCCGAGTCGATGACACCGCAGCACCTGGCCCGGGCCGCCGTCGAGGGCATGCTGTGCAACATCGCGGACGCCCTCGACGTGCTGCGCGCCCAGGGTGTCGCGGTGCGGCGGGTGTTTCTGCTCGGCGCGGCCGGGCGGCTGCCCGCCGTCCGGCACATCGCCCCGCCGCTGTTCGGCGTCCCGGTCGTGGTGCCGCCGCCGGGCGCCCACGCCGCCCGCGGGGCCGCCCGGCAGGCCGCCTGGGCACTGGCCGGCACCCCGGAGCCGCCGGAGTGGGAGCTGCCGGACGCCGAGACCGTCGAGCCGGACGGGGAGCAGGACCTGGCGATCGGGTCGGCGGTGCGCCAGCAGTACCGCGCCGCCCGCGAACAGATCCACCCGGAGACGGCGGCCTGACCCCGGCTGCGGCGGCCTCGCCGGCCGGGGACGGCGGCGCCCCCCCCCCCGGCCCCGGCCGGTGAAGATGCGTCACCCGGCGGCCGGTGGCAGCGTGGGACGGGACACGGCCACCGGCTTGAAGGGCGGCAGGACTCCATGGCGCTGCACAAGGGGGCCGGCAACGACCGCCGGCTGAGCATCGGTCCGCTCGTGGGCGCCGCCGACCCGCTGGGCTCGATGAAGCTGGCACCGCCGCTGCACCGGCTCGGCGAGGGGCCCGTCGCAGCCGACACCGCGTACCAGCTGATCCACGACGAGCTGATGCTGGACGGCAACGCCCGGCTCAACCTGGCGACCTTCGTCACCACCTCGATGGAGACGCAGGCCACCCGGCTGATGACCGAGTGCCTGGACAAAAACATGATCGACAAGGACGAGTACCCGCAGACCGCCGAACTGGAGCGGCGCTGCGTGGCGATCCTCGCCGACCTCTGGCACGCCCCCGACCCGGACGCCGCGGTCGGCTGCTCCACCACCGGCTCCAGCGAGGCCTGCATGCTGGCCGGCATGGCGCTCAAGCGCCGCTGGATGCGCCGCAACGCCGAGCGCTACGCGGCCGGGGCCCGACCCAACCTGGTGATGGGCGTCAACGTGCAGGTGTGCTGGGAGAAGTTCTGCACCTTCTGGGAGGTCGAGGCCCGCACCGCGCCCATGGAGGGCGAGCGCTTCCACCTCGACGCCGAGCACGCGGTCGCGCTGTGCGACGAGAACACCATCGGCGTGGTCGGCATCCTCGGTTCCACCTTCGACGGCTCCTACGAGCCGATCGCGGAGATCTGCGCGGCCCTGGACGACCTCCAGCAACGCACCGGCCTCGACGTCCCGGTGCACGTGGACGGCGCCTCCGGCGGCATGGTGGCGCCCTTCCTCGACCCCCAGGTGGTCTGGGACTTCCGGCTCCCCCGGGTCGCCTCGATCAACAGCTCCGGGCACAAGTACGGCCTGGTCTACCCCGGCGTCGGCTGGGCCCTGTGGCGCGACCAGGAGGCGCTGCCGGAGGAACTGGTCTTCCGGGTCAACTACCTCGGCGGCGAGATGCCGACCTTCGCGCTCAACTTCTCCCGCCCCGGCGCCGAGGTCGTCGCGCAGTACTACGTCTTCCTGCGGCTCGGCCGGGACGGCTTCCGGGCCGTCCAGGGCGCCTGCCGCGAGGTCGCCATCCACCTGTCCGAAGCGATCGGGCAGTTGGGCGGCTTCCGGCTGCTGACCCGCGGCGACCAGTTGCCGGTCTTCGCCCTCACCACCGCCGACGACGAGCCGTTCGACGTGTTCGACGTCTCGCGGCGGCTGCGCGAGCGCGGCTGGCAGGTGCCCGCGTACACCTTTCCCGCGAACCGGACGGACCTGTCGGTGCTCCGGGTGGTCTGCCGCAACGGCTTCTCGCTGGACCTCGCCGACCTGCTGCTGGCCGACCTCTCCCGGCTGCTGCCGGAGCTGCGGCGCCAGCCCGGCCCGCTCAAGGAGCTCGGGGTGCCGGCCCGGTCGGGCTTCCACCACTAGGCGTGTGGTCCACCGGGGCGTGAACGCGGTGGGACGTGAACGCAGTGGGCGTGATCACGGTGGGGCGTGATCACGGTGGGGAGGGCGCGGCGAAGCGCCCTCCCCACCGTGCGTCCCGGACGAACCGGGGCAGCCTCCCCCCGCGAGGCTGCCCCGGCCGGTGGGGGAATCGGGACGTGCTGCCGGAGCGGGGACCGGTGACCGGTCCGCGTCCGAACGACGCCGTCGGGCGGCGAACCGCGCCGACCAGAGAACTGTGCACGACGGACACGTGCACATGCGAGCGTTCCCGGGGGTTGTGAGACACTTCCGTCCGTCTCAGCGCCATGACCTGGGGTTTGGGACGCCGGACCGATGGGTTTGGAGAAGCGGAGACACCCGGACGGCCCCGGCCGGAGCCCGTTCCGCTCTCCCCGTCCCCCGTTCCCGTCTCGCACCGTTGGAAGGCCCCATGGGTTCCGCCTGGAAGAACCTGCCCGAAGAGCTGTCCGGACCCGCCCGGCTCCTGGCCGAGGAGCTCCGGGCCATCAAGGACGCCGCCGGACTCTCGCTGTCCGAGCTGGCCGCCCGGACGCACTACAGCCGGGCCTCCTGGGAGCGCTGGCTGAACGGCAAGCGGGTCATCACCGGGCAGGCGCTGGAGGCGCTGACCGGGGCGGTGGACTGCGACGGGCCGGCCCTGCGGGCGCTGTGGGAGCGGGCCGTGGCGGGGCCCGAGGAGGACGGCGAGCCCGCCGCCCCGGAGGAACCCGCCGCGCAGGCGGCCCCCGAGCAGGCCCCGGCGGCACAGCCCCCGACGGACCGGACCGGCGTGCCCGCCACCTCCGACGCACTTGCCGCCTCCGACGTGACCGACGTGACCGACGTGCTCGACCTGACCGCCGCACCCGGCGAACCCGGCGGCACCGTGCCGGCACCCGTGGCGTGGTGGCGGCGCCCGGCGACGCTGCTGACCGGCGCCGCCCTGCTGGTGGCCCTGCTGGTGCTGGTCGGCCTGCGGGCCACCCGGCACCAGGAGCAGCCGCAGACCGTCGCTGAGCCCGTCCCGACCGCCACCGCGGCCAAGCCCGTCCCGGGCGCTCCCGTCTGCCAGGCCGTCGGCTGCGCGCACAAGGACCCCAAGGCCACCGGCTGCGGCAAGGACGCCCGGACCCTGCAGACCGACGTCATCGGCAAGGTCGTCGTCTACCTCCGGTACAGCCAGACCTGCCAGGCGGCCTGGGCGGCGATCACCGAGGGTGAGCCGAACGACTACGCGACCATCACCGACGGCTCCGGCCAGAGCGAGACGGCACTCATCCACTGGGGCTACGACAACTACTCGTCGATGCTGGACGCGGCCGACCCGGCCGTCACCTTCCAGGTCTGCGGGTACCAGCCGGCCGGGCACGTCTGCACCTCGCCCGTCTCCGGCCTGGCCGCCGTGGTGGCCTCCACCCCGATCCCGATCGGCCCCGCCTCGCCGCCCCCGGGCACCGGCCCGGACGCGGCGGCCACCGACCCGCCGTCCCCGGCACAGCCGACCGCCGCAGAGCCGACCGCCGCGCAGCCCGCCGGCGCACAGCCCCCTCCCCGGGCCGGTCCTAGCCGATCCCGGTGGGCCGCTCAGTCGAGATACCCGCGCAGCTGCGCCGCGAAGGCGTGGTCGCGGAGCTTGATCAGCGTCTTCGACTCGATCTGGCGGATCCGCTCCCGGGTCACGCCGAACACCGCGCCGATCTCCTCCAGCGTGCGCGGGCGGCCGTCGTCCAGCCCGTAGCGGAGCTGGACGACCTGGCGCTCCCGCTCGCCCAGGGTGGCCAGGACCGCGTCCAGGTGCTGGCGCAGCAGCAGGAAGGTGGCGGACTCCGCGGGTGAGGCGGCGTCGGCGTCCTCGATCAGGTCGCCGAGCGCGACGTCGTCCTCCTCGCCGACCGGGGTGTGCAGCGAGATCGGCTCCTGGGCCAGCCGGAGCAGTTCGCGCACCCGTTCCTCGGTCAGCTCCAGGGTGGCGGCGATCCCGGCCGGAGTCGGTTCCAGCCCGCGCTCCTGCAGCAGGGCGCGCTGCACCCGGATCACCCGGTTGATCAGCTCGACCACGTGCACCGGCACCCGGATCGTCCGGGCCTGGTCGGCCAGCGCCCGGCTCATCGCCTGCCGGATCCACCAGGTCGCGTACGTGGAGAACTTGTAGCCGCGGGCGTAGTCGAACTTCTCCACCGCCCGGATCAGGCCCAGGTTGCCCTCCTGGATCAGGTCCAGCAGGGTCAGTCCGCGGCCGACGTAGCGTTTGGCGACGGACACCACCAGCCGCAGGTTCGCCTCGATCAGCCGGCGTTTGGCGATCCGGCCGCGCACCACCAGGGTGTCCAGTTCGCGGGCCAGCGGGTCGGGCGGCGGGGGGTCACCGTTCAGCCGCTCCTCGGCGAACAGGCCGACCTCGACCCGGCGGGCCAGCTCCACCTCCTCGGCGGCGGTGAGCAGGCGGACCCGGCCGATCTCGCGCAGGTACTGGCGGAGCAGGTCCGGCGCCGGGCCGGCGTCGCCCTCGGCCGGCGGGCGGGGCTCCTCCTCGTCCCCGTCGTCGGGCTCCGGACCCTCTGCGTCGGGGTCCGTCTCCGGGGCCTCGGGGTGGCCCTCCGGCACGCCTCGGGCGCCGTCCGGGGGCGCGGCCCCGGCCCGGCCGTGGTCCGTCTCCCGTTCCCCGGGCGGTGCGGCACTCAGCGCGCCGGGCGGTGCGGCGGTCGGGCTGGCGGTCGGACTGGCGGTCGGTGCGGCGGTCGGGCTGGAGGTCGCGGCGAAGCCTCGGTCCACGGGCATCCCTCGGGGCGGGCGCGACTCTGGCGGACCCGCGCTGAACGGAGGTGGGACGCCCTCCAGTGTGCGGTACGCCACACTCCGTGGCCGAGACTCGTGCGCCGACTTTCTGGGCCGCTCCCACGGCCCCGCCGCACTCCTACAGCCCCGCCGCGCCCTGGCTGCGGAGCTGCTGACCGTACTGCTGGAGCTGCCACAGCTCGGTCTGCACCGCGTGCTGCTGCTCGGCGTCGGCCCGGTGGCCGAGCCGCTGGAGGTAGCCGCGGACCTCGGCGATCCGCCGGTCCACCGCCAGCAGGCGCAGCTTGACCAGGAACTCCCCGGCGTAGACCGCGTCCACCTTCCGGCGGGAGCGCACCGGCTCGACGGTCAGCTCGGTGACCAGCGAGCGCACCTGGTCGTCCGGGGCCGCCTCGCGCACCGCGCTGGTGAAGTCGGGCAGCGTCGCCCCGTACGCGGCGCCGCCGGCCTTGGCGATGGCCTGCCGGACGGCGGTGTACGGCAGGGTGGGGAACTCGTCCTCGCCGTAGTGGTCGAAGGCCGGGCTGACCAGGTCCGGGTGCTGGAGCGCCAGCTTGAGCAGCTCCCGCTCGACGAACTGGGCCGGGTCGCGCGGGTTGAGCCGGAAGGCGGGCTGCGCCGGGCGCACCGGCACGGGCTCGACGCGGCGGCCGCGGTCGGCGCCCCGGGGGTTCTGCTGGCGCTCGCGGTCCCAGCGGGCCAGCTGGGAGACCCGGCGGACGACGAAGGGCTCGTCCAGGATGCCGAGCATGCCGGCCAGGCGGACGGCGTACTCGTGCTGGATCGAGCGGTCCTTGATCTTGGCGACGATCGGGGCCGCCTCCTCCAGGGCCGCCGACCGCCCCTCCGGCGTCTCCACCCGGTGCTTGGACACCGCCGAGACCAGCGCGAACTCGAACAGCGGGACGGGGTTGTCGATCAGCTGCTTGACCGCCTCGTCGCCCTGGGCCAGACGCAGCTCGCACGGGTCCATGCCGCCCGGGCTGACCGCGATGGAGGTCTTGGCGGCGAACTTCTGGTCGTCCTCGAAGGCCCGCAGGGCGGCCTTCTGACCGGCCGCGTCGCCGTCGAAGGTGAAGACCGTCTCGCCGCGGTACTGCGAGGTGTCCATCAGCAGCCGACGGATGATCTTGATGTGGTCCTCGGCGAAGGCCGTACCGCAGGTGGCCACCGCCGAGGTGACCCCCGCCAGGTGGCAGGCCATCACGTCGGTGTAGCCCTCGACCACGACCGCGCGGCCCGACTTGGCGATCTCCTTCTTCGCCAGGTCGATGCCGTACAGCACGTGCGACTTCTTGTAGATCGGCGTCTCGGGGGTGTTCAGGTACTTCGGGCCGTTGTCGTCCTCGCGCAGGCGGCGGGCGCCGAAGCCGACCACCTCGCCCGCGATGTCCCGGATCGGCCAGACCAGCCGGCCCCGGAAGCGGTCGATCAGGCCGCCGCGCTGGCCCTGCGAGGCCAGGCCGCCGAGCAGGATCTCCTTGTCGGTGAAGCCCTTGCCGCGCAGGTAGCGGACCAGGTGCTCCCAGCCCACCGGGGCGTAGCCGACGCCGAAGGTCTTCGCGGCCTCCTCGTCGAAGCCGCGCTCGGCCAGGAAGCGGCGGCCGATCTCCGCCTCCGCCGAGGCCAGCTGCTCCCGGTAGTAGGCGGCGGCCACCTTGTGCGCCTCGACCAGGCGGGTCCGCTCGCCCTGCTGGTGGCGGGGGCTGTAGCCGCCCTCCTCGTAGCGCAGGGTGATGCCGGCCTGGGCGGCCATCCGCTCGACGGCCTCGGCGAAGGTGAAGTGCTCGATCTTCATCAGGAAGGCGATGGTGTCGCCGTTCTCCTGGCAGCCGAAGCAGTGGAAGACGCCCTTGGCGGGGTTCACGTAGAACGAGGCGGACTTCTCGTCGTGGAAGGGGCAGACGCCCTTGTACTCGCCGCCGCCACCGTTGGTGAGCTGAACGTAGTCGCCGACCACGGCGTCGATCGGCAGTGCGCTGCGCACCGCTTGTACGTCTTCGTCCCTGATCCGCCCGGCCACCCCGGAAGTCTACTGGGGTGGCCGGGGTTTCCCGGCGGTCCGGTCGCGCCGGGACCGGCCCGCCGCGCGCGGTCGGGCGCCGGGCGGTTGCGCCTGAGCGGTCGGGCGCCGGGCGCCGGGGCCGCGGGCGGTCAGGCCCAGGCGGCGCCGACGAGCCTGGCGTGCAGGGCGAGGGCGGAGGCGTCGGTGAGGGTGGCGATCTGGTCGATGACCGCGCGCAGGGCGGCCCGGTCGTCCTCGGCCTCGCGGTAGAGCGCGCCGAACACCGGGTCCAGGCCCTCGGGGGCGCGCTGGGTGAGCACGTACGCCAGCTCGGCGATCACGATCCGCTGGCGGGCCCGCAGCTGGGCCTGCTCGTCGCGCTGCATCACGAAGCGGACGGCGACCGCCTTGAGCACCGCGACCTCCAGCCGGACGCCCCGCGGCACCACCAGCTCGGCCGTGTACCGGGTGAGCCGGCCGGGGCCGTAGCGGGCCCGGGTGGCCTGCTCGGCGGCCAGGCAGAAGCGGCCGATCAGCTGGCTGGTGAGGTCCTTCAGCCCGGCCCGGGCGCGGGCCGTGCCGTCGTACTCCTGGGGCCACCGGTCCTGGGCGAGCAGCCGGTCTAGGGCGGCGGCCAGCTCCTCCGGCTCGGCGTCCGGGGCGTAGCGCTCGGCGACCTTGAAGAGTTCGGCCCGCTCGCTCGGCGCCCGCAGCACGGCCGGGTCGATGTGGCCGGCCTGGAGGCCGTCCTCGACGTCGTGGGTCGAGTACGCGACGTCGTCGGACCAGTCCATGACGGTGGCCTCGAAGCACTTGCGCCCGGCCGGGGAGCCGGCCCGCAGCCAGCGGAACACCGGCAGGTCGTCGGCGTAGACGCCGTACTTGGGCGAGGCCGGGTCGGTGGGGTGGGCGCCGCGCGTCCACGGGTACTTGGTGGCGGCGTCGAGGGCGGCGCGGGTCAGGTTGAGGCCGACGCTGCGGCCGGGCCAGGGGGCGAGCCGAGCGGCGGGGTGCTCACCCTCCGGGGCGAAGCGCTTGGGTTCGAGCCGGGTGAGGATGCGCAGCGACTGCGCGTTGCCCTCGAAGCCGCCGCAGGCCTCGGCGGCCTGGTCGAGCGCCTCCTCGCCGGTGTGGCCGAACGGCGGGTGGCCGATGTCGTGGGCCAGGCAGCCGGCCTCCACGAGGTCCGGGTCGCAGCCCAGGGCGGCGCCCAACTCCCGCCCCACCTGGGCGCATTCGAGGGAGTGGGTGAGCCGGGTGCGGGGGAAGTCGCTGCGCATCGGGGCGACCACCTGGGTGGTGCCGGCCAGCCGCCGCAGCGCCGCCGAGTGCAGCACCCGGGCGCGGTCGCGCTGGAACGCCGTGCGGCCGGGGCGCTTGTCCGGTTCGGGGACCCAGCGGGCCTCGGCGGCGTGGTCGTACGGGAGCGGGGCGGCGGCGAGGCGGTGCGCGGTGTCATCCATATGCCCCTCACGGTACGCCGCGCCCCCGACAGCCGGGGTGTGCCGCGCACGAAGGGGCGTGGGCCGGAGCGTGAATCCTGCGGTACGCGCTGATGTCCGCCCCGGCCCCGGTGACGCGCTGATGGCCGCCCCGGCCCGCCGGGCGCCGCCTGCGGTCCGGCCCCGGCCTCCGGCCTCAGCCGCGGACGGCCTTGAGGACGACGGCGGCCACCGCCTCCTGCCCCTTGGCGTTGGGGTGGATCGCCGCCAGGCCCGGGGCCGGGAAGGGCGGTTCGACCCAGCGGGTGGCCTCGCCCGCGCACATGTCGTGCCCGGCCGAGGGGGCGGCCGCGTCCACGAACACCGCGCCCGCGCCCGCCGCCCGCCGCTTGAGCATGCTGTTGAGCTGCTGCTCCTTCTCCGAGAGGAAGCCCAGGTCCCCGGCCGCGACCGCCTTGCCCAGCACCGGCCGGCAGCTCGCCGGGTCGGCCGGGAGCAGCGTCGGGTACCCGATCACGTAGACCCGGGCCTGCGGGGAGCGGTGCTTGATGTCCTGCAGGATCCTGCCGAGTTGCTCACCGGCCGCGTCGACCTTGCGCTGCACCTCGTCCGTCCCGCCGGAGGCGTAGTGCTCGCGGCAGGGCGAGGAGGCGCGGGTGGCGCCGACGATGCCCTTCACCGCGTCCACCAGGTTCTCCTTGGCGCACTCCTTGACGACCTCCATGAAGCCCGCGTCGTTGCCGCCGATGCCGACCGTCACCAGGCGGGTGGCCGAGGTCAGCGCGTCCAGCTGGGGCGGGTTGGTGCCGTGGTCGGTCTCCTGGGCGCCGGTCAGATCCCCGGTGCGGGCGCCGCTGCAACTGACGTCCTGGAACTGGCCGGCCGGCAGCCCGAGCCCCTTCGCCACCAGGGACGGGTAGTTGACCCCCGAGCGGGAGCAGCCCTTCGGCTCGCCCACCTGCGGGGCGATCTTCAGGCCGGCGGTGTACGAGTCGCCGAGGGCCACGTACGGGCCGTTCGGCGGCGGCGTGGACTTGGCGTTCTTGGCGGGCAGCGCGCCCGCGAAGCCCTCCGTCCCGCCGTCCGGGGCGGTGCACCCGGCGAGCAGCAGCGCGGCGAGCCCGGCCGTCAGGGCGACGGCCGGGCGGATGGTCCTGGACATGGTCGTGGGCATGGCATCCCCCCGGGGGATAGGCGTCACGGGCAGCTCCGTACGGCGGCGCGTCCCCCGACGCCGCCACCACCAACGAACGGGGCCCGCGAATGACTCCCGTGGCTCCCGGCCACCGCCGACCCGGCCGGTTCCCGCCGCTACGGGGCCGATTCCGCGCCGGACCCGCTCCCCGCCCGGACCTGTTCCGCGCCGGGCCTACTCCGCGCCGCGCTCGTGCTCGGCCAGGAACTGCTCGAAGCGCCGCCCCAGCTCGTCCGCCGACGGCAGGTCCACCGGCTCGGCCAGCAGGCTCTCCCGACCCTCCGCCCCCGCCACCGCGTCGTACTGGCCCTCCATGCCGCGGATCGCCGAGCGCAACTCGCCGTCCCCGTGCGCCAGCTGCTCCTCGATGTCGGCGTACACCTCGCCGACCCGCTCGCGCAGCCGGGTGCCCGGCAACACCAGGCCGGTGGCGGACTGCACCGCCTCCAGGATCAGCACGGCGGCCGCCGGGTACTCCGAGCGTGCCACGTAGTGCGGGACGTGCACGGCGAAGCCCAGCACGTCGTGCCCGGCCTCGGCCAGGCGGTACTCCAGCAGCGCCTGGGCGCTGCCCGGGACCTGCGCCTGCTCGAACCACTGCGGGTAGCCGGCCGCCAGGTCGAGCCGGTTGCCGTGCGGGGTCAGGCCGACCGGGCGGGTGTGCGGCACGCCCATCGGGATGCCGTGGAAGTCCACCGCCAGCCGGACCTCGAAGCGCTCCACCAGCTCGCGGACGGCGCCGGCGAAGCGCTCCCACTCGACGTCCGGCTCGGGGCCGGTGAGCAGCAGGAACGGCGCGCCGGCGCCGTCGCGGACGAGCTGGAGCAGGATCTCCGGCGGCTCGTAGGACGCCCACTGGTCCCGGTCGAAGACCATCGCGGGGCGGCGCGCCCGGTAGTCGACCAGGCGGTCGTGGTCGAAACGGGCCACCACCTGCGGCGAGCCCGTCTCCAGCAGGTGGGCCACCACCTGGCCGCCGGCCTCGCCGGCGTCCATGAAGCCCTCGAAGTGCTGGAGCAGCACGAGGCCCGCACCGGTGTCGCGCAGCTCCGCGGTGGCCACGGCCACCGCGGCCACGCCCTGCTGATCCAGCTCGTACAGCGCCTGGAAGTCACGCACCGCGCACCCAACCCCGTTCTCTACTCGTCACGACGTACCGGCTTCTCGTCCTCTCCAGCGTGCCGGGCGCCGCCGGAATTCCCGACCCGCCCGGCGGCGGGTCCGGCGGCCTCTCCGGACCGCTCCGGACCATGATCGCACCCGGGTGGAAAGCCCCTGGTCACGGGTGTTCAACGGCCCGTCCGGGGGCGGGTCGCAGCGGCCCGCACCGCCATTCGCGTGCCGGGAAGTGACGCACCGCCTTCTGACGGGTATCGTCCTCTCGCTGCCTCGCATCGTCGCGTCGTCGTCACGTCGTCCCGTAACGCCGTCGGCCACGTCCCGGACCGGTGCTCGGCCAGCCCACACGACGCATCTTGCCTTCATCTGGCCGCCTGTTTCCTTCGCGCTCCCGTTTCCTCATCGGCCATCTCGCGGACGCACGCTGTCCCCTCGCTCATCCCCGCCGGACCGGTCCGTGGACCCGAGTCCGTTCCGGCACCGCGCTGCCCGCCTCCGGGCCGCCGCCCCCGCCCCGCCCGACCGGCTCTCCGGCGTGCGCGGGTACCGGCGGGCGTTCTCCGGGGCCGGGGCGACTGTCCCTGCCTCCCGAGCCGTACCCCGGCACGGTAGGCACCCTCCGACCGATGAAGGACCGAAGGTTCCGTGCCCGTACCTGTCATCCTCACCGGCCGCACCGTGCGGCTGGAGCCCCTCGCCGCGCACCATGCCTCGGCCATCGCCGAGGCCGGCGCCGAGGACCGTACGACCTACGCCTTCACGCCCGTCCCGCACGGCCTCGAAGCGGCCCGCGACTACATCGCGCGCGCCCTCGCCGACCAGGCCGCGGGCCGGTCGCTGCCGTTCGCGACGGTGAACGTGGCGGACGGCCGGGTCGTCGGCTCCACCCGATTCCTGGAACTCGACTACTGGCGGGGGCCGATGGTCTGGCCACCGGTGCCCGGGGTGCCGTTCGGCGACCCGGCCACGGCCGTCCCGGACGCCGCCGAGATCGGCAACACCTGGCTCTCGCCGCGCGCCCAGGGCACCGGCATCAACACCGAGGCCAAGCTGCTGATGCTGCGCCACGCCTTCGAGACCTGGGGGGTGCAGCGGATCTCGCTGCGCGCCGACGCCCGCAACCAGCGCTCGCGCACCGCCATCGAGCGGCTCGGCGCCACCTCCGAAGGCGTCCGCCGGGCCCACTCGCGCGGGCTCGACGGGGTGGTGCGCTCGACCGCGTTCTACTCGATCCTCGACGACGAGTGGCCCGCGGTGCGGGACATCATCGAGCTGCGGATCGCCGCCGCCACCTCGCCCAGCGCCCCGGATCCGGCGATCAACCAGGAGTGCCTTAGACACGGCGGCGGTCCCGGGCACCTGATCACGGCCTGAAACGGTCCGAAGGGGGCTACGGCCGCCACCCGTAGCCCCTGGCGGCCAGGCCGAGGACCCGTGCGAGGAGCTCCGGATCGGCAGCTCCCCGGAAGCGGTCGGGGTGCGCCTCGGCCAGCGCCGACCCGGGCCGCCAGCCGCCGCGCACCGGGGTGACCCGGACGCTCCAGATCTCGAAGCCGGTCCAGCTGCGGTGCAGGCGCAGCACGCCCTCGGCGGTGTGGGACACCCACTTGTCCTCCATCTCCCGGGGGCGCAGCCCGGCCCGGATCCGCTGCCACTCCTCGTCCGTCCAGACCACGTCCGGCACCGGGCAGGCGCGGGGCAGCAGCATGGGCTTCAGGCGGCCCTCCCTCTCCGGGGCGGGCCGGACGCCGCCCGGCTCGGGGAACGCCCAGCCGGGCAGCGGTTCGCGGGCGGCCAGCCAGGCGGCCGGGTCCTCGGCGTACGCCGCCCCCAGCGGGGCGACCCGCATCGCGGCGCCGTTGCCGTACGAGCCCTGGCCGTCGAAGAGTTCGGCCGCCAGGGCCTTCGCGTCACCGCCCTCCCGGACCAGCCGCAGCATCCGGTTGGCGGCCGGACCGTACCCGCGGTCGAAGTCGTGGCGCCGGGCGAAGGCGTGGGTGAGGTCGAAGGTGTCGATCGTGCCGCGTTCGGTGTGCGCGGCGTACACCGAGCACGCCATCTCGGTGTCGTCGGTCCACGGCCAGGGGCCGGGCGGGTCGGTGCGGGCGGCGAAATGGGCGGCGGCGGTGGCCGGGACGAAGAGCTGTGCACCGTAGGCATCGCCTACCGAAAGGCCGTTGAGCGCGTCGAGCGCGGGGCCGGTGGGTGGAGTCGTCATATGGCCCTCAGCTCAGTGGTTCGACCGGCGCTCCGTCAACCTCATTCTCGTAGGCTCCCCCGACGAGCGATGTTTCGCATACATCCGATCATGGTGGGCAGCACCCGGGGCATGACCCGCGTGAACCCGCTCGACCCCGTCGTGCTGCTCGGCGCCGACCAGCAGCACATCGTCACCCGGGCGCAACTGCGCCGGCTCGGCGTGCCGTCCGGCACCATCGCCCACCGGCTGCGCCCCGACGGGCCCTGGCAACAGGTGCTGCCCCGGGTGATCTGCCTGCAGTCCGGCCGATTGACGGCGCATCAACGGCTGCGCGCCGCGCTGGCGTACGCGAGCCCCAAGGGGCGGGCGCCGCAGGCCGGGGAGGTGCTGCTGACCGGGGACGCGGTGCTGGCCGACGCGGGGCTGCCGAGCGCCGGACACCCGGCCGACCTGGCCCGGATCGACGTCCTGATTCCCGCCCAACGCCGTGTCCGTGACCGCGAGTTCGTCCGGATCCACCGGTCGGCCGGGCCGCTGCCGGGCGGCTTCGAGCGGGACGACGGGCTGTGGAGCGCCACCGTCGCCCGGGCGCTGGCCGACCTCGCGCCGGGCGAGACCGGGCAGCGCCGGTTCCGGGCGCTGTGCGCGGAGGCCGTCCAGCGGCGGCACTGCGAACTCGGCGAGCTGCTGGACCACTTGCTGGCCCGGCCGGGCGCGCTCGGACTGCCGCAGGTGGCCCGGGTGGTGGAGGACCTCACCGCCGGAGTGCGATCGGTGGTGGAGGGCGAGGCCCGCGAACTCCTCGCGCACGCGGGCCTGCCCGAGCCGCTGTGGAACCCGGTGCTCTTCCTGGACGGCCGCTTCCTCGCCGTCCCGGACGCCTACTGGCCGCACGCCTGCGTGGCGTTGGAGATCGACTCCCGCGCCTGGCACCTGCGCCCCGCCGACCACGAACGCGGCCTGGACCGCGCCAACCGCCTGACCGCCGTCGGGCTCCCCGTGGTCCGCACCACCCCGGTCCAGCTCCGGCGCGACCCCGTCCCGGTGTTCCACGAGCTGACCGCCCTCCTCACCACCGGCCCGCACGGCCCCCACCGCCGGATCAGCTGGCGCCGGGCCCGGTGAGGGGTGCGGGGTTTCACGCGGCTCGGGGTGTCAGCAGCGCGGATCGATCTCCTGGAAGGTCCCGTAGTGGTCCGGCGACCAGTACTGCTCGCCGGAGCCGCCGGTGACCACGCGGCGGGTGCCGCGGTCGTTGGAGCCCGGGGTGACCACGGTGAACTCGTGGTAGTAGCCGCCGGACTTCTTCGGCAGACGGCTCTCGCGGTTCTCGAAGACGATGCCGTCGCGGTTGTACGGGTACGGGCCGTTCTTGGCGATCAGGCCGAGGGTGTCCTGGGCCTGGCTGGGGAGCTTGCTGCGGCAGACGTCGGCGAGCGCCGGGTCGGCGGGCACCCAGGTGCCGCTCGGGGCAGGGGTGCCGCCGGCGGGCGGGGACGGCTTGGGGGCCGAGGACTTGGGGGCCGAGGCGCCCGCCGAGGTGGCGGTGGAGCTCGCGGCGGCCTTGGGGTGGCTGCTGCCGCCCTTGCCGGCGAGCAGGTACCCGATGCCGGCGACGAGGGCCAGGATCAGGACGGCCACGACGACGAGCGGGCTTTTACGTCTGGTCATGCGCCCCAGCTTGGCAGGCCCGCGGGCACCGCCCGGCCAGCTACACACGTGGCCGCCGCCACATCCGGCCGGCCGGGGACGGGCGGCCGGGCACAGACGGACGGCCGGGCGGGGACGGACGCCATTGTCCGTTCCCGCCCGGCCGTTGTTACGTACGCCGGTTCTCCTGCGCCGAGCTCCGGTGTACGCCCTCCCGACGGGGAGGGAAGCGGTCAGTCCGGCCCGCAGCCGAGGAGGGGATGCCTACCCTCTCTCAGCGCGGGTCGCTGCCCGCCGTCTCGATGGCGGCGCGGCCTGCCTCCAGGCGCGCCACCGGGATCCGGAAGGGGGAGCAGGAGACGTAGTCCAGCCCCACCTCGTGGAAGAAGTGGACCGAGTCCGGGTCGCCGCCGTGCTCGCCGCAGACGCCGAGCTTGAGGTCGGGGCGGGTGGCCCGGCCGGCCTCGACGGCGTGCTTGACGAGCGCGCCGACGCCGTCGCGGTCGATGGTCTCGAACGGGGAGACCCCGAAGATGCCCTTCTCCAGGTACGCGGTGAAGAACGAGGCCTCCACGTCGTCCCGGGAGAAGCCCCACACGGTCTGGGTGAGGTCGTTGGTGCCGAAGGAGAAGAACTCGGCGGCCTCGGCGATCTGACCGGCGGTGACCGCGGCGCGCGGCAGCTCGATCATGGTGCCGAGCTTGATGTCCAGCTGCACGCCGGTGGACTGGGCGACCTCGGCGAGCACGCGCTCGCACTCGTCGCGGACCAGCTCCAGCTCCTGGACGGTGCCGACCAGCGGGATCATCACCTCGGGGCGCGGGTCCCCGCCGGCCAGCCGGCGCTCGGCGGCGGCCTCGGCGATGGCGCGGACCTGCATGCCGAACAGGCCGGGGATGACCAGGCCGAGGCGGACGCCGCGCAGGCCCAGCATCGGGTTCTGCTCGTGCAGCTTGTGCACCGCCTGGAGCAGGCGCAGATCGTTCTCGTTCGGGTCCTTGCGGGCCTCGGCGAGGGCGACGCGCACCGACAGTTCGGTGATGTCCGGCAGGAACTCGTGCAGCGGCGGGTCGAGCAGCCGGACGGTGACGGGCAGGCCGTCCATGGCCTGGAAGAGCTCCAGGAAGTCGCCCTTCTGCAGCGGCAGCAGGGTGGAGAGGGCGAGCTCGCGGTCCTTGTCGTTGTCCGCCAGGATCAGGTGCTCGACCTCCTTGCGGCGCTCCTCGCCGAGGAACATGTGCTCGGTGCGGCACAGGCCGATGCCCTGGGCGCCGTAGCGGCGGGCGCGCCCGCCGTCCTCGGCGTTGTCGGCGTTGGCGCGCACGGCGAGCCGGCGGCGGACGTCGGCGTGCGCCATCAGCCGGTGGACGGCCTGGACGAGGCCGCCCTGGACGTCGGCGCCGGCGTGCAGGGTGCCCTCGAAGTACTCGACGACGGGGGACGGCAGGACGGGGACCTCGCCGAGGTAGACCTTGCCGGTGGCGCCGTCGATGGAGACGACGTCGCCCTCCTCCAGCACCAGGCCGCCGGCGGTGGTCATCCGGCGGCGCTTGGTGTCGACCTCCAGCTCCTCGGCGCCGCAGACGCAGGTCTTGCCCATGCCGCGGGCGACGACGGCGGCGTGCGAGGTCTTGCCGCCGCGCGAGGTGAGGATGCCCTCGGCGGCGATCATGCCGTCCAGGTCGTCCGGGTTGGTCTCGCGGCGGACCAGGATGACCTTCTCGCCGGAACGGGACCACTTGACGGCGGTGTAGGAGTCGAACACGATCTTGCCGATGGCGGCGCCGGGCGAGGCGGCGAGGCCCCAGGCGATCTGCTGGGACTCGGCGTTCGGGGCGAAGCGCGGGAACATCAGCTGCGAGAGCTGGCCGCCGGTGACCCGCATGAGGGCCTCGTCCAGGTCGATCAGGCCCTGGTCGACCAGCTGGACGGCGATCCGGAAGGCCGCGGCGGCGGTGCGCTTGCCGACGCGGGTCTGCAGCATCCAGAGCTTGCCGCGCTCGATGGTGAACTCGATGTCGCAGAGGTCGCGGTAGTGGTTCTCGAGCGTCTGCATGATCGTCATCAGCTCGTCGTACGACTTCTTGTCGAGCTTCTCCAGCTCGGCCAGCGGCAGGGTGTTGCGGATGCCGGCGACGACGTCCTCGCCCTGGGCGTTGGACAGGTAGTCGCCGTAGACGCCCTGGGCACCGGTGGAGGGGTCGCGGGTGAAGGCGACACCGGTGCCGGAGTCCTCGCCAAGGTTGCCGAAGACCATGCTGCAGACGTTGACCGCGGTGCCGAGGTCGTTCGGGATGCGCTCCTGCCGGCGGTACAGGCGGGCGCGGTCGCCGTTCCAGGAGTGGAAGACGGCGTGGATGGCGAGGTCCATCTGCGCGCGCGGGTCCTGCGGGAAGGCCCGGCCGGTCTCGCGCTCGACGATGCCCTTGAACACCTCGACGAGCGCCCGGAGGTCGGAAGCGTCCAGGTCCAGGTCGTTGGCGGTGCCCTTGGCGTGCTTGGCCTCGTCCAGGGCCTCCTCGAACAGCTCGCCGTCGACGCCCAGCACGGTCTTGCCGAACATCTGGACCAGGCGGCGGTAGGAGTCCCAGGCGAAGCGCTCGTTGCCGGACTGGGCGACGAGACCGACCACCGAGGCGTCCGAGAGGCCGATGTTCAGGACGGTGTCCATCATGCCGGGCATGGAGAACTTCGCGCCCGAGCGCACCGACACCAGCAGCGGGTTGTCGGGCTGGCCGAGCTTCTTGCCCATCTCCTGCTCGAGCGCGTCCAGGTGGGCGCTGATCTCCTGGTGCAGCGAGGCCGGCTCGCTGCCGGTCTCCAGGAAGACCTTGCAGGCCTCGGTGGTGATGGTGAACCCCGGAGGGACGGGGAGGCCAAGGTTGGTCATCTCGGCCAGGTTCGCGCCCTTGCCGCCGAGAAGGTCCTTGAGGTCCTTGTTTCCTTCAGTGAAGGAGTAAACAAACTTCTGCTGGGACGGCACGGGTCGGTCTCCTCGTACGCGGTTGCCCTGACGCCGGAGAACATACCCATTTCGAAGGTTCTTCTCTGCCCCGAATGGGCCGTACGAGGCCGGTACCCGGGGGTAACCCGATAGATCGAATGCACATAAAGGCGTTCACCTCTGTTGGTGAAATCGTCCGGATGACGCTAGCCAACCTTCAAGTCTTGAACGAATAGAACACGAAGATCGCATGATTCGGACGCTGGGTAGCGGTCGCGGGTCGCCCGCGTTGCCCCGGCTTGATTTCCTGCACTCGGATCGGCCGATCACCGGCCCACCGGCTTCGGGAAGCGATTCACAGTCGTCCTGTCCATTTCGTCCACTGACCCGCCGCCAGGCGCCACCGCATGTGGCAAGCGTCACCAGCGCATCTCACCGGTCGAACGTAGTCCACCTCCGCCGATCGTCGCACTCCGTCCAGAAACGTGCCCGTTCCGTGACATCGGATCGCCGAAAAGGAGCCCTCCTGTCCAGGTTGGACAAGAGGGCTGGGACCGAGTGGCGATGGGCCCCAGGGGGCCGATTTCGCCATTATGGACAGGTCATCCGCCAGAGGTGTCCGATTCGGCATCCGCCCCCGGTCGGGCGCAGTCGTACGGATCGTCCAACCAGCCCTCGGGCAGCACCACCCGGTTGTTGCCGGCGGTACGCCCGCGCGGCCCGTCCGCACCCGCCGGCCAGGCCTGGGACTGCTCCACCAGGGCGAGGGTTCCGGCCAGCTCGACCAGGGAGGAGGAGTTGGCGAGCTTCACCCGCAGCTCCGAGCCGACCGAGAAACCCTTGGTGTACCAGGCGACGTGCTTGCGGAAGTCGATCACGCCGCGCGCCTCGTCGCCGATCCACTCGCCGAGCAACTGCGCGTGCCGCACCATGGCCCGCGCCACGTAGCCGAAGTCCGGACGGGCGTAGTCGACCTCGCCCTCGAAGATCGAGACCAGGTCCCTGAACAGCCACGGCCGGCCCAGGCAGCCGCGGCCCACCACGACGCCGTCGCAGCCGGTCTCCCGCATCATCCGCAGCGCGTCGTCCGCCGACCAGATGTCCCCGTTGCCCAGCACCGGGACGTGCGCCGGAACGGACTCGCGCAGCCGGGCGATCGCCGACCAGTCGGCCGTCCCGCCGTAGTGCTGGGCGGCGGTGCGCCCGTGCAGGGCGATCGCGGCCACGCCCTCCTCGGCGCCGATCCGGCCGGCGTCCAGGTAGGTGAGGTGGTCGTCGTCGATGCCCTTGCGCATCTTCATGGTGACCGGCAGGTCGCCCGCGTTGGCCACGGCCTCGCGCAGGATCTCGCGCAGCAGGTTGCGCTTGTACGGCAGCGCCGAGCCGCCGCCCTTGCGGGTCACCTTGGGGACGGGGCAGCCGAAGTTGAGGTCGATGTGGTCGGCCAGGCCCTCGTCCGCGATCATCCGGGCGGCCTTGCCGACCGTCACCGGGTCCACGCCGTACAGCTGGATCGAGCGCGGCTTCTCGCTGGCGTCGAACTTGATCAGCTGCATGGTCTTGGCGTTGCGCTCGACCAGGGCCCGGGTGGTGATCATCTCGGAGACGTACAGGCCCTTGCCGCCGCTCTGCTCGCGGCAGAGCGTGCGGAACGGCGCGTTGGTGATGCCGGCCATCGGCGCCAGCACGACGGGCGGCCACACCCGGATCGGGCCGATGTCCAGCGGCGCGAACTCGGCGTCGGGCGCGGTGGGTGCGGGCGTGGCAGTCATGCGCGGCTGACCTCGGGGCAGGGGAACGGGACTCTCCATTGTCCCCCACTCGGGTCAGCCCCTGTTTCCGGGCCGCTCCGGGCCTCCCCGGGGCCCTCCGGGCCTCTCTAGGCCGGGTCGATCGTGATCGAGCCCGAGGTGACCGAGCCGTGGATCCGGTTCGGACTGGCCGGGTCCGCCAGGCTCGGGTCGATGTGGCGGCTGCCGCTGCCGACCTCGCCGCTGAAGGCGTAGTGGGAGTCCTGCGGCAGGGCCAGCTTCACCGAGCCCGACCCGCTCCTGGTGTCCACCGACCGCGGCGCCCTGGAGAAGGCCAGGTCGACCGCCCCCGAGGTGGTCTCCGCGTACACCTGCTCCGAGCGCAGGCCGGTGCCCTGCACCATCCCGGAGGTGGCGTGCGCGTACACCTGCCCGGACGTGCCGGTCAGTTTCAGCTCGCCCGAGGTGAGGTCCATCCGGACGCCGCCGCTCAGGCCGTCCACCTCGACGCTGCCCGAGCTCACCTGCCCCGACACGTCGGTACCGGCCGGCACCTCCAGCTCGATCTGGGCACCGCAGCCGAAGTCGGCGAACGGCAGGAACTTCCGGCACTCCATGCCGACCGTGAGCACGTCGCCGTCGAAGGTGGTCGACACCGACGGCTTGCGCACCATCCAGTCCAGGTTCTGCCGGACCACCACCCGGCCGTCGCGGCCCGCCCTGATCCGCACCGAGGCGCTGCCGGTGTCCAGCCGGAGCTTGTGGATGACGACGTTGTACGGCTGCGTCGAGGTCGTCTGCTGCTGCACCACCATCGCCCAGGTCTGCATCCCGGCCCCGATCATGACGACCGCGATCGCGAGCGTGCCGGTGGTCCGCCAGGCCTTCCGCCCCCACGCCTTCGTCGGTCCGCCCACGGCTACCCGACCTCCAGGAACCGCAGCACCGCCAGCACCCGGCGGTGGCTGTCGTCGGCCGGCGGCAGGTCGAGCTTGGTGAAGATCGAGTTGATGTGCTTGGCCACCGCGCTGTCGCTGACCACCAGGGCGGCCGCGATCGCGGCGTTGGAGCGGCCCTCCGCCATCAGGCCGAGCACGTCCCGCTCGCGCGGGGTCAACTTCTCCAGCGGGTCCCGGTAGCGGCGCACCAGCAGCTGGGCCACCACCTCCGGGTCCAGCGCGGTGCCGCCCGCGGCGACCCGCTGCAGCGCCTCCACGAAGTCGTCCACGTTGGCCACCCGCTGCTTGAGCAGGTAGCCGACGCCGCTGGTGTTGGTGGCCAGCAGGTCGGCGGCGTAGCGCTCCTCCACGAACTGGGAGAGCAGCAGCACGGCGACCTCCGGCCACTGCCGGCGGATCACCATGGCGGCCTTCACGCCCTCGTCGTGGAAGCCCGGAGGCATCCGGACGTCCGCCACCACCACCTTCGGGCGGTGCTCCTCGACGGCCGCCAGCAACTCGGTGGCGTCCCCGACGGCGGCGGCGACCTCGAAGCCCACCGCCTCCAGGACCTTGACCAGGCCGACCCTCAGCAGGACCGAGTCCTCGGCGATCACAGCGCGCACGGCAACTCCACGGTGATGGTGGTGGGGCCCCCGAGGGGGCTGAGAACGGACAGTGTGCCGTCGACCGAGGCGGCGCGCTTGCGCAGGCCGGTCAGCCCGGTGCCGCGCGAGGCGTCCGCGCCGCCCACGCCGTCGTCGCTGATGACCAGGCGCAGCCGGCCGCCGACCGTCCGCACCGAGAGGTCGACCCGCTGGGCGCGGGCGTGCTTGGCCACGTTGGTCAGGGCCTCGGAGACGGTGAAGTAGGCGACCGCCTCGACGGTCGGGGCGACCGGCTCGGCGAGGTGGACGTCCAGGCGCACCGGCAGCGGGGCGCGGGCCGCGATGCCGGACAGCGCCGCGTCCAGGCCGCGGTCCTCCAGGACCGCCGGGTGCAGGCCGCGGACCAGGTCGCGCAGCTCGTCGATGGCCGCCTGCGCCTCCTCGTGCGCGTCCACGATCACCTGCATGACCTCGGGCGGGACGTCCTTGAGGGTGCGCCGGGCCAGGCCCAGGTTCATCGCGAGGGAGGTCAGGCGCTGCTGGGCACCGTCGTGCAGGTCCCGCTCGATCCGGCGGCGCTCGGCGTCCACCACGTCGACCAGCCCGGCCCGGCTCTCGGCGATCTCCTCGACCCGCCGCTCCAGCGCCTCCGCGCGGTTGGGGCCGAGCAGCAGCTGGGCCGTGCGCACCTCCAGCCAGGCCGCCAGCGCCGCCAGCCAGGGCATCACGGCCAGCAGCAGCACCCCGGCGACCGTGATCACCACGTCCAGCCCGGCCAGCTCCGAGCGCAGCGGGCTGCCGACGGGCATCAGCCAGACCCAGCCGTACACGCTGGCCATCACCACGCCGGCGCCCCAGGCGTACAGCACCACCAGCGCGCCCGCCGCCAGCAGCGGGCCGGCCAGCAGGTGGTGGACGCTCTGGCGCCAGGTCAGCCCCAGCAGCAGCCGGCCCGGCAGCCAGGCCCACGGCTCGCCCGGGCGCGGCGGCGACACCTCCACCCCGCGCAGGGCGCGCAGCCGGCCGCGCTGGGCGGCGGTGAGCGGGCGCGTGCAGATGAGGACCAGGGCCGTCATCGGGAAGAGCAGCTTGGACTCGGTGACGGCCAGCCAGACCGGCAGGGCCATCGGGAGGCCGGCGGCTATGAAGCGGGTGTCCCGCCAGGCCTCGGGCGACCACGGGGGGCGCCGAAGGCTCCTGACGAGCGCTCGGCGCAACGTGGTGGAGGGCATGACCGACAGCGTAGGGCGCGATGATCAACGGCCACCATGAAGGGGGGCTCACGGTCGGGGTGTATCTAGGTACACCCCGGATTCGGAGCACGGCACCACCGACAGCGGCCCATGATCGACGGGAAGCTGGACGGCATGACGAGCACCGCATCGCACTCCGCCACCCCGCCGCACCGGCGGCCCGTCCCCGGGAGCCACGGGGGTGTTCCCGGGGACGCGCTCCGCCGGACGGCGGGGCCGGAGGGGACGCTGCCGGTCGGGGCCGGGCCCTGGTCGGTCCGCAGCCTGGTCGGCCGCCGCGGCCGGGCCGCGCTGGAGGTGTACCAGGACGGCGAGTTGGCCGATGTCCTGGTCGCCGCCCGGCTCACCCCGCAGCTGCTGCGCGGTGCTCGGCGCAGCCCGGCCGGCGGGCGGGCGCACCACGTGCTCGCCTGGGGCCGGCTGGCGGCCGACGGCGGTGCGCCCGCGGTGGCGTTCACCGCCGGGCGGCTGGCCGGGCCGCTCCGGTCCGTGCGGTCGCTCGGGTCCGTGCGGTCATTCCGGTCCGTACGGTCGTTCCGGTCCGTACGGTCGCTCTGGTCGGCCGGGCCGTTCCGGTTCGAGCGACCGGCCGTCGGCGCCGAGGTGGTCACGGTCGCCGGGCGGTTCTGGCTCGCCTGGGCCGAGGGCCCGTACACCGGGGTGCTGGTCCGGCACCCCGGCGGGGACACCACCGAGCGGCAGCCGCTGGAGCGGGTGCGGCGCCGGGGCGAGGCCGCGGTCGTCGGAGGGGCCGCATGAGCACCGCCGTCCTCGCCGGCCGCCCGGCCGCCGCCCTCGTCCTGCCCGCCCGCTTCGAGCGGGTGCCGGTCGTGGCCGCCGTCGCGCTGCTGCCCTGGCTCGCGGTCCTCGCCGCCTGCCACGAGACCCCGTGGGTGGTGCTCGACCTGCTGGAGGTCTCCGCGCTGCTCTCGCTCGACGCCCTGCTGCGCCGGCGCAGCGCCGCCGCCGGCTGGGCCGGCGGAGCGGTGGCCCTACTGCTCGCGGGGGACGCGCTGGCCGACATCGCCTGCGCCGGCCCGGGCCACGCGGTGCTCGCCGCCCTGGTGATGGCGATCGGCGTCGAACTGCCGCTCGCGGTGGTGTGCGTGCTGCTCGGGCGTGCCGTCCTCACCCCCCGCTAGAAGCCGTCGGGCAGGGCTAGAAGCTGCTGGGCAACCGGTTCATCAGCGCGCGGGTCTCCTCGTCCAGCGGGGTGTACGTGATCATCCGCGTCCCGAGTCGGGGGCCGAGCCAGAAGCTGGTGTACTCGCAGCGCAGCAGCCCGACGCCCGGCACCTGGAACCGCTTGATCCCGTTGCTCGGCCCCATCACCTCGTGCCGCTGCCAGACCTCCGCGAAGTCCGGCGAGGTCTTGAGCAGCCGGGCCAGCAGTGCCTTCCAGACGGGCTCCGCGCTGTGGTCGGCCATCGCGGCACGGAACCGGGCCACCATGCCGAGGCGTTCGGTCCGGTAGTCGATCAGCACCTCGCGGAACCGCGAGGGGGTGAACGCCATCCACATCAAGTTGCGGTCCTCGGGCGGAAGTTCGTTGAGATCGCCGACGATCGCGGTGTACTGGGCGTTGTACGCGAGCACGTCGTAGCGGGGGTTGACGGCCACGGCCGGGTACGGCGCCATCTGCTCCAGCACCAGCCGCACGCTCTGGGTGACCGAGGGGCACTCCTTCACCGGCGCCGGATCCTCCGCGCCGGCCAGGGTGAACAGGTGCGCGCGCTCGCTCGGGTCCAGCAGCAGGGCGCGGGAGACCGCGTCCAGCACCTGGGTGGACACCTGGATGTCCCGCCCCTGCTCCAACCACGTGTACCAGGTCACCCCGACGGCGGCGAGCTGCGCGACCTCCTCGCGGCGCAGCCCCGGCGTGCGGCGGCGGCCGGTCGGGGGCAGGCCCACCTGGTCGGGCGCGATCCGCTCGCGGCGGCTGCGCAGGAAGGCCGCCAGGTCGTGCCGGCGGGCGTCGTCGGGGGTGGTCCGGGCTTGCGTCGCCGTGGTGGTCCGGGCTTGCGCGACCGAGGCGGACCGGGCTTGCGCGGCCGGGGTGGTGAGGCTCATGGTTCCTAGCATGCGCCAGCCCGGAGCCTGTTGCCAGGTACTTCTTATACCTGGATAACCACACTCTGGTACCAGGGTACGGCCAGGCGGATCGTAGGACCCGTGACCCAACAACTCGCCGTCGCCCCCGACCCGGTCCGCACCGCCACCACCCCCGGCGCCGCGACCGCGACCGCCGCCCGCAGCGCTGCCCCCTCCCTCGGCACCGCCGGGCTGGTCACCGTCCTGCTCGGGGCCTTCCTGCCGATGCTCGACTTCTTCATCGTCAACGTCGCGCTGCCCACCATCGACCACGACCTGGCCGCCGGGCCCGCCGTCCTCGAACTCGTCGCCGCCGGCTACGGCATCGCCTTCGCCGTCCTGCTCGTCCTCGGCGGGCGCCTCGGCGACATCTTCGGCCGCCGCCGGCTCTTCGTCGTCGGCGCCGCCACCTTCGCCGTCACCTCGCTCGCCTGCGGCCTCGCCCCCGGCGCCTGGACGCTGGTCGCCGCCCGCGCCGCCCAGGGTGCCTCCGCCGCGCTGCTGATCCCGCAGGTCCTCGGCACCATCACCGCCGCCACCGACGGCGCCCGGCGCGGCCGCGCCCTCAGCATCTACGGCGCCGTCGGCGGCATCTCCGTGGTGATCGGGCAGGTGCTCGGCGGCATGCTCGTCGCCGCCGACCTGTTCGGCACCGGCTGGCGCTCCGTCTTCCTGCTCAACGTGCCGTTCGCGCTGCTCGCCCTGGTCCTCGCCGTCCGCTACGTCCCGGAGAGCCGGGCCACCCAGGCCGCCCAGGTCGACGTGCCCGGCACCGTCCTGCTCACCGCCTCGCTGCTCGCCCTGCTCGTCCCGCTGATGGAGGGCCGCGCCGCCGGCTGGCCGCTCTGGTCCTGGGTGCTGCTCGGACTGTTCCCCGTCCTCGCCGCCGCCTTCGTCCTGGTCGAACGCCGGGCGGAGCAGCGCGGCGCCACCCCGCTGGTGCCGCCGTCCCTGCTGCGCATCCCCGAGATGCGGCGCGGCCTCGGCATCGCCCTGCCCTACTTCGCCGGCTTCGGCGGCTTCATGTTCGTCATCGCCGTCGCCCTCCAGCAGGGCCTGCACCTCGGTCCGGTCGCGGCCGGCTGGGCGCTCGTCCCGATGGCCGTCGGCTACTTCACCGCCTCGCTCTCGGGCCCCCGCCTGATCGGCCGCTACGGCAGCCGGGTACTGAGCGCGGGCGCCGTCATCCAGGCCGCCGGCCTGGCCACCCTCGCCGTCACCGTCCTCGCCGACTGGTCGCACTTCTCCCCGCTGCGGATGGCGCCCGGCGTCGCGCTCGCCGGCATCGGACAGGGCCTGATCGGCACCCCGCTGTTCCGCGTCGTCCTCGCCAAGGTGCCCGCCGCCCGGGCCGGCGTCGGCAGCGGCGTCCTGGCCACCGGCCAGCAGTCCAGCCTCGCCCTCGGCGTCGCCACCCTCGGCACCCTCTACCTGTCGCTCTCCCCCAGCCTCGGCATGGACCGCGCCCTCGCCCTCTGCCTGGGCCTCCAGCTCATCGGCTCCTTCGTCATCCTGTACCTGACCACCCGCCTCCCCCGCTCCATCGGCTGAGCCGACCGGCCCCACGGGCCACGGCGACGGCAGCGGCCCCGCGATCGACACCCGATCGCGGGGCCGTCCAGGGCGTCGCGCCAAGGTCCTGCACCGCCCGGACACCGGCGGACCCGCCCTCACCTGCGACACCCCGGCCAGCACCACCGACGCCGAAGAGCAACCCGCCGCCTGGGCCGCCCACCCCGGTTCGGCGTCCGCCGACCGGCTCCGGGCGCTCTCTAGACGTCGAGCGAGCCGACGAAGCGGTCCAGCCGCGAGACGACCTGCCGCAGCACCCCGGCCGACCCCACGGGATCATCCGCCAGCTCAAGGGAGTGATCCGCCGAGGGTACTTCCAGGACCTCGTGCCCCACCGACCCGGCGACCTGTCGATCCCACAGCTGGTCGGCGCTCCCGCCGACCAGGAGCGTCGGCGCTTCGGATCGGCGCAGCGAGCGGGCCACCTGGTCGAGGGTCAGGACGGGCGTCAGCCAGGCCGCCGCCATCCCCCGATCGGCTGCGATGCCACAGGCGAGCGAGCCCAAGGACTTGCCGACCAGGAGACCGCAGGCCCCCTCCTCCGCGGCGACGGCCCGGCCGACCTGCCGCTCGACCCATGCGATCCGGTCGTCCACGGTGAACCGGGAGAAGTCGCCCGGGACCTGCCACCACAACTCCTGCACCGTCCAGCCGTGTTGGAGGAGCACGGCGCGGGCGAAGTGGAGCAGCGGCCTGGCGGGCGAGTAACCGACTCCGGGAATGACGAGTGCGACACGGGCAGGGTCACCGTCGAAACGATTCGGGACCGCGAAGGGTGAGGGATCAGGCATGCCGGCAGGCTACCCAGCGGTCGGGTCGGCGGCCCCGGTCAACGGCCGATGAAGTTCTTGTCGATGAGCAGTTGCAGGACGTCGGTGTGGAAGTCGGGGAAGTCCATCGGGACGATGCCGAAGTGGGCGGCCTGTTGGCGGCGGGCGTTCAGGTAGTCGCGGACGGGGGGCATGATGGCGGCCGCGTTGACCTTGGGCCAGCCGCCGTTGGCGTAGCTCGTGAAGTTCACGTACATCCGCGGGGAGCCCTGGTCGAGGAAGGCATGGTCGAACCAGTCGACGACGGCCTGGGACTTGGCGGCGAGGCTGATGCCCTGGAAGGTGTCCTGGGTCGCGAACCAGGTGTTGGTGCCACTGGACCACTGGATGACCGACCACGGGTTGGCGAAGTCGGCGGCGAGGACGACGCGGCCGCGGGCCTGGCCGAGGGTGGGCCACGAGGGGTCGGTCCAGAACAGGCCCCGGTAGCCGAGGTCGTCCAGGTAGTGGTTGATCCGGCGCTGGAACTCGGTGTCGTCGAGCCGGTTCCCGCCCGCGTACTCGTTCCTGACCCGCATGACCAGGGCCTCGCGCGGGTTGGCGGCGAGGAAGGAGCGGCACTGGTCGAGGACGTCCTGGAGCCGGACGTACTGGTAGTTGTCGCTGTGGTAGATGCCGAGTTCGTCGGCCGTCCCCGCGAGTCCGTTGCAGCGGATGTCGAGGAAGCGGATGCCGCGCTGGAGTTGCTCGGGCAGGCCCCAGTTCTGGGTGTGGGACCACTCGGTGCCGTGCATCGGGTCGGTGCAGCAGGAGTCGTGGGTGCCGGGGATCGTCAGGGCGGTCAGCGGCGTGGCGTCGCCCAGGGCGCTCATCCAGGCGGACGGGCTGACGGTGGCGGCGGCGGCAGACGGGCTGAACGCGGCGGCGGCCAGGAGGGCGCCACCGGCACCGGCTCCCCAGCGCAGGACGTCACGACGGGTGGGGCTCATGAGTGCTCCTCACATCGGCTTCCGAAAGGGGGAGTTGTCATGCCCCCTTCCCGATCTGCTCGATGGGACGGGCCCCGAAACCCGTGGCGCGCGGCAGGGGAAGTCGACCTGGTCGACTTCTCGTGCGGCGGGTCAGGTGGAACTGACCCTTCCGTGGAGATGGTTCGTCATGGGACGATCCAGGACCGGGGGAAAGGTGAGACCTCATGACCTTCGTCATCGCGTTCCTGGTCTCACTCGTGACCGCCATCATCGGCACGACCGTCCTCCTGGGCCGCCGAGAGCGGGCCCGCAGCGGCCACTCGGACGACACCGAAGGGCTGCTGATCGAACACCAGCGAACCGCGCACGCCGCCCAACTGCGCGGGACCTACTCCAGCCAGGCCGTCCACCACGGCACCGGATTGATCAGCGACGACCTGCACAAGCACTACTCCTAGGCCTCAGCGCACGACGGGGGTGCGGCCGCTGCGCCAGTCGGCGAGGCGCTTGCGGATGCTCGGCACCATGGGCAGGCCGTCGGCATCGGCTGGGGAGAACCAGCCGACCTCGAACGACTCGCCGGAGACCCGGAGTTCGCCACCCAGCGGCTCACCGAGCAAGCAAATGGAGAACTCCTGCCGCACCTCGCCGTCGTCATAGGCGAAAACATGGCCAGGGTCGGTGTAGGTGCCCACAATGCCGGTGATGACGACGTCGATACCGGTCTCCTCACGGGTTTCGCGGACGCCGCAGTCCGCGAGGGACTCCCCGAGCTCCATCTTTCCGCCGGGCAAGGCCCACATGCCGTTGTCGGTACGACGCTGAAGGAGTACGCGGCCATCGCCGTCGACCACGACGACAGAGGCCGCCGGCACCAGGCTGTTTGCCTTCGGCGCATGCGGGTCGTTCTCGAAATCACGCCTGGCCATGCGCAGCCACCTCCCAGATGCTTCGACCTCGGCTCCACAACTCTTCGACATGATCCGCGAATCGGTCGAACATGCCATCCGACTGGGTGCGTCGAAGATGGAACATGGGCGAGTCGTGGCCGACCCTGCGGGCAAGGATCGGAGTCACCAGCATCTCGTCATCGAACCGGAAGACAGACAGGTTCACATGCCCGGTCTCGAACCGACCCTCGACGTTCGAGACATCTCGCAATCGCTCCAACTCGCTGATGGTCACAGCGATCCGTGTAGCCAGCGTGAGGGGAACGCCCTCCTCAAACTCACGGGCTCTCGTCACTGGACTGTCAGGATCACCGATGAGGAATCTCACACGACAGCCCCCCCTGAGCCTTCCGCCGCAACGCACCGGCAAGGTTCGCCTGCTCAAGCCACAGGAAGTAGTTGGTGTAGCCGGCGAACGTCAACTCACGCTCGGCCTTGGTAATCAGCGATCGCCAGAGCGAGGACGGCGCCGCCGAGCGGTACGGAAATACCTGGACAACCTCTCGGTCAGGGCCAGTCCTAAGGGTCGAGCGGGCAGTAGTAGGCCACAAAGCGACTTCCTCCTCACCTAGCGCCCTACAAGCCGCCCATCGATGTCGAGCATGGGGAGTACGGCCGGGATCGGCGATCCATCGGCTGACGGTCTTGGCGTCGACTCCACACGCCTCAGCCAGCTGCGCTTCCGTCATCTTGGCACTGGCCAAGGCGCGCCGAAGACCATGGTTCATATTCCATCTCCGCAGCACATCGGGGACGGGACGAACCATAGCCGCGAAGTGTCCCAAACGTCCCGCAAACACAGTAGGAACGGCCCACGCCAAGGTGGAGCATCGGATCGTGATCGAGCGATGACACAGCGCGATCATTGCCGGTCAGTCGATTGCCATATTTCCGGACAGTCTCGTCACGCAAGGAAATCCGAACGCCATGGCTTCCATGCTCAGAAAAATCACCGCCGAGGACCGCCGCGAGGCCGCCGACGCCCTCGACGACCTCAAGGCGACCCTCGCCTACGCCGGTACCCAACTCCCCTCCCCCGGAATCGACTGGGCTTGCGCCTCCGTCACCGGCATCGTCCTGATCGACCTCGGCGCCGCCCCGACCTCCGTAGTCGTCCAGATCGTCGACGTGCTCCGCGCCGGCGTCCGCGCCCGTCGCGAGCAGGCCGACCAGCAGCCGTGGCACCCCTCCGTCGGTGCGACCGTCACGCTCAACGCGCCGGGCGGCGTGCCCCTCGCCGCCAAAGTCGTGGGTGCGAACGGGAAGTTGGTCACCGTGCGGCTCGACAGCTGGCTCACCCCGTGACGGCCGCCACCCCCACCGCCCCCGACGCCGCTCTCGTCCACGACAGCCGCACCGGGCGACTCGGCGTCGTCATGGACCTCGTCGCCGGCCTCCTCCACCTCCGCC
The DNA here is from genome assembly GCF_056435345.1 of Kitasatospora sp. NPDC043950. Lineage (NCBI taxonomy): Bacteria > Bacillati > Actinomycetota > Actinomycetes > Kitasatosporales > Streptomycetaceae > Kitasatospora > Kitasatospora sp. NPDC043950. The sequence goes on from NZ_JBWKER010000006.1 coordinate 72,223, forward strand.
CTCCCCATGGCGGCGTCGAGTGGACGGCCCGACCCGAGGACATCGGCCCGCCGCCCCCGCAGAACTCGTGGCGCTACCGACCCGCCCCCACCCCGCCCTGGTCGCCGCCGCAGCGTTCTCCATCGCGACCGGGGCGGGCGCAGGGGCACTCGCCTCCCGCCCGCTTCGCCACAGCGACCCCGGCATGGCGAACCTCTTCTTCCTCCTCGTACTCTGCGTTGTCACCGTGCTGGTCAACTCCGCACTCAGCAAGGCGATCCAGCACAGACGTACACACCCGCCCCAGGAGGGAGAACCGTGACCCCGGACACCGCAGCCGCGCGCCGAACACTCGCCGACCGGCTTGAGGCGGACGGCGCCCTGACCAGCCCGGCACTGCGCGCCGCCGTGGAGGCCGTGCCCCGGGAGCCGTTCCTGCGGCCCGGGGTGTTCGTGTCCACCGGTAGGCGCCGCTGGCGGCCGGTGACCGAGCGCGGCGCCGATCCGGCGGAGTGGGTCGAGCTCGCGCACAGCAATCGGTCGCTGGTCACCCAGCTCAACGGGCATCTGACCGCCGACCAGGTCTCCGCGCCCGTCCGGGGCTTCCCCACCGCCTCCACCACCGCCCCGGCCGCCACCGTCCGCATGATCGACGCCCTGGGCGCCGAGGACGGGCACACCGTGCTGGAGATCGGCGCCGGCACGGGCTACTCGACGGCCCTGCTCCGCCACCTCCTCGGCGAGCGCAACGTCACCACCGCCGAGGGCGACCCCGAGGTCACGCACGACCGGGTGATCGCCACCCACGCGGTGCGCCGCATCCCCCACACCTGGGTGCGGCAGACCAAACCCGGCGGCACGATCCTGGCCACGGTCGGCACCTGGCCCGAGGGCGCCGGCCTGGCCAAGGTCACCGTCCACGCGGACGGCACCGCCGACGGCCGGATCATCGGCCGCTCCGCCCTCCCTCCCGTCCGGCCCGATCGCCCGGTGCCCCCGGTCGGCAACCTCACGGCCCGGGCGGCAACCACCGAGCCGAAGCGACTGGCGCACGTCTCCCCCACCCTCCTCAACAACCCGGCGCCGGCCATTCTCGCCCAACTCTCCTTCCCAGACGCCAAGTTCACCGTCTCAATCGGGGAGGATCTGGAGTCGATCTACTGCCTGTCCATCCCCGGATCCGTCGCCGAGGTCGCCGACGACACCTACGGCTGGACGGTCCACCAGAGCGGCCCGGTCGCCCTGTGGGACGAGGTCGAGCGCATCCTCACCGCCTGGCAGGAGGCCGGCCGCCCCGACCTCACCGCCGTCCGCCTGCGGATCACCGACCGGGCGACCCACTACTGGGTCGACGGCCACCCCGCCCTCCGCTGGGAGCACACCACTACCTGACGGCTCGACAGAACACTTCCGGGAATGGGGTGATCTCGGGACGACAGGGCCAACCGATGGAATGCTGTGGCTCGGTCCGACCACCGCAACCACCCGGGGAGTCACCCATGCCACTGTTCGGCAGCCGCAAGAACCTTCCGAGGCCGCTGTGCGACGAGCACGGCCCGTGCCAGGCGCTCGCGACGATCTCGGTCTTCGAGGTCCGGGACCGGCTGCGGCTCCTGATCACCAGGAGCCGCGGCCTGGGGCCCGATCCGATGGCGCGGCAGATCGACGACGAGCTGTCGGTCGTCCTCTGCGTGGACGCCGGCAAGCGGGCCGGCAAGACCGAGGCCCTGTCGATAGCCGAACACGCCGCCGACCAGTGGAGCATCAGCCGGGCCGAGCTGTGGGAGCGGGCCTTCGCGAACCTGGCCACCGAGCAACTCAACCGGCAGGTCTTCGACGCGTCCAACGGCGACACCATCCACACCGTCAACGGCATGGGGGCCTGGCCCGGAGCCGCCCACGCGCTGCGCCTGGAGAACGCCCTGGGAGGGGGCGTCGAGCTGCCCAACGGGGCCCTGGTCGCCCTGCCGACGAACAACGCGCTCTGCGCCGTGCCGATCCGCACCAGCCTGTCGCTGAACGCCATCCGCTTCCTGATCGACCTGTCGAAGGAGCTCGCGGCCGGCGACCCGGCCCCGCTGACCCCGTCGCTCTTCTGGTACCGGGACGGCTGGATCGAGAACCTCAACGTCGGCTCGGACGGCATGATGCGCGTGTCGCCCCGCTTCCGGGACATGGCGAACGCGCTGCCCGTCAACTGACCCGACCGGCCACCGAAAACCCGCTGGCCCGACGGCCCCCTTTGCGTCAGAATGACGATATGAGCGAGATGCGCGTGGGGACCTCTGCCGACGTCCGTAGCCGGGTGGAGCTGGCGGCACTGATGGCCACCGGGGTGCGGCCGAAGTGGCTGATGTTCTGGGGGCACACCGAACGGAAGGGCGGGGGGACGCGGCAGGAGTGCCTGAGCCAGTGGTGGCCCGGGGAGTTCACCGTCGACGGGGTGGCGTACGCGTCCGCCGAGCACTGGATGATGGCGGGGAAGGCCCGGATGTTCGGGGACGAGGCCATCGAGCAGCAGGTGCTGGCGGCCCGCACGCCGGCCGAGGCGAAGAAGCTGGGGCGGCTGGTCAAGGGGTTCGACGACGCGGCCTGGACGGCCGGCCGGTTCGAGCTGGTCGTCGAGGGGAACGTCGCGAAGTTCGGCCAGGACGAGGCGCTGCGCGCCTACCTGCTGGGCACCGGCGACCGCGTCCTGGTCGAGGCCAGCCCGGTGGACCGGATCTGGGGCATCGGGCTCGCGGCCGACGACATCCGCGCGGAACGGCCCGACGAGTGGCAGGGGTTGAACCTGCTCGGCTTCGCCCTGATGGAGGCGCGGGCACGGCTGGCCGCATGAGGGCGGTCGGCCCGCCGCGGAGCGCGACCGGCGCACTTCTCGCAACGACCGCCGTCTGCGCGCTCCTTGACACCAGTCGCGCACGACTGGACGCGCTCCCTTAACTCCCCCGCCATATAGCGACGCCAGGATGTCCCGCAGTCAGGGGAGAGATGGACGGGGTGGGGCGATCATGCGCATGCGGCCGACGGCACAATCCGCGGGCCAGGACCCGGAGGGCGAGCAACAGGCGTACGAACTCCGGTCGGAGCTGGACGAGTTACTGCGCGCGAGCCGCTACGCGAGCCAGCGGGAGCGGCGGTTGAACGAGGCGATCCGGGCGGCGCCGGGCCGCCAGCGGCCGGACGGGGACTTGCTGCGGCAGCTGGCGCAGGCGCGCGCCCTGCGCGAGGGCCTGGGCGCCCGCTGCCTCCAACTGAGCGATCGACTGGAGGCGTTGGAGAACCGACTGCGGAACCGACAGCCGGAGCCGCAACCGGCCCAGGCCCCGCCGCCCCAGGACCGACCCGCCCGACCCGCCCGACCCGACATCGGCGCCCTCGCCGAGCGGGTGGCGGCCCTGCACCGCGCCGGCGCCTTCGCCGAGGCGACGGAGCTGCTGTCCCGGGCGGCCACCGGCCTCGATCCGGCGGACGCCGCGCTGCTGGCCGGCATGCTCTCCCGACGCGGCCCGACGGGCGCGTCCCTGCACCTGGCCAGGAGCGCCGCGCAGTGCGTCCCCGAGCAGGCGGTGGCGATGCTGGCGGAGTTGCGCGAGCTGGGGCTGGCGGAGGAGGCGGCGGAACTGTTCCACGCGTTCTGGGGCTATCCGGCGTCGGCCCTGCCCGCCCTGCTGGCCGCGCTGGAGCGGGCCGGGCAGGGCGCGGACGGCGCGACGCTGCTGTGGGAATGGGGTTCGGCACCGACGCCGGAGCTGACGGCGCTGGCGACCGGCCTGCGCCGCACGGGCCGGCACGCCGACGTGCGGACGCTGCTGCGCCAGGCGGCCGGCCAGCCGACGGCGGAGCTGGCCGCGCTGGCGACGGAGCTGCCGGCCGAGCTCGCGACCGTCCTGCTGCACGAGCTGGCGGCGCTGCGCCCACCGGTGGAGCTGGTCAAGCTGGCGGCCGCGTTGGACACCAGCCCGGAGCTGTACGGGCGGTTGCTCGCCGCGCTGCTCGCCGACGGCGCCCGGCACCGGACGACGCTGGCCGCCCTGCGCAGCGCCGGCCTGCCGACCGAACCGGCCGCGGCCCCCCGTTCCCGCTGGGGCAGACGGTAAGCGCAGACGGTGAGCGGAGGGCGGGAACGGCGGGAACACGCGGGAGCCCCCGCCCGCCCCGGACGGACCGGGGCGAACGAGGGCTCCAGAAGAGCTGAGCAGGCTCAGCAGCCGATCAGCCGCGCACCCAGGTACGCCTTGACCTGGTCGAGCGAGACGCGCTCCTGCGACATGGTGTCGCGGTCGCGGACGGTCACCGCGTTGTCCTCGAGGGTGTCGAAGTCGACGGTGACGCAGAACGGCGTGCCGATCTCGTCCTGACGGCGGTAGCGCTTGCCGATGGCGCCGGCGTCGTCGAACTCGACGTTCCACGCGGTGCGCAGGTCGGCGGCGAGGCCACGGGCCTTCGGGGAGAGGTCGGCGTTGCGCGACAGCGGCAGGACGGCGACCTTGACCGGGGCCAGGCGCGGGTCGAGCCGCATGCCGACGCGCTTCTCCATGACGCCCTTGGCGTTGGGCGCCTCGTCCTCGAAGTAGGCGTCGATCAGGAAGGCCAGCATGGCGCGGTTGAGGCCGGCCGCCGGCTCGATGACGTACGGGAAGTACCGCTCGCCGCTCTCCTGGTCGAAGTACTTGAGGTCCTGGCCGGACGCCTCGCTGTGCACCCGCAGGTCGTAGTCGGTGCGGTTGGCGACGCCCTCCAGCTCGGAGAACTCGCTGCCGCCGAAGTTGAAGCGGTACTCGATGTCCACCGTGCGCTTGGCGTAGTGGGAGAGCTTCTCCTTCGGGTGCTCGAAGAAGCGCATGTTCTCGGTGCGCAGGCCCAGGCCGACGTACCAGTCCCAGCGCTGCTGGAGCCAGTACTCGTGCCACTGCTCGTCCTCGCCCGGCTTGACGAAGAACTCCATCTCCATCTGCTCGAACTCGCGAGTGCGGAAGATGAAGTTGCCGGGGGTGATCTCGTTGCGGAAGCTCTTGCCGGTCTGGGCGATGCCGAACGGCGGCTTCTTGCGCGACGTGGTCTGGACGGCCTTGAAGTTGGTGAAGATGCCCTGGGCGGTCTCGGGCCGCAGGAAGGCCAGGCCGCTGGCCTCCTCGGTGACGCCGAGGTGGGTCTTCAGCATGCCCGAGAAGTCCTTGGGCTCGGTGAACTGGCCCTTGGTGCCGCAGTCGGGGCAGTTGACGTCCTTGAGGCCGTTCGGCGGCGGGAAGCCGTGCTTGGCCTCGTACTTCTCCTCCAGGTGGTCGGCCCGGTGGCGCTTGTGGCAGGAGAGGCACTCGGTCAGCGGGTCGTTGAAGGTGGCGACGTGGCCGGAGGCCTCCCACACCTCGCGCGCGAGGATCACCGACGAGTCGAGTCCCACGACGTCCTCACGGGCCTGGACCATCGCGCGCCACCACTGGCGCTTGATGTTCTCCTTGAGTTCGACGCCCAGCGGCCCGTAGTCCCAGGCGGCACGCGTGCCGCCGTAGATCTCGCTGCAGGGGTAGACGAAGCCACGGCGCTTGCTCAGGCTGACGATCGTGTCGATCTTGTCGGCGGCCACAGTGCTCTCTTCAGTACGTACGGCACGGTCAGGGCACGGCTGGTTGCGCGTACCCGAATACCTCAGGTTACCGGCCATATGGGTACGGGGTTCAAATCGGTATCGTCCGGCCCCTCCCAGCCACGGCTACCTGCCGTTCACCCGTCCGAGTGAGTTGACAATCATTTCCAGATAAGATGAGAATGATTGTCATGATGATCGGACGACGTACCCGCAGCTCCATAGCCATCGCCGCCACCGCCCTCACCGCCTCCCTCGTCCTGACCGCCTGCGGTGGCAGCAGCAGCGCCCAGAGCGCCGACGGCAAGCTGAAGGTCGTCGCCTCCTTCTACCCGATGGAGTACCTGGCCCAGCAGATCGGCAAGGAGCATGTCGCGGTCACCGACCTCACCGCGGCCGGCGTCGAGCCGCACGACCTGGAGCTCACCGCCAAGCAGGTCGCCACCGTCCAGAAGTCCGACGCGATCATCTACCTCAAGGGCCTCCAGCCCACCGTCGACCAGGCCGTCGGCCAGTCCTCGGCCAAGTACAAGATCGACGCCACCGCCGCCAGCCCGCTGGTCGACCACCACCTCGACGAGGGCACCGAGGCCGACGGCCACCAGCACGACGGCCCGGCCGGCGACCCGCACATCTGGCTCGACCCGACCCGCTACGCGGCGATCGCCAAGAGCGTCGGCGACGGGTTCGCCAAGGCCGACCCGGCCCACGCCGACGACTACCGCAAGAACACCGACGACCTGGTCGGTCGGCTGACGGCGCTGGACCAGGAGTTCCGGGACGGCCTGAAGGACGCCAAGTCCAAGACCTTCGTCACCAGCCACGCCGCCTTCGGCTACCTCGCCGACCACTACGGCCTCACCCAGGTCGCCATCAACGGCGTCGACCCCGAGTCCGAGCCCACCCCGGCCCGCCTCGCCGAGGTGCAGAAGGCCGCCAAGGACAACGGCGTCACCACGATCTTCTTCGAGACCCTGGTCAGCCCCAAGCTCGCCGACACCGTCGCCAAGGACCTCGGCCTCAAGACCGCCGTACTGGACCCGCTGGAGGGCGTCAAGGACCCGGGCAAGGAGGACTACCTCTCGGTCATGAAGCAGAACCTGGCCAACCTCCAGGCCGCCCTCGGCGCCACCCCCGCCGCGACCGGCACCACTCCCACCACGACCGGCACCCCCACCAGCTGACGGGACGACAGCACCATGACCCACCCGATACCCCCGGCCGTCCGCCTCCGCGACGCCGTCGCCTCGCGCGGCGGTCGGCCGGTGCTGCGCGGCGTCGACCTCACCGTCCAGCCCGGCGAGGTGGTCGCCCTGCTCGGCGCCAACGGCTCCGGCAAGTCCACCACCGTCAAGGCCGTGATCGGCTCCGTCCCGCTGGGGCAGGGCACGCTGGAGCTGTTCGGCATCCCGTACGCCGGCTTCCGCGCCTGGCACCGGATCGGGTACGTCCCGCAGCGCACCACCGCCGCCTCCGGCGTGCCGGCCACCGTGCGCGAAGTGGTCTCCACCGGGCGGCTGCCGCAGCACCGGCTGCTGCCGTTCCGCCGCCGGGACCGCGCGGCGGTGGACCGCGCGCTGGCCGCCGTCGGCATGCTGGAGCGGGCCGGGGACGGCGTCGCCGACCTGTCCGGCGGCCAGCAGCAGCGGGTGCTGATCGCCCGCGCCCTGGTCGGCACCCCCGACCTGCTGATCATGGACGAGCCGATGGCCGGCGTGGACGCCGCCAGCCAGCAGGTGCTCGCCGACACCCTGCGCGCCGAGGTCGCCCGCGGCGCCGCCGTCCTCCTCGTGCTGCACGAACTCGGGCCGCTGGAACCGCTGATCGACCGCGCCGTGGTGCTGCGGGACGGCTGCGTCGCGCACGACGGCCCGCCCGTGCCCAACACCGGCCTGCACGCGCTGCCCGGCCACGACCACGTCCACCCGCACGCCGACCACACCCCGCCGAGGCTGCTGGCATGACCGAGATGCTCTCCTACGACTTCATGCAGCGCGCCCTGCTCGCCGCCGTCCTGGTCGGGATCACCGCACCGGCCGTCGGCATCTACCTGGTGCAGCGCCGGCAGGCCCTGATGGGCGACGGCATGGGACACGTCGCGATGACCGGCGTCGGCCTCGGCTTCATCTTCCAGACCAGCCCGGTCTGGATGGCCGTGCTGGTCTGCGTGCTCGGCGCCGTCACGATGGAACTGGTCCGCTCGCGCGGCAACCAGCGCGGCGACATCGCCCTGGCGATGCTCTTCTACGGCGGCATGGCCTGCGGCAAGCTGCTCGTCTCGCTCTCCGCCCAGGCCGGCGCCGGCTCGCTGGAGAGCTACCTGTGGGGCTCCATCCTCACCGTCGCCCCGACCGACCTGATCACCATCGCGGTGCTCGGCGCGGTGGTCGTCGCGGTCACCGTCGGCCTGCGCCGACAGCTCTTCGCGATCTGCCAGGACGAGGACTTCGCCCGGGTCACCGGCCTGCCGGTGCGCACGCTCAACCTGCTGCTCGCGGTGATGGCCGCCGTCACCGTCACCGTCGCGATGCGGGTGGTCGGGCTGCTGCTGGTCAGTGCCCTGATGGTGGTCCCGGTGGTCGCCGCCCAGCAGCTCACCCGGTCGTTCGCCGCCACCCAGGCGGCCTCGATCGCGCTCGGCGTGGTGGTCTCGCTGGCCGGCGTCACCGGCTCCTACCACCTCAACGTGCCCTCCGGCCCGGCCATCGTGCTGCTCGCCATCGCGGTCTTCGCGGTGTTCAGCCTGCTCGCCGCGCCGCTCGCCCGGCGGCGCCACCGCAGGGGCGTCGCGGACCCCGGACCGAAGGTCTGCGACGTCGCCCTGCCGGAACAGTTCCCGGGTCAACTCCCGGAAGAATTCCCGGGGCAGTCCCCGGGACAGATCCCGGGGCAACTCCCGGGCCGCGGTTCCTCCGACGCGATCACTCCGGAGCGGGGGGCGGGGCTGGCACAATGAGGTGCGAGACGCCCACCACCCCAGGAGGACCCACGGTGACCACCGCAGGCCCGTCGCCGCGCGCCCGCTCGACCCGGCAACGTGCCGCCGTCTCGGCGGCCCTGGACGAGATCGAGGACTTCCGCAGCGCGCAGGAGCTCCACGACATGCTCAAGCACCGCGGGGACTCCGTCGGTCTGACCACGGTCTATCGCACCCTCCAGTCGCTCGCCGACGCCGGCGAGGTGGACGTGCTGCGCACCGCCGACGGCGAGGCCGTCTACCGCCGGTGCAGCAGCGGGCACCACCACCACCTGGTGTGCCGGCACTGCGGCGCCACCGTCGAGGTGGAGGGCCCGGCGGTGGAGCGCTGGGCCAACGCGGTCGCCGCGGAGCACGGGTTCAGCGACATCGCGCACACCCTGGAGATCTTCGGCACCTGCGCGGAGTGCGCCAAGAAGGCCTGAGCAGCGGAGCGGGGGGGGGGGGGGGGGGGGGGGGGGGGGGGGGGGGGGGGGGGGGGGGGGGGGGGGTGGTGGTGGGGGGGGGGGGGAGGGGGGGGGGGGGGGGGGGGGGAGGGGGC